>CAJXMZ010000007.1 GCA_913056315.1 uncultured Ectothiorhodospiraceae bacterium
GGTTTTGCCGTTGCGCAACCCCACGGGCCGAGCGCTGATCAGCAGTTTGGTACACGCACAGCGAGTAGCACTGATTTTGATAGTGTTGAGCTTTACTACCGTTGGCCGGCGCGGTGGGTGCAAACCCAGCTGCTGAATTGGGCGCCCAATACGCCTTGGCAAGCCCACTGGGATCTTTCGGTTGCGCAATGGGACGGGCTGGACGACAACGCTAACTTTTTAGCGTTTGGCCCGGTGGTGGAGTGGCAAGCACCAAGCGCACCATGGCGCGTGAGCATTGGGATTCAGCCAACACTGATCTCAGAGCACGAATTTCGGGGTAAAGATTTAGGCGGTACGTTCCAGTTCACTAGCCACGTGGGTTTGGCATGGGCCCCTAACGATGCGCTAGTTATTGGCCTGCGTGCTCAGCACACCTCGAATGCGCGTTTGTATGATTCAAACCCGGGCGTTGACATGATCGGGTTTGAGATTGGTGTTCCGTTTTAAATGGGATAAAGCAGGCTAATTAGCAGCGTGAGCGTTAGCACGCCCAGTGCGGTTGAAAAGAATATCGCCGTGGAGACCTGTTCGGGTCGGCGTTGGTAGCGTTGAGCCAGTACATAAACATTGGCAGCGATGGGCAATGCGGCCTGCAAAATAGCCACCGCAATCCATACCGGCGGTAGGTCAACTACCCAAATCACCATAATCGCAACCAGCGATGGGTGAATCAGTAGTTTGAGTAAGCAAAGCCAAGCGGTTTCGCCAGCGCCCTCGCTAATGGGGCGTCCGGCAAGCGTTGCGCCCAAGGCAAAAAGCGCGCAAGGGCCAGCGGCATCGGCGAGCAGGCTGCCATAGCGAAATACCGGTTCAGGAACCGGCACGGCGAGTAGATTAAGGCTTAGTCCAATAACGCCGGCCATGACAATGGGGTTGCGCGCTACACCACCGATAATTTGCCCAAACAAGGCGAATCGGCTGCGACCCGTGCCCAAATCCGCTTCGATCATGGCCGTGGCCAGCCCGAGCATAATAATGGTATCGCCCATGACGATCAGAACCGCAGGCAGCGCCGCCTCACTGCCGAACAGCAGAATGATCAACGGCAGCCCGATAAACCCAACATTGGAGAAAACCGCGCCGAGTCCCTGAATAGCCGCATCGGCCGGGCGCAAATGCATGGCGCGCCGAGCGATAAACGCCGTGATAAAAAATAATGCGATGCCCGGTACGTAATACCCAGTCATCAGTGCAGCCACTGCCCCGGTGACGGCTGGGGCTTGATAAGTCTCAATTAACAACAGCGCAGGCAGTGCGAAGTAAAAAACAAAGGTGTTGAGCCCGCCCACGGTGCTGGTGCCGAGCATTTTGGCGCGAGCGGCGAGAAAGCCCGTAAAAATGAGCGCAAAAAAAGGTAGCGCTAAATTAAAAACCGCTTGCATGAGCCAAGGCATCTCCCCCCGAAGTGAGCGAGAGTGTAGCGCTTTCCTAGGGCTTGGGGCGAGCGATGTGTGCGAGCGCTGATACAAGTGGCGTATGATCTGCGCTGTTGAAAAGCGCGGAGTGGGAATCATGCATGTCGAGCTAAACACACAGCGCATTATTGTGGCGGCAGTCAGTGTGTTGGCTTTGTTTATCGTGTGGTTTCCCCCCATTTGGCTGCCTGCTGGAACCGCTGTGACCAGTGCGGTTGCGCTCATTGCCATTGCGCTGTTTGCCACCGGGGTCGTTGCCGAGCCCATTGCCGCGTTAGTGTTTTTCTTAGCGGCAATGCTCTTTGCGGTGGCGCCCCCTGAGGTGGTGTTTGCTGGCTTTTCGTCCACCGCGTTTTGGATCATTTTCGGTGGGCTGATCATTGGGATGGGGATTCGGCACACCGGGTTGGGTCAGGTGATTGCTGATGCTTTGCTCGCGCGCTTACCAGCTCGCTATGCCCTCGTAATAACCGGGTCGGTTTTTGTCGGTCTGTTGTTTGCCTTTCTCATGCCCGGGGCCATGGGGCGGATGGTGTTGCTGGTGCCGATTGCTTTGGCTGTGGCTGATCAGCTCGGATTTGCAGAGCGCAGTAACGGGCGTATCGCATTGGTCTTAGCGACCGTTTTTGGCACGCATGTGGGCTCATTTGCGATCTTGCCATCCAACACCCCCAATGTTGTTTGGTCGGGTGCCATGCAAGCCATCCACGGCATCGAAATTGGCTACCTTGAATACTTGGGGTGGCACTTTCCCGTACTAGGCGTTGTGCGCTCAGCGCTTTTGGTGGGTTTGCTGATTTGGTGGTTTCCCGATCGCATACCCACCGGCCAGCAGCGTGCGAGAACCCAAGCATCAATGAATATCGACCAGCGACGTATGGCCTGGGTGCTCGCGATTGCGCTTGGGCTGTGGATCACCGACTTTGTCCATGGGGTGGGTCCGGCATGGATTGCGCTTGCAGCGGCGTGTTACTTGCTATTAAACAGCCAACGCTTGGTGCCCGAGCGGCCGTTCGCCGCACTAGACATTGGGCCATTACTGCTGGTGGGCGGGGTGCTTGGCATTGGCGCGGTGCTTGCGTATTCGGGCATAGGTGAGGCTGCGTTTACCCAGCTATTGCCGCATCTTCCGCTGGCCCCCGATTCAGGCGCATTAAACTATGCGCTCATTAGTCTTGGCGGGGTGGGCCTAGCGGTGCTCACCGCAATGCCAGGCGTGCCTGCGATTGGCGTGCCGCTGGGTGATACCTTGGCCGCGGCGACTGGCTGGCCAGTTGAATCGGTACTCACCATTCTAACCGCCGCCTACGCGACCTACTTTTTGCCTTACCAGGCGCCGCCGATACTCATTGGCGCGCAATTAGGGCGCGTGCCGTGGGGAGTCCTGACCCGGTTTACGCTAACTTTTGCGGCCATCAGTATCGCGCTGATTTTTCCGCTTCATTACTTGTGGTTAAGCCTGATTGGGGTGCTACCAAGCTAAGGCCAGGGTCGATCAAAGCCAACGCGCGTGGCATCCTAACGGGTATGAAAACTGATTCTCCCGCAATTCGCGTTGGCGTTTTACTCTGCGATGACCTTCATGAGGAGCTTCGTACACGCTGGCCGTCGTACTTATCGCTGTTTGAGACACTGCTTGGGTCAGCCGATTCGAAGACCTCGCTATCGACGGTGGGTTATCGCGTGCATGATGGCGAGTGGCCCGCGCAAGTCGATGCCGCCGATGCGTGGTTAGTGACTGGCAGCCGGGCAAGCGTGCACGAAGCACCGGATTGGGTGCCCCCGTTGCAGGGGTTTGTTCGTCAAGTCGATGCCGCTGGGTTGCCGCTAATTGGGGTGTGTTTTGGCCACCAGTTAGTGCACTCCGCCCTAGGGGGTCGCACCGAGCGTGCCGAGCAAGGCTGGAATTTAGGCGCTTATCCGGTGGAATGTGAGGTCGACTTTGCTGGCCGCCGAGCGGGTGAATCGCTGTCGTTGTTAGCAGTGCACCAAGATCAGGTGACCGAGCCTGCGCCGGGGTTTGAGCGTCTGGCTACCAGTGCGCATTGCCCTTGGTATGCCAGTCGTCGGGGGCAAACACTCACCATTCAGGGTCACCCGGAATTTGACCGTGAGTTCTTTAGCGCTTTAATGCAGCGGGTACGCGAAAAAGCCGGTGAGCAAGCGGTTGCTGCCGCATTAGAGGGCTTACCTGAGCGTGATGATACCCATGCGGTGCGTCAGTTTATGCGCGCTTGGTGTGCCGAAGCCGTCAGGTAGCGACTCAAACCGCGCAATGCAGCGTGTGGGTCAGTTATCAGATAATGCGGGATCGCACTTAGGTAATCACTGAATCGGCCCTTCGCGCAAAATCGCGCGCGCATCGCTGCGGCGTCGAACTGCTCGCCCAGCGCAGGAATTAGCCCGCCACCCCAAAAGATTCCCCCTCGAGCCCCTGTTGCCAAGGAAAGATCACCGGCAACGCTGCCCAATGCCTGGGTAAACAGCGCCAAGGCTTCTTGCGCGGTGGCATCCGCGCTTTTGGCCGCCTGCGCAATGGCTTTGGCTGATCGATGACGAGGCTGTAGGTCATCCAACTGATGCAACACTGAATCGAGTGTTTCTATGCCTAGCCCCGAGGCGAGCCGCTCAGCGCTGCAATGCCCGTAGGCAGCTTGGATGGCTGCTGCTACGGCGGCCTCACGCGCGGTTGTGGGCGCAAAACTAATGTGCCCGCCTTCGGTTGAGAATACTGATCCCGTTGGGTTCGATGGGGTAACCAGCGCGCTGCCAAGCCCGGTGCCCGGCCCAAGGGCGAGGCGGGGCGCGTCACGGCTCGCCGTGCCAGCGTGCAAACAGTGCAGGCTCTCGGAAGTCGCGTTGGCGACAAACCAACCCTGAGCCACCCAGTCGTTGATTACCACCAAGCGATCAAGATTGAGTGCCTGGCGCGTGGCCTCAATTGAGAATGTCCAGCCGGCATTGGTGAGCGTGACCGTATCGCCACGAATGGGGCTTGCCATGGCGCAGGCTAGGGATTTTGGTTTAATTTCAGGGTGCCTGTTGAGTGCCGCTGTTACTAAACCCGTTAAATCTTCAAATTGGTCTGTGGGCCAGTGCCCCACTGGCGTGAGCGGCGCATCGGCGTGCGCCATGACGCCAAGGCGGGCGTTGGTAGCGCCGATATCGGCCAATAGCCAGGGCGTTGGGTTAAGCACACCAGTAGACATGGACGGGGACTTTTTGTTGGGCCAACAGCGCGGCGACCGGATAGCGCAAGGGGTCTTGGCTAGCGAGGGCTTGTTCAAGCACTTGCCATTTGGCCAGCCCGTGGATGGGCAGTCCAATCCAGCGGCTCTCAAGCAATGTCGCTAGCGTTAAACTGAGTCGCTCAAAGGGGGGGGTTGGCGCACGCGTTGCCGCACAACGTGCTTCGGTGGTGAGGTTAAGCGCTGCGCCAAGCGCGGGGTCATCAGCAAAGAGCGAGGCGGTGTGGCCATCCTCGCCCATGCCCAAAATAACGGCGTCGAATGGCCTGGGCAGCATGCCCAAGGCTGCGCTGCAGGCGGCCTCATCGGCCCGGGCATCCATGGCGTCGCGATGCAGGGGATAAAAATGCGCGCGCGCGGCGCGATCTTGGATTAAGTGGCGTTGGACCAGTGCTGCATTGCTGTCGGGGTCTGTGATCGGGACCCGGCGCTCGTCGGTTAGGCTGATATAGACCGACTCCCAGGGCAGATCGCACTGAGCAAGAGCCTGAAAAATGGGTATTGGTGTATTACCCCCGGGTACGAGCAAACTGGCCCGCCCGCGGGATTGAACGGCGAGCTCAATGACGCCACAAACTCGCTCGACCACCGCGCGCGTTGCCTGTTCAGGGCGACTAAAGCGCTGGGCCGACTCAATCACGGCGTGGGATCTCACCAGCTCTCCTCATGCCAGCTGGCCCCATCACGGCCGAGGAGGGCGCTGGAAGCGGCCGGACCCCAAGTGCCGGCGGTATAGGGTTTGGGCGCATCGCCGGCTTCTTGCCAAGCGGTAAAAATCGGTTCAATCCACGACCAGGCGGCATAGAGTTCGTCGCGGCGCATAAACAACGTCAACCGGCCGCGTAGCACATCCATTAACAGCCGCTCATAGGCATCGGCCTGGCGTTGTTGGAACGCTTCAGCAAAGTCGAGGTTGAGCGCCACCGGGCGCAGCTGCATTCGATCCCCGGGCGATTTGGCCATCATGTGCAAGCGCACGCCTTCATCGGGTTGCAGCTGGATGACCAAGCGATTGGGGTGGCCCGCGCCATAAGTCACATCAAAAATTGAATGCGGGACGTCGCGAAAATTCACTACGATTTCTGCGCTGCGCTCTTGTAAGCGCTTGCCGGTACGTAAATAAAACGGCACCCCAGCCCAGCGCCAATTGGCCAGCTCGGCACGAATGGCAACGAAGGTTTCGGTTTTGCTGCCTGGCTCGACCCCGCTTTCTTCGGCATAGCCAATGACGGGCTGGCCGGCAATGGCGCCAGCTCGATACTGGCCGCGCACCGTATCGCGAAGCGCCGATTGCCCGCTGAGTTCGTTGAGCGCGCGCAGTACCTTGAGTTTTTCATCGCGCACCGCATCGGCCTCGATGCTGGTGGGCGGCTCCATGGCAATAATACAAAGCAGTTGTAGCAGATGATTTTGCACCATGTCGCGCAGGGCGCCGGTGCGATCATAAAAATCGGCTCGCCCGGCCACGCCCACTTGCTCGGCGACGCTAATTTGCACATCACGCACCCAGTCGCGGCGCCATAGTGGCTCAAATAGCATATTGCCAAAGCGCAGCGCCATGAGGTTTTGGACGGTTTCTTTGCCTAAGTAATGATCGATTCGATAAATCGCATCCTCGGCAAAAATGGCGCCAATGCGCTCACTAATCGATTGGGCAGACGCCAGGTCATGGCCGAGCGGCTTTTCTAAAACCACGCGGGAGCGCTTCGTGACCAATTGCTGTTGTTCGAGGTTTTCACATATCGCCACAAAATGGGCAGGAGCCACGGCCAAGAAAAACACCCGAGTGCACTGTTCTCGCCCGGCAAGGCAGCGCGCGAGGTCTTCAAATCCACGGGGTTGCGTGGCATCGATCGAGACAAAATGCAGCCGCTTTGCAAAGCTATGCCAGTGATCTTGGGTTAATTCTTCGGCGTCGAGGCGTTGCGCAAAGTTGCTGTAGACATTCTCTAAGAACGTCTCGCGATCAATTTCACTGCGCGCGGTCGCGACAATGCGACCGTTATCAGGGAGTTGCTGGGCGCAGTGCCGGCGATAGAGCGCCGGGAGGAGTTTGCGCATCGACAAATCCCCGGTTGCGCCAAATAAAATCAGATCAAACGGCTCAAGTGCCTGCACCCTACCTCCGGCGCTGTTTAGGTTGTTGCGTTGACTCAAGGATACGGTGCAACGACACCAAGGAGAAGGTCAACGCAAGCAGTGTTGCGCACAAGCGCGTAAAATCAAGCCATTGATTGCACTTCACTGGCAGCGGAGAACCGGATGAGCACCCTTAACACCACCGTCGCCCGTATTACACAAGCCATTCGCGAGCGCAGCGCTGCCGGTCGTGATGACTACCTCGAGCGGTTGCAACAAGCCGCGAACGACGGGCCAATGCGCGGCAGTCTCTCGTGTACCAACCTCGCCCATGCGTTCGCTGCCGCGCCGGATGACGATAAAGCCCGGCTGAAAGGTTTGCACCAACCCAATGTGGGCATCGTCTCGGCGTATAACGACATGCTCTCAGCCCACCAGCCGCTTGAGCGCTTTCCTGCATTGCTCAAACAAGCCGTACGTGAGGCGGGCGGTACCGCGCAGTTCGCGGGCGGCGTACCGGCAATGTGTGATGGGGTCACCCAGGGCCAGCCGGGCATGGAGCTATCGCTCATGAGCCGCGATGTTATTGCCATGGCGACCGGGGTGGCACTGTCCCACAACACATTTGATGCCGCCGTCTGTCTGGGCGTATGCGATAAAATTGTGCCGGGGCTGCTCATCGGCGCGCTGCACTTTGGGCATCTGCCCTTTATATTCGTGCCAGCTGGGCCGATGACCTCGGGCATGTCCAACGGCGAGAAAGCCCGTATTCGCGGTTTGTATGCCGAAGGCAAAGTCGGTCGGGATGCACTGCTTGAGTCAGAATCGCGTTCGTATCATGGCCCGGGCACCTGCACGTTTTACGGCACCGCCAATAGCAACCAAATGCTCATGGAAGTCATGGGCTTGCACTTGCCGGGGGCGGCCTTCGTTAATCCCAATACGCCGCTGCGCGATGCATTAACCATCGCGGCGGGTCATCGCGTCGTCGAGCTCACGGCCCGAGGCGATCAGTTCACCCCGGTGGGCCGAGTGATCGATGAGCGTGCCATCGTCAACGGCATTGTTGGGTTGTTGGCAACGGGTGGCTCCACCAACCACACCATTCATTTGGTGGCGATCGCGCGGGCGGCCGGTATTGAGATTAACTGGGATGATTTTGCTGCGTTATCCAAAGTCGTGCCGCTGTTAACACGCATCTACCCCAACGGCCAAGCCGATGTGAACCACTTTCATGCCGCGGGCGGTATGGGGCTGTTGGTGAGCGAATTGCTGGCGGCCGGCTTATTGCACGGCGATGTGCTCACGGTTGCAGGCAACGGATTGGACGCCTATGCCCAAGAGCCGGTGCTAGCGCAAGGCGGTGTGGACTGGCAGCCCGCGCCACAACAATCGGGTGATCTTGACGTGGTGCGTCCGGTTAGTCGGCCCTTTAGTGCCGACGGCGGGATGCGGGTTTTGCAAGGCAATTTGGGTCGGGCCGTTGTGAAAGTCTCCGCGGTGGAGCCAGAAAACCGGGTGGTTGAGGCCCCAGCGCGGGTTTTTGATGATCAACAAGCCGTTCTAGCGGCCTTTCGCGCCGGTGAGTTAAACGGCGATTTTGTTTGCGTGGTTCGCGGTCAGGGCCCGCAGGCCAACGGCATGCCCGAGTTGCATAAGCTCACTCCGGAGTTAGGCGTTTTGCAGTCGCGCGGGCAACGGGTAGCGCTGGTCACTGATGGGCGGATGTCGGGTGCCTCAGGCAAGGTGCTGGCCGCCATTCATTTAAGCCCAGAATGGGTCGATGGCGGTGCGATTGGGCGAATTCGTGAAGGCGATCTCATTCGCGTGGATGCCGACGCTGGGGTGTTAATGGCCAAGGTACCCGAAGCGCAATGGGCGGCGCGCAAAGAAGACCCCATCGCGACCGAGCCACAGCACGGGATGGGTCGGGAAATGTTTGCCGGGATGCGCGCGGCCGCAACCAGCGCTGAAACCGGCGCCATAACCTTTGGGCTTCGTGCCGGGGGTGAGCAATGAAGCCGATATCAATGGAATTTGTGATGGGCCGAGCACCAGTGATTCCGGTATTGGCGATTGATCCCGAGGTTGATGCGGTGGGCCTGGCGCGCGCGCTGGTCAGCGGTGGGCTACCGGTGCTGGAGGTGACCTTGCGCACACCGGCTGCATTGGCAGCGGTCGAGGCAATGGCCAAAGCGGTGCCTGAGGCCGTTGTCGGTGTCGGTACGGTTGTACGTGCTGACCAAGCCCAAGCGGCTTTGGATGCCGGTGCGCAATTTTTGGTCAGCCCCGGCACGACTGACTCGGTGTTGCAGGCTGCCGAGCAAACCAAGCTGGCCTTGCTGCCCGGAATCTCTAGTGCCAGTGAGCTAATGCGCGCCGGTGAAGCGGGTTATACGCATTTAAAATTTTTTCCGGCACAAAGCAGTGGCGGTGTTGATGCACTGCGCGCTTTTAACGGGCCATTCCCGCAAGTGCGCTTTTGCCCGACCGGTGGCATCAGTTTGCAAAACTATTTGGCCTATCTGGCACTACCCAATGTCTTATGTGTTGGAGGGAGTTGGGTTGCGCCAACGGATGCGGTAGCCAGCGGCGATTGGGCACGCATTAGCGGCTTAGCGGCCAGCGTTTCCGGTGTTCGACTGAATGCGCATAATGCGCCGGCGACTGACAATAGCGCGACGGATTGGCATTCGGTGGCGGGTGAAGAAGACCCGGGCAGTGCCGATGAGGATCTGCGCCCAAAACGCTAGTTTAAAATGTA
This sequence comes from uncultured Ectothiorhodospiraceae bacterium, assembly GCA_913056315.1. Classification (GTDB taxonomy): domain Bacteria; phylum Pseudomonadota; class Gammaproteobacteria; order Nitrococcales; family Nitrococcaceae; genus Spiribacter. Next base: position 9,549 of record CAJXMZ010000007.1, read on the forward strand.
CCAAAGCAGTCCTCTTTCGGTTACAATGAATTTATGATTAGGTTGAACCGCGAGACCGACTACGGCATTGGCATTCTCACGCTAATCGCGCGAGATCCAAGCGGGCGTTTTAATGCCGCCTCGCTGGCGGCTAAGCGGGGTTTGCCGCAGCCGGTGGTCAGCAAAATTCTTAAACACCTAGCACGCAGTGACCTGTTGGTGTCGTATCGCGGCGCTAAGGGCGGTTATGGCTTGGCGCGCAACCCCGAGGCGATTTCCATTGCCGAAATTATTACCGTGTTAGAAGGCCCGATTGCGCTGACTGACTGTATTGAAGATGGGCAAGAAGCCTGCCAATACGGCGATCACTGCAATATCTCAAACGTTTGGAATCACATTAATGATGTGGTTCTTAAAGCTTTATCAGCGATTTCGTTGGCCGAGATGACTCAGGCGGATACCCGCTCTGAGCTTGGTCAGACCCACCACTTGGAATTTACCGGAGTGCGTCATGTCCGCGAGCACTGAAACCATTGAGCGATTTAACGAAAAAGGCTACGAAGCTGGATTTGTTACGAATGTTGAAGAAGATCGGGTTGAACCGGGTCTGAATGAAGACACCATTCGGTTTATCTCGGCCAAGAAAAATGAGCCCGAGTGGCTGCTTGAGTGGCGGCTTGAGGCCTATCGCAATTGGCTGACTATGCCTGAGCCCGATTGGCAGTACGTTCACTACGACCCGATAGACTTTCAGGCGATATCCTACTACTCAGCGCCAAAGCGGGACGAGGATCGTCCGCAGAGCCTGGATGATATTGATCCGGAGATTCGTGAGACCTACGAAAAGCTCGGCATCCCGCTGTATGAGCAGGAGATGCTCGCCGGTGTAGCCAACGTGGCGGTCGATGCGGTGTTTGATTCGGTGTCGGTGGCCACCTCTTATAAGGCTAAGCTCGCCGAACAGGGCATCATCTTTTGCTCGATGTCCGAGGCGGTTCAAGATCACCCCGAGCTGGTCAAGCAGTACCTAGGGACGATCATTCCGCGTAACGACAACTACTTTGCGGCGTTGAACTCTGCGGTCTTTACGGACGGCTCATTTGTGTACATCCCCAAGGGCGTTCGCTGCCCGATGGAGCTGTCCACCTATTTCCGTATTAATGCCGCTAATACCGGGCAGTTTGAGCGCACGCTGATTATCGCTGAAGACAGCAGCTATGTGTCCTACCTCGAGGGCTGCACAGCGCCCATGCGTGACGAAAACCAACTGCACGCCGCGGTGGTTGAACTGGTGGCGCTGGATAGTGCCGAGATTAAGTACTCAACAGTGCAAAACTGGTATCCGGGTAACGCGCAAGGCAAAGGGGGTGTCTACAACTTTGTCACCAAACGGGGCCTGTGTGCCGGGGATAACTCAAAAATCTCGTGGACGCAGGTTGAGACTGGATCGGCCATTACTTGGAAGTACCCTAGCGTGGTGATGCGCGGGGACAATTCGGTTGGCGAGTTCTACAGCGTCGCAGTCACGCGCTTACGCCAGCAAGCTGACACCGGGACCAAGATGATCCACATGGGTAAAAACACCCGGAGTACGATCATCTCTAAAGGCATCTCCGCGCAAGAGGGCCAGCAGGTCTACCGCGGTCTGGTGCGCATTACGCCAACGGCTGAGGATGCGCGTAATTACTCGCAGTGCGACTCCATGCTCATGGGCTCTGAATGCGGGGCGCATACCTTTCCGTACTTAGACGTCAACAACGCCACCGCGCAGCTCGAGCACGAGGCCACCACCTCAAAGATCGGTGAGGACCAAATCCTCTACTGCACATCGCGGGGTATTTCGGCTGAGGATGCGGTTTCGCTAATCGTGAATGGCTTTTGTAAGGAAGTCTTTCGCGAATTGCCGATGGAGTTTGCGGTTGAGGCGCAGAAGCTATTGGAAATCACACTCGAAGACTCGGTGGGCTAAGTGCCCGCCGAGCGCCGGTTTAACCGGCGATTCATTGACTAACAATTATTGACGCAACGTTTAACCAGGAGTCAGACATGGCGCTGCTTGAAATCCGCAACCTGCACGTCAACGTGGAGGGGGCAGAAATTCTCAAAGGGCTCAACCTCACCATTGAGCCGGGTAAGGTCCAAGCCATTATGGGCCCGAATGGCGGGGGTAAGAGCACGCTTGCCAAGGCGCTAGTGGGTGACGAAGCCTATGAGGTCACCGAGGGCGAAGTCCTATTCAACGGTAAGGATTTGCTCGAAATGGATCCCGAAGTCCGCGCCCGTGAAGGCGTGTTTATGGGCTTTCAGTACCCGGTGGAAATTCCTGGCGTCTCCAACACCTACTTCTTGAAAGCTGCGGTCAATGCCATTCGCAAGCATCATGGCAAAGACGAAATGGATGCCATGGAGTTTCTCGAGCTGGTGCGCGAGCGTGCCAAGCGCGTGAAGCTTGATGAGGGCCTGCTGCAGCGCCCGGTCAACGAAGGCTTCTCGGGTGGTGAGAAAAAGCGCAACGAAATTTTTCACATGTCGGTGCTTGAGCCTATGCTCGGCATTTTGGATGAAACCGACTCCGGCCTAGATATTGACGCGCTACGCACGGTTTCTGATGGGGTCAATGCCATGCGTGATAACGATCGGGCTTTCCTAGTCATTACGCATTATCAGCGCTTGCTCGACTACATTGTTCCGGATGTTGTGCATGTTTTAGTCGATGGACGCATTGTCAAAACCGGTGGGAAAGAATTGGCCAAAGAGCTTGAGCAAAAGGGCTACGAAGGCTTTGACGAGGCGGTGGCCTAAAACGGCCAAAAGGGGATTTTTCGATGGAAGCAGTTGCGCACGCAGGTAGCGTTTACTTAGAAGCTTTTGAGGGCAGCGCCGAGCGCGCGCCGCAATGGCTGCAGAGTCTGCATGAGCAGGGTATCCGGGCGTTTGAGGCACGGGGATTTCCTGGCGCTCGCGAAGAGGCTTGGCGCAAAACCAATCTCAAGCCCATTACCGCGGAGTACTTCCCGGTGGCTGGCACGCAAGGGGCAGCCTCGGCTGAGCTTGTTGAGCGCCTTGGTGAGCTGGGTGAGTGCTTTCGGGTCGTGTTTGTTGACGGGCGGTTTGCCGCCGATCTGTCTGATTTGGCTGGCTTGCCCAGTGGGGTGAGTGTTGCCCCGCTGAGTGAGTACCAAGGCCAGGCGCCTGAGCGTTTAGTGAAATCACTGGGTGCGCGCGCCGATATTACGGGGCATCCCTTTGCTGCGCTCAATACAGCGTTTTTTGTCGATGGCGCTTATATCCATGTTGCCCGCGGGACCGGACTAGAAAAGCCGATTGTAGTTACCCACATCGCCACGGCTGAAGCCGATCAACATGCGGTCTATCCACGGCTGGTGGTCGAGGCCGAAGCCGCTGCCGAGGTGCGCGTGGTTGAGCGCTTTATTAGTGACCCGCAAAGCGGCGCGCTAGTGGTACCGGTGAGCGAGTTATCGGCTGGCGAAGGCACGATCCTCGATTACAGTCGTTTGCAAGAAGACGGGATCGCGACAATGAATGTGGGCACGGTCAATATGGCCTCAGCGGCCAACGCCTCACTGCGCGGTGCGTTCGTGGGCGATGGCGGTCGGCTGGTGCGCTTGGATCTCATTGCTGACCTAGAGGGTGAGCATGGCGAGATTGATTGCAACGGGATTTATCTAACCGAAGGCCGGCAGTTCACAGACTTTCACACTTGGTTTAACCACCGGGTGCCCAATTGCTATAGCCGTCAGCGGTTTAAAGGCATCTTGCAGGGCCGCTCAGAGAGTGTGTTTGATGGGCTGGTTAAAGTCTTTGAAGGCGCGCAAAAAACAGACGCGGTGCAAGAAAATCGTAATCTGGTGTTGGGTAAGCGCGCCTTTGCGCATTCCAATCCCCGACTGGAGATCTTTGCCGATGACGTTAAATGCACGCATGGCTCGACGGTGGGTGAGTTGGACGAAGAGGCCTTATTTTATTTGCGCACCCGAGGTATTGGCGTAGAAGGCGCCACTGGCATGTTGACGCTGGCTTTTGCCGGCGAAATTGTGGATATGTTTCGGGTCAGCGGTGTGCGTGACCATGTCCGACGCGTGTTAATGCGGCGTCTGGGTGTGGAGGATGCCGATATTGGAGATATTCTTTGAGTCTTGATGTAGCCAATACCTCTGCAGCCGCTCACGGGTTGGATGTTGCTGGCTTGCGTGCGGATTTTCCGCTGCTCCAGCGACCGATGAACGGTCGTCGATTGGCATTCTTAGATAGCGCAGCGAGTGCCCAAAAGCCGCAATGCGTTATTGATGCCGAGCGCGAGTGCTACGAGACTTATTACGCCAATATTCACCGCGGTGTGTACGCCCTCTCGCAGCAGTCCACACAGCGTTATGAAGCGGTGCGTAAGATCGTCAAGCGTTTTATCAACGCACCGGATGAGCGCGAAGTGGTCTTTGTGCGCGGGGCGACTGAAGCCATTAATTTGGTTGCCCAATCGTTTGTTCGTCCCAAGCTGTCTGCTGGCGATGAGATTTTGATCACCGGTATGGAGCATCACGCCAATATTGTGCCGTGGCAGCTGGTTGCCGAGGCCACCGGAGCGAAGTTGGTGGTTGCACCGGTGCTCGATAATGGCGAGCTGGATATGGCCACGCTCGCCGAGCAAATTAGCGAGCGCACGCGATTTGTCAGCGTGGTGCACGTGTCTAACACGCTAGGCACCATTAATCCGGTGAGCGAGATCATTGCGCTTGCGCACGCTAAGGGTATTCCGGTGCTAGTCGACGGGGCGCAGTCGGCACCGCATATGCCGGTCGATGTGCAAGCACTCGGTGCTGACTTCTACTGCTTTTCGGCGCACAAAACGTATGGCCCGAGCGGCGCTGGCGTGCTTTGGGGGCGTTTGGAGCATCTTCAAGCCATGCCACCTTACCAAGGCGGTGGCGATATGATTCGCAACGTCACCTTTGCTCAATCTGACTATGCCGACCCGCCGCAGCGATTTGAGGCGGGCACGCCCAATATTGCCGGTGTTATTGCCATGGGCACGGGGCTTGAGTACATCGAGTCAGTCGGCCGTGAGCCAATCGTGGCCCATGAACAGCACTTGCTCGCGTATGCCAACGCCCAGCTTGAGGCCATTGAGGGGTTTCGAGTGATCGGCACTGCGCCGCATAAGACCGGGGTGATCTCTTTCGTCCTAGAGGGTATTCACCCGCATGACATTGGTACCATTTTGGACATGGAAGGCGTGGCAGTGCGTTCGGGGCATCACTGCACGCAGCCGTTGATGGAGCGCTTTGCCGTGCCGGCGACCACGCGCGCATCGTTTGGGCTGTATAACGACGAAGCCGATGTCGATGCGCTGGTATCCGGGTTGCATCGGGTGAAAGCGATGTTGAGCCAGTAATGACCGAGCTTCGCGCGCTCTATCAAGAGGTGATCCTCGATCACAACAAGCACCCGCGTAATTTTCATGCGGTTGACCCGCATAGCCACCAAGCCAATGGCTATAACCCGTTGTGTGGTGACAAGGTGCATGTGCAGCTGCGAACCAATGGCGATGGCTGTATCGAAGCTATTGGCTTTCAGGGTGAGGGCTGTGCGATCTCCACTGCCTCGGCATCGATTATGACGGAGTCACTCAAAGGTCATAGCATTGAGCAGGCGAGAGCAATATCCGAGCGCTTCCATCGGTTAGTGACCGATGATAACGCCCAGGCGGATGCATCGCTTGGTAAGCTCGGCGTGCTGGCCGGAGTGCGTGCTTACCCTATGCGGGTGAAATGCGCGACGCTTGCCTGGCACACGCTGCAAGCGGCGTTAAACGATGAAGACGAGGTCGTCGCGGAGTAGCGCTTATGAGCGATCGTCCTTCTCCCGAGGCTCTGCGCGATGAAATCATCACAGCGCTAAAGCATGTCTATGATCCGGAGATTCCGGTTGATGTGTATGAGCTGGGGCTCATTTACGCCATTGACGTGGATGCCGATGGCTTTGTTGATGTCACGATGACCCTGACCTCACCGGCTTGCCCGGTCGCCGGTCAAATGCCCATTATGGTGCGCGCGGCGGTCGAGCAAATTAGCGGTGTGCAAGCCGCCGAAGTCGAGCTGACTTGGGAGCCGCCTTGGACCCAAGAGCGTATGTCTGAAACCGCCCGCCTGCAGCTTGGGTTTATGTAAGCGCATTGCCTTGAAAAATGCCTAGGTCAGGGGTTTCACCCTCTGCTCGCATGGCTTCATAAAACGCCGGTATTTGACCGCTCGCTGCAAATTCGCCGCTAAGGCAACCGTCGTTCAGTGCGGCATGGCGGCGATAGCGGAAAATCTCGGTGAGCAGCACTTGTTCGCCTTCCATGCCAGCCACTTCAGTGATTGCTGTGATGCGCCGACGGCCATCGCTAAAGCGAGTGAGCTGGACCACGATATCGATGGCAGCGCTAATTTGCTCGCGTATAGCGCGTGCTGGCAGCTCCATACCGGCCATGAGCGTCATCACCTCGAGCCGGGCGAGTGCATCGCGCGGTGAGTTCGCATGGGCGGTGGTTAACGAGCCATCGTGGCCGGTGTTCATGGCTTGGAGCATATCCAAAGCCTCACCGCCGCGGCATTCGCCTACCAAAATGCGATCGGGGCGCATACGCAAGGCATTGCGGACTAAATCGCGAATGGGGATGGCGCCGCTGCCCTCGATATTGGCTGGGCGCGACTCCAGTGCAACCACATGATCCTGGTCCAGTTGGAGTTCAGCGGAGTCTTCAATGGTGATGATTCGCTCCGACGACTCAATATGCGCGGAGAGCGCGTTTAAAATCGTGGTTTTGCCGGTGCCGGTCCCGCCTGAGATGAGGATATTGCGGCGGTGGCTGATGCACATCACCAAAAAGGCCTGCATGGCCTGACTGAGTGCGCCCAGTTCACGCAGTTTATCCAGTGACATTCGACTTTGGGCAAAACGTCGAATGGTTAAAGCCGGCCCATGCAGCGCGAGTGGCGGGATAATCGCGTTGACGCGTGAGCCATCCGGCAAGCGTGCATCGACTAGCGGCGAGCCCTCATCCAAGCGTCGACCCAGCGGGGAGACAATGCGCTCGAGCACGCTACTCAGTGATGCGGCAGAGCTAAATGCTAGCGATGTTTTTTCTACCCGACCATGGCGTTCGACGTAAATTCGCTCATGGCCGTTGACCATGACTTCACTAATGCTGGGATCCTCCATTAACGCCTCAATGGGTCCAAGGCCGACCGCTTCGGCAACAACGGTTGTGACAACGCGGTCCGCATCCACCGGTTCGGTTAGTTCAATAACTCCCTCGTTAATGAGTTCCCAGGCGGCAGTCTGCGCTTCTTGCCGCAATTGCTCAGCCGACAGGGTCTGTAATACATCACGGCGATAGAGATCTAAGCGCTCGCTAATCGCTTCTTGAAAACGGCGGATGAGCGCAGCGGAAACGCTCGCCGACCGTTTGTCGGCCGACGTTTGGCTGGGTGGTATTTGCGCTGGCTGAACGCGACTGGGTGCTTGCGCCGTTTCATTGCTGGGTTCTGGTGCGCGGGTTGGCGCTGGCGCGGGCGCTGGCGCGGGCGCATCCGGGGTAGGTGCGTTAATAATATGCAGTTGCGCTTGCCCAATTCGAACCTCATCACCCAGGGTAAGCGGGCCGGCCTGCCGGCAGTTCGCGCCGTTGAGCTGCAAAAAACAACGGCTGCCAAGGCTACGGATATAAATGCCGTCCGGGGTTTTGCGCACTTCGGCATGTTTTCGGGCAACGCCGCTGGCGCTTAGCCGTATGTCGCAACGCCGGCTATGGCCGAGTAGCACACGGGCGTCGCTGTGCAGTGGGTAATGATCGGCTGGCGAGGCCTTGCCAGATTCATTGCCGCCTTGGGTAATTGCGATTTGCTGCATTAAAAGCCTCCACTCAGGGGGAGTAACGCGGGCGCTTGAGGTTTTGTTTGCGTGGGCTCGCGAATGCCTTGGCGACTGGCGGGTTCGGCTTTGATCTCGCGTGGCGCAGCGCTTGCTTTGGTTGTTGTTTGAGCGCGGGTAATTCGGGGGGTGATTAACACCACCAGTTCGGTTTCGTCATTTTGAAATCGGCGCGACTGAAATAATTTGCCAATGACCGGCAGGTTGCCAAGTCCAGGTAGTTGGCTCACCGCCTCGGATTGTTTTTCATCGATCAATCCGGCAATAAGCAACGTCTGGCCGCTTGGTCCGTTCATTTGAGTTCGGGCATTACGCACTGAAAACCCGGGCACTCCCAGTACACTCACTGACTCGTCAATATCGCTGACTTCCACTTCAATACGGGTGCGAATGAAGCCGCTATGGGTGACTTCTGGCGCAACTTTGAGCAGTATTCCGTAGTCTTTGAACGTCACATTGGTATCACCTTGTTCACCGCGCACCGGAATGGGTACCTCGCCACCGGCCTGAAATTCCGCACTTGAGCCACTCATGGTTGAGAGCATCGGTTCGGCAATGACTTGGGCTTTGCCCGATTCATCCAACAGATCAATCATGGCAGAGAGCTTGAGGCCAACGCCTAAATGACGGTTAGCCTGACCGATATCCAGCGGCAGTTGGTCGGTGGGTAAAAAATCCCCGGGATTGTTGCGAAAGTAGTCATTGGTCTGAAAATCACTGGCATAGCTAAAACGAATGCCGGGTGACTGCGTGTTCCACTTCAGTCCGATTTGCTGCATGGCCGATTTGCGCAACTCCACAAATCGCGCTTGAAGCTGGACGGTGGGCGTGGCTGCCAGATCGGGTGGATCGGTAAAATCGCCCACGCTTGGATGGGCTTTGATTAGCTGGGCAAGTCGCCGTGTCGCGCGTTGGCTGCTCGGTTGTCCAGTCATGACCCACTGGCCATCAATATTGTCTAGCGCTACGCCGGCGATGCGATTGGCAAGATACTCCACATCGCTGGCTTGTTGAGAATGCTCACGCGCAACGACTGCAACCTCGCGATATTGGCTGCGTTGGTTGTCAGACCAAATCCGCAGATCGGTTCGCCCAGGCGCAAGCCCAATTAGCAAAACCTGGTCGGTGGCATCAATCACTTCGACTTGCGCGATAGCGCCATCCCCAATGGCGACGCGTTCCACCCCAGGGGCATCAATGAGCTCAGAGCGTCCCACCGCAAACCGCAGATCTGCTGCCACGCTAGCGTTGCTATGCGCCGCAGCGCTCACAATCGCTGCCACGACCATCAGCTTGATCAACCCGACTGGGCTTGTGTGGAGCCGTTGACTCATAACTGTCCTCCGATAATGAGCTCAACCGCTGGGGCGACGGGTGGCTCAGTGCTCGCCGCAGGCATGAGCATGCCCTGGTCGATCTGCGGAATCGCTGTGAGCTGATGGTCATCGCTACCGCGCAAGGCAACTTGTATTTCGCCGATGGCCATGGCGTGAGTGATTCGTGCGGCCTGTGTTGGCGAGACGGCCAACGTCAAACTGCGATAACGCGTACTCGCGCTGTCGCCGCGACCCCGCGTGGTGCGCTCGCCGGTGGCGAGGATGGGCACATTTTTGAGTAAAGACTGTGTTTGTTCGCCCTCACTCCCACGGTGGGTGAGCATGAGATCAAGCCGATCCCCGGGGTGTAATAACCCGGCGATAGCCGCGCTGCCATTGGCGGGAATGGTGATGGCGCGATCACCGATTGAAACCAATTGGGCTAAGCGCGTGTTGGCATCCTCGAGGGTATGGCTAGGCAATATCGGTTCGCCCGCATCAATGGCCGTCGTTAAGGTGGTTCCGGCGATTTGTTGCCAGTCTTTTGCGCCTAGCGCTTGTGCGTGCACATAGCGATTGGGCATATCACGCAGGGCGACATGCTGATCGGCTAGGGCTGTCCCCTTGGCCAAGTCGCCACCGGCAACAATCACCGAGCGAGTGGCGTATTCACTGCGTAAGCTGTTCTCAATGGCGATCGCTCGCTGATTAAGATATCGCTCAGCAAAAAAGGCACCGCTAGCGCCGGCAATAATCGCCCCAACGAGCATAAATGCACCACGTTTTAAAGGTTGCATAAACACCCTCCATCGACACGGTGGGTTAGAAAGGAATGGCAAGCGTCCATAGCAGGGATTGCTCATGCATCGCGAACCGATCAGCCACTAGGTCAACGACATACCACACACTCACAAGACCGGTGGCTACCGCCAGGTACTCGCTAGCGCTCATGGCCATGGCTTGCCTTGATGAACGCTAAAAGGACTTGGCTTTGCCCCAAATGGGATTGCACGGTGACCTCCAGCAAGCGCGACCCGCGACTCAGACTCGCGCGAGCGGTTGGCTCCTGAGTTGGCGCTTGGCCCCCAACCAGTTGCTTTGATTCGATTTGCCAGCCTTGTTGTTGAAAGTGCGATAACACCTGTTTAACCGCCGCGGGTTGGCTCTTATCGCTAATGAGCGCCAGTGAGCGTCCGGCTTGGTTCGATTGCTCATAAAACACCCGAAAGCCAGGAATCGACAGACCATTGCGGTTAGCTGCCGGGGGCGGATTACCGTTTGCTTGCATACGGCTAAGCGACACCGCCGTCAGCTTGTTGTCTTTGGTCACGTGCACCCGATAGTGACGTGCCCCCATCATGGCCATTAGCGTGTTGGCGTTGGGTTGGTGGATAGCAAAATTGGTATGCGCTTGACCCCGCAGCCGCCATTGGTCTTGATAGTGCGCAAGCACCTGGCTGGGCTGCCAATCGGTTTCATAGGCATGAAGGCAGTAGGGCATTTGATTAATTCTGAGCGCGCGCTCAGCAAGGATTGTCTGTGCACCCGGCGGCAAGCTCTGGCGCTCGAATAATTCAGCGCATTGATTGCCCGCGTTGCTTAGCGCGGGCGCGGCCAGCAGGCTACAAGCAAGTGCCCAATTCAACCAATGCATCCGGCATGGTGGGGTTTTGGGCTTAGCGCGGGGTGATGCGTGAGGGCGCAACAAATTGCGTACTTTGGGCATAACGGCCTTCCTCAAAAATGCCAAAACGGGCCAACCACGAAGCGGGTTGGGACAACGTGGCAACCGGTTCGCTGGCGACCACTTGGTTGGTGCGTGTTCGATAAATTTTGTCGGTATAGGCGCTCCATTCACCCGGGCTAAGCGTGGCGGTTGCGCGCAAGGGGATGGGTTTTTTGTCGCTGCGCCCGGGCAGTCGCGGGCGAGCGCTGATTGCGGCGTTATAGGTGGGATGTTGCTCAGGCGCTAACTCGAGCATGCCTGAGGATAATCCGCCGATATTCACCGCACTGGGGAGATATCGACCATAGGCGAGGGTTTCTACCGCAACCCCTGTGCTGATGGCTGCCGCTGCGGTGTTCGGCGTCAATGCCTGTACCTCGAGGGCATGGGATGGTGCGACCAAATCTTCGCCCTGAAAATGCCATAAAGGTGAGTGCGTTGCGCGCTCACCAGCCGGGCCTGAGAGCGTTTGCCACGCGCTATAGCGGGCGGTCATGGCTGCATAGCGGTCCATATCGTGAAGGCGGCCGAGATAGTCAACAGCCCAAAAGGCGGGCAACAAGGCCAGTAAACCCACCAGCGTTTCAGTTAGCGCGCTGCCAGATTCGCTCCTGCCCATCATGGCAAAATCTCGGGCGCAACCAGTCGGGCCCGCCAATAGGGGTTGAAAAGCGTGGGTTTGGCATTGTCGGGTGGGCAGTTGTCCTTGCAAGCCTTAGACGGCTGATAAACCACCTCTGCCACACTGTAGTGCGCGTGCGTCGCAGGGGGATTCGTGGCAGATCGGGTCACGATGGCGGGGATTTCCAAGCGGCCATCGGTGTTATTACGTTGCGCTAAATGGGTGTAGCGGTCGATGCCGTCATAGTTGCCGGCGAGTCGGTCAGCGTTCGCACGGCCTTGGGCTAATGTGCCCCACGACTCCCAGCCAAAGAGATCTCGCTCGCGTATTTGAAAACGGTCTGCCGATCGCCAACCCCCGGCATCGGGGCTTGGTGCTTGATTGGTGGCGCCTTGTTTACGCAATTTCACCAATCCCAGAATGCTGTCCGACCAACTGCGCCCGCCGGTGCCAAAGCGCGGTGCACCATGGCTTCGGCGGCCTCGTAGCCAGCGCGATAGGTTGTGATCGTCATCAATGCTTTGGCTTAAAATGCGCTGAAAATAACCGCGATCTCGGCCCGGTTGATCGCTATCCACGTAATTAAGCAGGTCGGTTCGATAGACCAGCAGCTTGCCGGCCAGTGCGGCTTGATAGGGTTGTGGGACTGATTGAATGGCGCCCCCACGATTCACGCGAAGTTCGCCATCATGGCGTTGTGCCACCTTGCGCATCAGCGTATCGATGCGATCGGGTAAAAGCTGTCGACGGGCTTGGAGTTGTGAGGCGCTCATTAATCCGTGAAGAACATCAACGCCGTTAATAAAACCCCAACTCAAGCGCTCGCTTAGGCCCAGACTGGTGCGCACTGCACGGTTAGCCACGCGGGTGGCTGTGCCAACATAGGGTATGAAGCTCGATACGGCCGCGAGCCGGGCAGAGGCGTTTTCCACGTAACGCAGCCAGCTGATGTAAGCGACTAAATGCCCTACCGCAATATGGTTGGCCAACATCGCCCGATTGGTATAGGCCATGAGGTTAAGACGCCGTGCTGTCCAATGCGCGCCTGAATAGGCGGCCGCATCAGCGGCATTGACAACCACTGATTGTTGGCCCAGCGCGTTGCTCACGCGATGGGCAACAAAAAGCGCGCTTAACCCCATGGCAATCATGGCTAGAAGCACGGGCAGAACTTGCCCCGATGCGCCATTAGTCGTGCTCATTAAAGTTTTGTAGATTGGTCTCGTCGCTTGCGATATCGGTGGCACGCTCGGCATGGCCAGCGGATTGCTCCATCACATCGCTGCCATCCTGACCGGCAATTTCGGTCGCCATTAGCGCGGCTTGGCTAGAAATCGTGTCGCCCAATGCCGAAAAAGCGCCAATGCCGGCGATGGCAAGAAGGGCGGTCAGAATGATGTATTCCGACATGCCCTGGCCGCGTTGTTTTTTCTTCGCATGCAAAGCAGGGGTTGGCTTTATGGGATCCATGGTTTGCTCCTTTTGGCTGCTGAAAGACAATCGCTGAATTGTCACTTGGAGCTTAATGGCTGTTGGCTTTGCCGCGAGTACCGTCGATCGTTTAGCAGCGGGGTATTGGGTTGGGCGGTAGCAAATTGCGGTTTTAGCGGGCGTGTTACTCGCCTGGCGCCTCTGGACTGCCCAGCGCTTCAATCGCTTCACGCACGGCTTTGAGCTCTGGGCGGGCAGCGGTGACTGGGGCAAGGGTGTGGTGCTTGGCCAACAAAGTGCGTGCGGTCTGCAGGTGAATAATGGCTAAGTTGTAGGTGGCCGGGATGTGGTTGGGGTTACGCGCAAGCGCATCAGTAAAATGCGCTTTGGCTTGATCGAGTTGGGCATTGCGATAGGCGATGCGCCCGAGCTGAAAATGGGGTGAAACCATTTCTGGTGAGCGCTGAATAACCGCTTGATAGTGTTGTTTGGCCTGCTCAATTTGTCCTGTTCGAAACGCATTATCGGCGCGCTCTAGCCTGTCTAGCGCGCCGCCTGTGTTCAGTGGCAATCCGCTGGCACAAGCGCTTAGCGTAATGAGCATAAAGCCGAGCAGGCTAAGTGTTCGAGTGGCAGACATGGATCATTCTCCTTGCCGGTGGGTGAAAAAGTCGCCTTCGAGCGTACTGGGCAATCCACCTGAGCGGGTTTCTAGACAAAAGCGCGTACCTTTGGGCGCGCAACGAATGCGATTTGGACTGACTGCGCTGGCCACACGCAAAATGCGTAAATGGCGATCTAAAAAGGCCACATCAATGGCATAACGCATGCCAATGGTATGAATCGCACCACCGGGATCGAGCAGTAAACCTTCTCCATCAGCCGGTGGCCTTGGCGTGCCCAACAGGCCAATCGCCCGGGCCCACCAAGAGGCGGCGTGCGCGGCCGTAATGCACAGACCGTGCGGTTGTTGCTCTAGAATGAGGTGAGGCCGTGCTCGCATAAGGGCTTTACAACAATCCACCGTCGATAAATTGAATAGCGATGGGAAAGCCAATAATGAGAAACGTCACCGGAAACAGCAGTCCAACCAGTGGGGCAAGCATTTTGACCGGTGCCTCATTGGCTTTTTTCTCGGCAATAGCAAAGCGTTCCCGTCGGCGTTGCGTGGCTTGATCATTGAGCGCCTGGCTGATTGCGCCGCCGGTTTCATCGGCTTGGATAATCGCTGAGACAAAGCTTTTTACAGCGGCTAGATCGATGCGACGGGCCAACCGCTCAAGTGCCTCGTGACGCGATAACCCGGTCCGAATTTCGCGCTCAACGCGCTGCATCTCATCGGCTAGTGGCCCGGGTTCAAGTTGCGCCACGCTTTGTGTGAGCGCGGCGCTAAAACTCAGCCCGGCGCGCACTGATAGTCCCAAAAGCTCCAGTAGCGCGGGAAATTGCCGGGCAAAGCGTCGCTGACGTCGCCGGCCATGGTCGTTAAGCCAAATGTCAGGGTAGAGCGCTCCACCGGCCAAGGCCGTCACCGCGATGCCGATGGCTTCACCAATAGTGGGGTCTAGCAGCAGGCTAACGGCCGTTGCCAACCCCCCGGCGGTGATGCTGGTCAGTGCGCGTAACAAAAGCAGTTCAGGCGGTAAAATGGCGTAGCCAATGCCTGCCCGGTCAAGCTTTTGCTGTAGCTTTAAACGCAGCGGGTTGGCCAGCTGAATACGCGGGCTGAAATGTTGCGCAATCGGGATGAGTAGTCGAAATAAAAGCGGCGCGGGATCACGCCAACGATCGATTTGGCGCCAATGACTGGGTCGTCCCAGCTCGCACGCACTCAGACTGCCGAGCACGCCGGCCAGTGCGATGAGCGTGGTTGTCACCAGCGCGTTGAGGCTAGACATCAATGGCCACAATGCGGCGAATGACAAAGATAGCGAGTGCCATCATGATGCTGGCAAGCGCTAAAACCGCCCAGCCAATGGGTTCATTAAATAAACGCGCCATGGTGTCGGGCTTTTGCAAATACAGCATGCCCCCGATGGCAACGGGCAATAAACACATGACTCGGCCTTGCATTCGCCCCATCGCGGTGAGCGCATTAATGCGCTCTTCGACTTGAGCGCGTTCGCGCAATGTGGCTGCCAGCATGTCGAGGGTGCTGGCAAGATCGCCGCCGACTTGATGCGACACAATGACCGCGCTGCGAAATAACCCAACCTCCTCGCTGGGAAAGCGCGCAAGCAATCCATCGAGACAGGCATTCAAACTCTCGCCTAGACGTTGTCGACGCAAAATAAGCGCGAACTCCTCACCCAGTGGTGCGGCCTGCTGGCGTGATAGCAAAGCCAGCCCACGGCCTAAGTTACTGCCGGCTCGCATCGATGAGGCCAGGCCTTGCAGGGCATCGGGTAATTGTTGAATAAACGCCTTATGACGACGCTTTTTGACCCAGCCTAATGCGAGCCGAGGGGTTAGCAGCCCGGCGAAACCGGCGATCAGCGCAACCGGCCAGGGAAAAATGATGGCAATACCGGCGGCCACGGCAACCCCCACACCAATGGCAATGAAAATGAGTTGGCGGCTGGATAGATCAATAAATTGCGCGTGTAAGCCCGCGCCGACTTCACCACTGACATACCGTTGATAGTGCTGAGAGCTGGTGCGCAGGACCCGCGTTGTGCCCACGCAGCCCAGCGCTGCGCCAATAGACACGCTGCCAACAAATAGCCATTGATCGGTTAGTAAATCCACCCACGCAGTGAAGCGCTCGGGTTAGGGGTAATCAACTGCCGTTGGTCGATGCCTGTGCGAAGTAGTTGGCAAGAAAGGTCTCGAACGCCGGCTCATCGCTGGCCTCCAGCGCGGCTTGTTCGGCGACTGACTCAGCGGCCGCTTGCTCGAGGCGAGTTTTGGCTGCGGGGTCTTGGGGTTGCTCGCGCAGGGTTTGCGCATGGTCGTTCGACACACGCAAAGCAAATTCCACAAACTCCTCGTTGCGTGAGCGCATTTGTGCAAGCACCCGGGCTGATGGAGTTTGTTCGGCATCGCTGACCATGCGCTGATATTGCGCAAGGATTTGTTGATAGCGACCGTCATCAGCCACCTCATCCAACAGCTCCGCGGGGCCTTGCATTGCTGCAAACAATTCCTCGGCCCATTGGCGCAGCGGCACTCGATTACCATCGCCGCGATAGAGGGTGAGGTCGGGGTCGCGCCCCGCGCGCGCGACAAGGCCTTGGTTGGCGTTGATATGAGTTTGCTCTAGTGCATCGATCGGTGGGCTGTCCTCAAGTAGGCAAAATAACAATAGGGTTTCCAAAAACGCCGTTTGCTCCTGACTAATACCCACGGGTGAGAAGGGGTCAAGATCGAGCGCGCGTATTTCCACGTATTCAACGCCTGCCCGGTGCAACGCCCGGGTTGGTTGCTCGCCCGATTGCGCTGCGGCTTTGGGGCGTACAAAGCTGTAGTACTCGTTTTCGATTTGCAGCACGTTGGTATTGAGTTGCCGCCACTGCCCATCCACCTGGGTGCCGATGCGCGCGTACTCCGGGTCGGGCGTACGAATAGCGGCTTGCAGGCTGCGAACGTAGGCATCTAAGTCGTTGTAGCTAATATTAAGCGCGGCTTGGGCGTTATTTTTATAGCCAATATCGCTCATTCGCAGTGAGGTGGCGTAGCGGGTGTAGAAGGTGTGCTTCGAGAACGCTTCAAAATCCACATTGCGTCCGCCGGTGAACGATTTGCAAATCGCTGGCGAAGCGCCCATGAGGTAGGGCACAAGCCATCCGTAGCGTTGGAAATTACGGATGAGCCGAAAGTAGAAGTCAGAGCGAAATGCTTCGAAACTGCGGGTATCTTCTTCTTGTGTCTGAATTGCGCGCAAAAACGGTTCGCTGAATGAGTAGTTAAAATGAATGCCCGCAATCGCCTGCATGGTGCGTCCATAGCGCCAGTCGAGCCCATGGCGGTAGACGTTTTTCATGGTTCCCACGTTGCTGTGCCCATACTCAGCGATGGGGATGCTGCGCTCTCCGCCAACGATGCAGGGCATGCTGGTTGCCCAAAGCAGCTCATCGCCAATTTGCCGGTAGGTATAGCGATGTAAATCAAACAGCCGCTCGATGGCCTCGTTGGCATTCACAAAAGCTGGCGTGACAAATTCCAATAGTGCTTCGGAATAATCGGTTGTGATCTCAGAGTGGCAAAGCGCCGAGCCAAGTCCCACCGGGTGCGCCGTTTGTGCGATATGGCCAGCAGGCGTGACGCGCAAGCTTTCTTTTTCAAGCCCGTAGCGGCTGCCGCTTAAAAGCCCTCGCGCGCTGCTTTGCTGCAAAAGGCGCACACGCTGATCCGCGCTGTGTTTCATGTTGCCTCTCATCCACCCAATTATTTAGGCAGCGATTGTGCCCGCGTGGGCGGCGATTTGGAATGCCAATGTTGCGCTGCGTCTCGCCATGAACCCTTAGAGGTCGTTATGGTCAGGAGACGAGTCACGTGATGGAGGAGTAAAGAATGACGAAAACCGCACTAATAACGGGTGGAACTCGAGGGATTGGGGCTGCGATTGCGACCGCTTTGCAAGAGGCTGGGCACACGGTTGTTGTGACCTACCAAGGTAATGATGAGGCGGCAAAGGCATTTACCCAAGACACCCAAATACCCGCGCGCAAATGGGATGTGGCCGACTTTGATGCCTGCGAGCAGGGGATTGCTGAGGTGGCCTCAGCGTTTGGTGACATTGATGTGCTGGTTAACAACGCGGGCATCACACGCGATGGCATGTTGCATAAAATGAATCCCGATGATTGGGATTCAGTCATTCGCACCAATTTAACCTCCGCATTCAACATGACCCGCGCGGTCATCAACGGTATGCGCGATCGTGGCTTTGGGCGGATTATTCAAATCGCCTCGATTAACGGACAAAAAGGTCAAATGGGGCAGGCCAATTACGCGGCGGCCAAAGCTGGATTGATTGGGTTTACTAAATCTGTGGCGCAAGAAAACGCCCGCAAAGGCGTCACTGCTAATGTGGTCGCGCCGGGGTATATCGGGACAGATATGCTCTCATCAATGCCCGAAGCCGTGCTCGAGAAGATTATTGCGCAAATTCCGGTTAACCGCTTGGGCCAAGCCGATGAGATTGGTAAAGCCGTTGCCTACTTAGCCAGTGATGAGGCGGGGTTTGTTACCGGCTCTACGCTGAGTATTAATGGCGGCCAATCAATGATTTAGGCTGTGAAGCCGGGCGTTTAGGATTGATGAGTAAAGAGTTGATCACCCTGCTCATCGATCAAGCGCTGGGCTTTCATGAGCGTCATTTCGCCAGCTACCTCGCGGCTGCCAAATACATCAGCGCGCACAAATGTGACGCTTTGGCTTGACTCGTCGTTGCGATCATCGCGAAGGATTTCCCCCGCGACCCGCCAGCCATTGTCGTCTTTGCGCGGGGCAACCCGAATCGTAAACCCCGCATACGCGGTTTCACTCAACACGCTTGGGGGGTTGTTGTTGGCGTTTTTTGCCAGCAGGGTGTCAAAAAGTTTTCGTAGCATGGCGATACCATGCCGCGAGCGCTGTACCCAATCAAGTCAGTAACGGATTGATTTTTGGCATGCTCGATCAGGCAACGTTTTTAAAAGGGTTTTTGCGCTCACCCAAAGAGGTCGGTTCGGTCATTCCGAGTTCGCGATTTTTGGAAGCGCGCATTTGTCGCACGATTGATGCCGCCCATGCGCCGGTGGTGGTGGAGCTAGGTCCCGGCACCGGTGGGACAACCCGCGCGGTCCTCGCGGATATGCCAGCGAATGCAACACTGCTGGCGATTGATACGAACCCGGCGTTTATCGAGCGCTTACAGGGCATTAACGATCCACGCCTGATTGCCCAACAAGGCACGGCCGAGTCGTTAGGTGCATTGGTGCGCGGTCATGGGTTACCCGCGCCGACGGTAATCTTTTCGGGTATTCCCTTCTCTACGATGCCGGCGGCGAGCGCGAGCGCGATCATTGATCACGTGTGGACAACGCTCGCGCCAGGCGGGCGATTTATGGCTTATCAATTTCGCGCGGATGTCGCGCGCTATGGGCAGGCGCGCTTTGGTGAACCGGTTCGCGAGCGGGAGTGGTTTAACATCCCGCCGATGACGTTTTTTGCTTGGGATAAACCGCTGGGTGAATCGGCGGCAGACCGCGCGCCATCGGCAGGGCAATAAGGCAATAGAGCACGATCGGAACGATTGCCATGCCGGGAATGTGGGTCAGGTCAGCAACGATGCCACCAAGCATTGGGATTAAAAAATTCGTAATCGCCCCAATGCCAAACATGCCTGCGGCCAGTGCTGCGGTTTGATTGCCCACCGCGTAAATAGGCGGCAGCCCAACCATAAGAATGAGTACCATGCCCGCGCTAATGCCTGCCGGTGCTAGCGCCAGTAGCCCGGGGATGCCTGGGACAATGACAAAAAACGTCAGTGCGCTGAGCCCGAGCGCCATTAAAATAATGATCGGTCCCGCACGCCCAATCCAATGTCGTGATAGCCAAAACATTAATAGCGAGGCAATGAGCTGGGTGCCGTTGAGTAGGATTAAGCCCATGCTCAATAGCTCGCCTTCGCCGCGGCCGTTTAACACGGTGCCTAAGTAGGCATTGGTGCCAAAAAATAACGATCCACTGGCGCCCAGCAAGATGCCCAGCCGCCAAACCAGGGCTTCATTCCAAGCAGGCATCCAGCTGCCGGTATCCACCGCGACTTCAGTGCGGGCTCGAGACAGGATTAGAAGGCCAAATGCCGGGATAATTGCCGGTAGCGACCAGAACAAAATCGCCAATCGCCAGTCCCCGTTAGCCAGCGGCAACATGACCGGCAGCGTCAGAGTCGATCCCAATACCTCGCCAATGAGCATGCCATTCATGTACACCGCGGTGCCAAAAGCGATGCGCTCAGGAATCCACTCAGTGAGCAGGGTGGGCAAGGCTGGTTGAATGCCGGCAATCCCAACCCCCATGATGGCGGTGGCAACAAACAGCATTGTCGTATCGCCTAGGCCACGCGCTGATGAGCTCGCCGCAACCAGTAGCAGCGCCATGAACAGCGTGTAACGCGCACCAATTCGGCTAATGAGCCATGAGGCGCCCAGCCCTGCGATGGCCAGCATAAGAATTGGAAAAGTGGTGAGCGCGCCGGTGGCGGTTTGACTTAAACTAAGCTCTTGACCAATTAATGGCGCCAAAGGTGGTGCAACCATAACCGTTAAGCGCAGGTACAAACCGGCGCCCCATAGCAACACCAAGGCCAACCAATCCGCGTGTTTTTGCTGCCCGATGACGGCCATTAACGCCCCTTAATTACAGATTGAAAGTGTATCACTGTGGAGCTGGAATCATGCGCGAGCTCACTGACAATAACCAAACGCGCTGGCGAGTCGAGGTGTTATTCGCCTCGTATGGAGCGTTTTACTTAATATTTAGCCCGGATGGCGCCGGTGAGCCATTTAAGCTTGCGATTGCTGCCGATTCACAGCGGCAAGCCGAACAAATGCTCGCGGCAATGGATAGCGAAGCGCTGGAAGCCAGTCTTGCGCAAGCCACACCGTTTAGCGAAACCACGGAGCTTGGCTTTTAATGGATCAACCGGTCAGTTATCCCGGCGGGACCATCGACTTGCGCTTGCATCGCCCGCGCGAGCGCCTTGGGCTGATCGATCAACTGCTGGCCACCGTGCAAGCAGGCGAAGACGTGCTGCTTGTGTTCTCGGCACCCCCGCAGCGCCTGCCTGATCATATTCACTCGCGCTTTCCGGGACGTTTTGCGTTAAACCCGGTCAGCCAAGGCCCGGCGGTATGGAGTCTATGGGTTCAGCCTTTGCGCTAATCGGCTTCATCCGTCGCGATGGCCAGCGCAATATCGAGCATGCGATGGGCAAATCCCCACTCATTATCAAACCACCCCACCAGCTTGACCCAGTGGTTATCGATCACCCGAATTTGCGTCGCATCAACAATGACTGAATGCGCGTCGTGGGCAAAATCCACCGAGCTAACCGGGTCATGACACAGGGCCAAAATGCCTTGATACGCTTGGTTGCAGGATGCTTGTAGGGCGGCTTTAACCGCATCGACGTCGGTTGGTTGAGTGGTCTCAAGCGTCAAGTCCAGCGCTGAAACCGTGGTGGTGGGTACGCGCAAGTGCAAACACTCGACTTTGCCCTCAAGCCCGGGCATTAGCCGTGTGACACCTCGGGCCAGTGCGGTGTCCATTGGAACAACCGCATTGAGTGCGCTGCGAAAGCGTCGGGGGTCCTGGCCAACAAAGCTGTCAGTCACCGGCTGATCGTTCATGGCGGCATGAATGGTCGTGGAGGCGACTCGCTGTAAACCCAGGGTTGAGTTAATCGTATCGAGCACGGGGATGAGCGCATTGGTTGTGCACGAACCTGCGGATAGGATTTGTTGTTGAGTGCTGCGTTGGCTTTGGTTAAAGCCCATGATTAAGGTCAGATCAACGTCTGCCGAGGCCGGTTGCGAGAACAGCACACGTTGCGCTCCTGCCATTAAATGCTCGCTGGCACTGGCGCGCGTACCCGGCTGGCCGGAGCACTCCATAACCAAATCAATTCCCAATGTCTGCCAGGGCAATTCGGCTGCTGGGAGTCCGGGCAGTAGCTCTAGCGTGTATCCGTCGGCACAAAGCCTGCCATCGGTGATTGCCACCTCGCCAGGAAAGCGCCCATGCGCACTGTCATAGCGTGTGAGGTGAGCAACCGCGTCGGGATGGGCGGGCTCATTGATTGCAACAAACTCAAGCGCAGCGGTGTCTGCGCGAGTGTGTGCCGCACGCAATAGACTGCGGCCAATTCGTCCGTATCCATTAATGGCGATACGCAGCGTCATATTTGGGCACCATCCCGACAAGCTAGGGGTGACTGTGGCATCCTTGCAGCGCTGGCAATAGTACCTGTACGAGTTTCGATATGGCAGAGCTTGAACATAGTCACCACCCTGATGCGATTCGTGAGCGCCTTGATGAGGGCCGCAAAACGAGCTACCTACGCGATGCCATCTTGGGTGGCATTGATGGCTGCGTGACAACGTTTGCGGTTGTTGCCAGCGTGGCAGGGGCCGGTCTGCCTGGGGTGATCGCGCTCAGCCTTGGCTTGGCCAGTCTGATTGCCGATGGATTCAGCATGGGCGTGAGCAACTATCAAGGGGTGAAATCAGATCGCGATGCCCTAGAGCGGGCCCGAGCGACCGAAAATCGCCATATCCGATCGGTCCCCGACGGCGAGCGCGAAGAAGTGCGCCAGATTTTTGCCCGCAAGGGTTTTTCAGGCGACGTGCTCGAAGAGATCGTTGAAACCATTTCTGCCGATGAAACGCTGTGGGTCGATACCATGTTGCGCGAGGAGCACGGCCTTGAGCTCGAGGGGGCTCAGCCGGTTCGCGCTGCGTTTTGGACCTTTGGCGCCTTTGTTCTAGTGGGCGCCGTCCCGCTTGTCCCTTTCGCATTGCCCAGCTTGGGGTTGGATATCGCTTTTGCGATTAGCAGCACGCTCACGGCAGCCACCTTTTTTGGAATTGGCTTTATTAAAGGCATGATTGTGGGTGAGCGTCGGCTGCAGTCTGGCCTAGAAACGCTGTTGATGGGTGGCGGTGCCGCCGTCATTGCGTATTTGGTTGGCGGTGTATTCGAACCAATGATGACCGAAATGGGCCTTGCGATTACGCGCTAAGCGTTCGCTCACAGGCGCGAGTTGATAAAAGTAACCAAGGAGAGACTCATGAGCGCAATTCCTGATGTTTTACTGGTCCCGGTGGATGGATCCGATGGTGCGGCCGATGCGGCGGGTTACGCCGGGGCGCTAGCTGCCCGTTTGAATGTGCCGGTGCGATTGTTGTTTGCCTTTCCCAAAGACCCGGTGGATATGTTTGGGATACCGACTGATGCACCGCGGCCAGAGGAAGTCGAGTACTTCTCACCGGATGCCTTCGCCCGGTTGCGTGATAAAAGTGCCGAAAAAGCCTTTGCCGCGGCGCGTGAAGCGATCACGGCCCATCCAGCGAGCGTTGAAGAGACCGTGCTTGCCGGCAGTGCGGCCGATGCCATTGTTGCGCATGCCAATAGCCAAGCAAATGCAATGATTGTGATTGGCAGCCGTGGATTGAGTGGCGTTAAAGAGCTACTCCTGGGTAGCGTGAGTCAGCGGGTTTTGCACCACGCGGATTGTCCCGTTACGGTCGTGCGCTAATCTCCAAGCGCATGGACACGGATGACGCCGCGCTGGCGCGGCTTGCCGAGCGGGTGGCTGATGCCCTGACTCAGCACGGACAAATGCTCATTACCGCAGAGTCGTGCACGGGCGGTTGGATTGCCAAGGTCTGCACCGACTTGCCCGGCAGCTCGGCTTGGTTTGCGCATGGTCTAGTGACTTACAGTAATGCGGCTAAGCAACGGTTGCTGGGGGTTAAAGCCCAGACGCTTGAGCGGGCGGGGGCAGTCAGTCGCGAGACCGCAGAAGCGATGGCCGCCGGCGCGGTTGCTAGCAGCACCGATTGCCTTGGTATCGCGGTAACCGGTGTTGCGGGGCCCAGCGGTGGCAGCGTTGACAAGCCAGTCGGCACGGTCTGCTTGGCTTGGTCGCTATCGGGTGGCGTCATGCATAGTGAACAAGCACGCTTTCCCGGGGATCGCGAGGCGATTCGTCGGGCAAGCGTCGCGTACGCGTTGAGCCGCCTGCTCGATGGCTTAAATGGACAGATGAACGGGCATTAAAAGACACCCGCTGGGGTGGGCGCTCTGCCCGGACTGTGGGATAATTATTACTACTTCTTAGACACGGCATACCAAGGGTTGGGCATGGACGAAGATCGCAAAAAAGCCCTGGGCGCAGCACTGGGGCAAATCGAGAAGCAGTTTGGCAAGGGCGCTGTCATGCGTATGGGCGATGCCCGTGCAGTCGGCAACGTCCCGGTCATCTCTACCGGCTCGCTGACGCTTGATGTCGCCCTGGGTATCGGTGGTATCCCCCGTGGGCGTGTTATCGAAATTTACGGCCCTGAATCATCCGGCAAGACCACACTAACGCTGCAGGCCATCGCTGAGGCT
>CAJXMZ010000008.1 GCA_913056315.1 uncultured Ectothiorhodospiraceae bacterium
AACGCTTTCGCGAAGAGGAACCGCGCTATGAGTTCAGGAAAGGTCGTCCAGATCATCGGTGCCGTGGTGGACATCGAATTCCCCCGCGATTCGGTGCCGAAGGTCTATGACGCGCTGCAAGTCAGTAGCCCCGAGTTAGTCCTCGAGGTCCAACAGCAGATTGGCGACGGCGTGGTCCGTACCATTGCCATGGGCACAACCGATGGCCTTCAGCGCGGTGTTGAAGTGACCAATACCGGCGCGCCTATTTCAGTGCCGGTGGGTGAAAAAACCCTTGGCCGCATTATGAACGTGCTCGGTGAGCCGGTTGATGATGCTGGCGATGTTGGGGCCGAGAATAGCTGGCCCATTCACCGCAAAGCACCGTCCTATGAAGAGCAAGCCGGCTCGACTGAGCTGCTTGAGACAGGCATTAAGGTTATCGACCTGCTTTGCCCGTTCGCTAAGGGCGGTAAGGTGGGCTTGTTTGGCGGTGCCGGTGTCGGCAAGACCGTGAACATGATGGAGCTCATTCGTAACATTGCCATCGAGCACTCGGGCTACTCCGTGTTTGCCGGTGTTGGTGAGCGTACCCGTGAGGGCAACGACTTCTATCACGAAATGAAAGAGTCGGACGTGCTCGACAAAGTGGCGCTGGTCTATGGCCAGATGAACGAGCCACCGGGTAACCGTCTGCGGGTGGCGCTGACTGGCCTGACCATGGCGGAATACTTCCGGGATGAAGGCCGTGATGTGCTGATGTTCATCGATAACATCTACCGCTACACACTGGCCGGCGTTGAGGTCTCAGCCCTGCTTGGCCGGATGCCTTCAGCGGTGGGTTATCAGCCGACCCTAGCCGAGGAAATGGGTGTTCTCCAAGAGCGCATTACCTCCACCAGCAAGGGGTCAATCACCTCGATTCAGGCGGTCTACGTGCCGGCGGATGACTTGACTGACCCATCACCGGCAACAACGTTTGCGCATTTGGACGCCACCGTGGTGTTGGCGCGCTCGATTGCTGAGCTGGGTATTTATCCGGCGGTGGATCCGCTCGATTCAACCTCGCGTCAGCTCGACCCCCAGGTGGTCGGCCAAGCCCATTACGACACCGCTCAAGATGTCCAGCAGGTACTGCAGCGCTATAAAGAGCTGCAAGACATTATTGCGATTTTGGGTATGGACGAGCTGTCCGAAGAGGATAAGCAGACGGTGACCCGCGCGCGTAAAATTCAGCGCTTTTTATCGCAGCCGTTCTTTGTTGCTGAGGTGTTTACCGGCGCCCCGGGCAAGTATGTCTCGCTGAAAGATACGATTCGTGGTTTTCGTGCAATTGTTGATGGCGAGCATGATGACCTGCCAGAACAGGCGTTCTACATGGTCGGCAGCATCGACGAAGCAGTGGAGAAGGCGCGCAGCCTGTAAGGTGAATCCACTATGGCCTTGACCATGCATATCGATATTGTGAGCGCAGAGGCGTCGATCCACTCGGGTCGCGCGGCCTATATTTTGGCGCGCGCGACTGAGGGCGAAGTGGGCATTTATCCACGTCATGTGCCCATGCTGGTGCAGTTGCAGCCCGGCGAAGTCACCGTGCGGGATGAATTTGGTGAAGAGCAGTTCTATTACGTCTCTGGTGGGACGATGGAAGTCCAGCCCGAGGTGGTAACGATTCTTGCCGATGCGGCAACGCGCGCGCACGATATCGACGAAGCGGCAGCCGAGCAGGCGCGTAAGCGTGCCGAAGAGGCGCTCGAAAATCGCGCCGGTGAGATTGACTATGCGCGGGCGCAAGCCGAATTGGTTGAGGCGGCCGCGCAGTTGCGAACCATACAAAAGCTGCGAAAAACCGCAAATAAGGGCTAATCTTCCTGAGCAGCCCATCGCTGCAGCGAAAAGGGAGCGTTATGCCCATCAATCCAGTGAGTGTTGTGGTGCTTGCCGCGGGCGAAGGCAAGCGAATGCGCTCGAATACGCCAAAAGTACTGCATCCAGTGGCAGGGCGCAGCATGCTCACGCGGGTGTTGGATACAGCCAACGCCTTGTCCCCTCAAGCGATTTATGGCGTCTATGGCCATGCCGGCGATACCGTGCGCAGTGCGTGCGCTGACTATACGGTCAGTTGGGTGCATCAAGCCGAACAATTGGGCACCGGACATGCAGTAGCCCAAGCGCTTTCCGCCATTCCCGACGATCACCAAGTCCTTGTCCTCTGTGGCGATGTCCCGCTGATTCGCGCGACCACCTTGCAAGCCCTAATGGCCCAGGCCGACGGCGCCGTGGGTGTCCTCACCGTCGAGTTGGAGACACCCACCGGCTATGGCCGCATTTTGCGTGATGCCGATGGGACAGTCATTGGTGTGGTCGAAGAAAAAGACGCCAGTCCGGCACAACGCCAGATCACAGAAGTGAATGCCGGCCTGATGTGTCTGCCCGCTGGGCACCTTCGCGAATGGCTTAGCGAGCTAGATACCGGCAACGCGCAAGGCGAGTACTACTTAACCGACTGCATTAGCCAAGCCCACGCCCAAGGTGTGCCTGTCCATACGTATGCCTGTCCAGATCCGTGGGAGGTTCAAGGCGTTAACGACCGCGCCCAGTTAGCCGCGGTGGAGCGTGCCTGCCAGCGCCGACAGGCCCACGCCCTAATGCGCGACCAAGGTCTGGCGCTGGCTGACCCCGATCGCTTTGACCTGCGCGGTTCACTGCAGGTGGGCCGAGACTGCTTTATCGACGTTGACGTGATTATCGAGGGCGATGTGGTGCTCGGCGACAACGTGCAGATTGGTGCGTTTACCCAGATTCGAGACACCCACATCGCGGCCGGCACCCGGTTGCTTGGTCACTGCCAAATTGAAGACACCCACATTGGCGAAGACTGTCAGGTTGGACCATTCGCGCGCTTGCGGCCGGGCACGTCGCTGGCAAAAGACGCGCGAGTGGGCAATTTTGTTGAGGTCAAACAAACCCAAGTTGGCCCAGGCAGCAAGATCAATCACCTTGCCTATGTAGGTGACGCCACCCTTGGCGCTGGCGTGAATGTCGGCGCGGGGACCATCACCTGTAATTACGATGGCAAGCGCAAGCACCACACCGCCATTGGTGATCATGTTTTTATCGGCTCGAACAGTGCTTTGGTCGCGCCGCTCGAAATTGGTAACGGCGTGACTATCGGCGCGGGCACAACGGTGCGCGATAATATCGCGGCCGATTGCCTCGCCGTCGATGACCGTCGCCCGCGCCAAGTTGATGGTTGGCGCCGACCCGGCGAGTCGGTTGTGGACAGGCACGATTCGGATGACGACAGCACAGCCAAGGGAGTGCGCTAAATGTGTGGAATTGTTGGCGCCGTCGCCGAACGCGACGTCTCGGCCATTTTGCTCGAAGGCCTACGACGGCTCGAATATCGCGGCTATGATTCGTCCGGGCTGGTAGTTGTGGACAGGCACGATTGCCTGCAACGCCATCGCGCCGTTGGCAAAGTCGCCGCGCTGGCCAACGCCCAATCCGCCCAGCCGGTCGCAGGGTCGTTAGGTATTGCTCATACTCGCTGGGCGACTCATGGCGCGCCGACCCAAGCGAATGCCCATCCGCACATGGCCGTCGATGACATCGCCATCGTCCACAACGGCATTATCGAAAACTACCAAGCGTTGCGAACAAAGCTCACCGATGCCGGGTATCGCTTTAGCTCGCAAACTGACACCGAAGCGGTGGTGAACGCCATCCATGCGCAGACGCAAAGCCAGCCGGATTTGCTTGACGCATTGCGCACGGTGATTGATGAGCTTGAGGGTGCTTATGCACTCGGCGTGATCAGCCGTCACGAACCTGGCCGTCTAATCGCTGCCCGCCGCGGCAGCCCGTTGGTCATCGGTGTGGGCATTGGTGAGCATTTTATCGCTTCAGACGTAGCGGCATTGCTGCCGGTAACGCGCGAATTTATCGACTTAGAAGAAGGCGATATCGCTGATATCACTCGGACCTCGGTCACGATTTATAACGCTGCGGGTGAGCCAGTCGAACGGCCAGTGCGTACCACTGAGCTAAGCGCAGACGCCGCAGAGCGTGGCCAGTATCGCCACTTCATGGCAAAAGAAATTCATGAACAACCGCGCGCAATCGCACAAACGCTAGAAGACCGCGTCACCGACCGACAAGTCCTGCCAGCAGCGCTTGGACCGGCCGCTACCGCGGTATTAGAAAAGGCTCAGCGCATTCAAATTGTCGCTTGTGGGACGAGCTTTCACGCCGGGTTGGTCGCCCGCTATTGGTTTGAAGCTATCGCTGGCTTGCCCTGCGATGTCGAGGTGGCCAGTGAATTTCGCTACCGCCGCCATGCAGTCTCTGCCAACACATTATTTGTGACCTTGTCGCAATCGGGCGAAACGGCTGACACCCTTGCCGCGCTGCGCGAGGCCAAAGGGATGGGGTACCTAGCCAGTTTGGCGATTTGTAATGTGCCCGAAAGCTCACTGGTGCGTGAATCCGACTTGGTCATGATGACCCGGGCAGGTCCTGAAATTGGCGTCGCCTCAACCAAGGCATTTACCACTCAGCTTACCGCCTTGCTACTCAGCGTCATTGCCGCTGCGCGCTTTCACGGGTTACCCAACAGCGATGAAGCCCGCTTGGTGAACGCCCTTCGCGAGTTGCCCGGGCAAATCGACCAGGTCCTTCGCCTCGAGTCACAAATTGAGGCGCTCGCTGAGCAGTTTATCGACAAGCATCACAGCCTGTTTTTAGGCCGTGGGCCGCAATACCCCATCGCGATGGAAGGCGCGCTTAAGCTCAAAGAAATCTCTTATATTCACGCCGAAGCCTACCCCGCTGGCGAGCTAAAACATGGCCCGCTGGCGCTCGTGGACGCTGAGATGCCGGTGGTCGCCGTGGCCCCCAACGATGACTTAGTCGAAAAGCTCCAGTCGAATCTTCAAGAAGTTCGCGCCCGCGGTGGCCGGCTGTTTGTGTTTGCCGATGAAGCGTGTGCCCCAGCGCCTGAGCCTGACTGCCAGGTCATCACCTTGCCGCCCGTCGATGACGTGCTCGCCCCCATTCTGTACACCATCCCGCTGCAGCTTCTGGCCTACCACGTGGCTGTCCTCAAAGGCACTGACGTGGACCAGCCACGTAACTTGGCTAAGTCGGTGACCGTCGAATAAATTTCACTATGTCGGCTGAACCGGGTTTGGCCAGATTTGCCTTTGCGCTTGCGTCCCTAAAACGCCGCCATCCATCGGATGTCGGTTGTTGCTGAGTTTTTCGCCTCGTTACGGTGAATGCTCATTTGTAAGGGACTATCAATATGCGCTCAATTAACTACGCGTTGCTGATGGCGGTTGGCTTGCTGTTGCCAGGCGCCCACGCTGCTGCGGGCACGGACTTTTTAGTGACCGCCAATGCTGCATCGAAGGACACCGATTACGAGGTTATCGGCAGAGAATATAGTGGCGAAGTTGACCAAGTGACGGTGTCGTCGCGCTTTTACTTAAACGACAATTACTATCTGACGGGCATGTACTCAAGCGGCGATGGCAAGCTTGAAAAAACAGAATTTGAAATGACGGAGTTTTCGGTGGGTCTCGGCACGGTGATGCTCAATCGGGTGAATTACCGCAGTGGCGTTGGGCATGAGCTTCGCTTGGGGCTGAATTACGTTAATGCCGAACGCGATTTTAAGGCGAGCTCCCGTGATGCGGCTTGGACTGATCTGCATATTGGTTACACCGCCGGACTGGGTTATGGTTTTAGCGGGTTCGCTGAGTACAAATCTAATGTTGAACATCTAGCCGATAATTCGCATGTTTTAATCGGAGTCAATAAGCATATCGCCGCCGGTTTAATGCTGCGTGCAGGCTTTGAAGCCGAAGTGGTTGAGTATGATGACCGTGTCAGCTCGACAATGTCTGGATTCCAAATGGGCGCGGGATACGCGTTTTAACCCCTGCGGCATAGTGGGCATGATGCCGCGCGACCATGCCCACTGTGCTGCATCGCGCAGAACTTTCCCCTCCCCACTCTCCCACTGCTAAGGCAGCTGCGGCCTAGAATGATCTGAATTTTGACGCTTTTCCCTTGTCGGAGCGATTGAACCCGGTTGATGCCTGTCCACAAGCATCGCCGGTGAATCGCGGTTCGGAGGGACGATATGGCAGCGCAAAAGGATCAAGCAGCCTTTGAGGGCATCGTAGAATCGGTGCAAGGCAGCGTTGTCGACGTGCGCTTTCAAGACCGCATCCCCGAGCGACTTGAAGCGCTTTATGCCCAAGGCGAGGCGTCCATTGTTTTAGAAGTGCAACGGCATGTGGGTGTCCAGAAAGTCCGGTGTATCGCGCTGACTACCACGCGCGGACTGGCCCGCGGCGATGCGGTGCGGGCATCGGGGGCGGGCTTAACAACGCCGGTCGGGCCAAAGCTGCTCGGGCGCATGCTCAATGTGTTCGGTGAGCCGGTTGATGATGGCGGTGATTTGGACGATCCCCCTCGGGCACCAATCCATCAGGCGCCATTGGCGTTGTCCGAGCGCATCACGAGCACCGATATATTGACCACCGGCATTAAGGTGATTGATTTGCTGTCACCGCTTGAGCTTGGGGGTAAGACCGGCCTATTTGGTGGCGCGGGTGTGGGTAAAACCGTGCTCATTACTGAGCTGATTAACAACACGGTGCGTGGTTACGAAGGGGTGAGTCTTTTTTGCGGGATTGGTGAGCGCACCCGCGAAGCCGAGGAACTGCACCGCGAAATGGATCAGGCCGAGGTGCTTGATCACACGGTGATGTTTTTTGGGCAAATGAACGAGCCACCTGGCGCGCGATTTCGGGTGGGTCATGCGGCTCTCAGCGCGGCGGAGTATTTCCGTGACCATGAGCAACGTAACGTGTTGCTTTTAATGGATAATATTTTCCGTTTTGTTCAATCGGGCATGGAAGTCTCGGGGCTCATGGGACGCATTCCTTCGCGTGTTGGTTACCAACCCACGCTGGCCACCGAGCTCGCTGAGCTCGAGGAGCGTATTGCCAGCTCTGAGCGCGGGTCGATTACCTCGGTGCAAGCGGTCTATGTGCCGGCGGATGACATGACAGATCCGTCTGCTACCCACACGTTCTCGCATTTATCCGCGTCACTGGTGCTTTCGCGTCAACGCGCCAGCCAAGGCCTCTACCCGGCCGTTGATCCGCTCGGCTCAGATTCAAAAATGCTGTCGTCGGAAATTGTGGGTGTCCAGCATTATGAAATCGCCCGGGCGGTTCGGCGGACACTGTCTGAATATGAATCGCTGAAAGACATTATCGCCATGCTCGGACTCGAGGAGCTCTCTGCCTCGGACCGGGCAATCGTTAGTCGAGCCCGCCGATTGGAGCGTTTTCTTGCGCAGCCCTTTTTCACCACCGAACAATTTACCGGCCTAGAGGGTCGGCGGGTCGAGTTAGTGGACACCCTTGAAGGTTGCGAGCGGATATTGAACGACGAATTTGCCGAAGTCAGCGAGCGCGCTTTGTACATGATCGGCAAGGTCGATGAGGCGGAATCCCAATGAGCCATTCTGCCCACGCCATGCAACTGCAGGTTTTCTCACCGAGCGCCATTGTTGTGGACAGGCACGTTTCGCGTTTGGTCGCTGAAGCACCAACTGGCAGTTTTGGTATTTTGCCGCGTCACAGCGATGGTGCGGCGGCCCTTGCGAGCGGGTTGTTGATGTATACCGAGCCCGATTCTAGCCAAGAAAACTACTTGGCAATCGATGGCGGAATTTTAGTCAAGTGCGCCGATGCGGTGATGGTCTCAAGTCCTGATGTGGTTTCTGGACAGTCAATCGAGGCAATGGAAAAGGTCATTACCGAGCGGTTTATGGCGCGTGATGAGCAAGCACGCCTAACACGCAGCGCGCTCGCCCGCCTTGAAGCCGGCACGCTGCGGCGCTTCCAGCAGATTGAGGGGTGGCCGCAGTGAGGGTGCAGGAGCGGTTTTGGACAGGCAGGTATAGCAGGGTTGGGACAGGCATAAACCGAGACCAAGACTTTAAAGAGATCATTGGCAAAAAAGTGCGCCGACGCTTGGCTGCGCAACGAGGCGGTAACAAGGATGCGGTCTTTTGGCTTGGCATGTTTGGATTAATTGGCTGGTCTGTGGCTATTCCAACGCTTGTTGGGACGGCCGTTGGTGTTTGGCTGGACGGTCTATTTCCCGGGCGTGTGTCTTGGACGTTAACGCTCATGCTAGTTGGCGTGGTTTGTGGCTGTCTCATAGCTTGGCGCTGGATTCGGCAAGAGGGTGATTATGGCTGAGGTCCTTCCTGTGAATGTAATGGGTGTTTTGATAGGCGCTCTTGTCGGCGGGCTTTTGGCTGTCTCTTATTGCCGATTGCTCTGGCATCAAACCCAACGCTTGGTCAGCCAAAAGTCGATTTGGGCTGCTTTAGCGACCGGGTGTGTGAT
This sequence comes from uncultured Ectothiorhodospiraceae bacterium, assembly GCA_913056315.1. Lineage (GTDB taxonomy): Bacteria > Pseudomonadota > Gammaproteobacteria > Nitrococcales > Nitrococcaceae > Spiribacter. Next base: position 8,418 of record CAJXMZ010000008.1, read on the forward strand.
TCGTTCCGCGCTCGTTGTGGGTGTCTTGTATTGGCTCTTTGTGCTCGGGGGCAGTCTTTGGTTACTCAGTGGGCTAGTGAGTTTTATGGTGTTGCGGTGGTTGTTGACTAGAGCAGTCGCAAACCACGGGGTGGGTGGCGCTGATCGCTCTAAGGAGCTAACGCCATGACAATCACACCCGACAATAATGTGCTCATTAAGATCGGTGTGGTGGAGCTCAACGCCACGATTGTAACGACTTGGGCGGTAATGGCTGTCTTAGTTATGGTGGCGTGGTTGGTCACACGACGCCTGTCAACGCAGGCGCAAATGAGTCGTTGGCAGAATTTGCTTGAAGTGCTTGTCGCCAAGATGCGCGATCAAATCGCTGCGGTTAGCCAGCAGGCCCCAGGGCCCTATCTGCCGTTTGTCGGAACGCTATTTGTCTTTATTTTAACCGCGAATTTGCTCAACTTAATTCCCGGTATCACGCCACCGACAGCTTCTTTATCGACAACTACCGCGCTCGCGCTTTGTGTTTTTATGGCTGTCCCAATCTTTGGTATCGCCCGCGAAGGCTTTCTCGCTTACTTACGCCAATATTTGCGACCCACCCCACTCATGCTGCCGTTTAATCTGATTGGCGAGCTATCTCGGACCATCGCACTGGCGGTGCGGCTTTACGGCAACATCATGAGCGGGACAGTCATTGTCGGCATTTTGTTAAGTCTTGTGCCGTTCTTCTTTCCGGTGCTCATGCAGCTGCTCGGGCTTATTACCGGGGTCATTCAAGCTTACATCTTTGCGATTTTGGCGATGGTGTATATCGCGTCTGCCAGCGCGACCCAAAATGTGCACGCTCATCCGCCGCAAACGCAGGACCAGCCAGTTCAGGACAGCCACCAATCGGAATCGATTCAAGACACCCATCAATCGGAGAGCAACCCTCATGGATAGCACAACGCTCGTTGCCGTTATTTCCATTTTTACCGCTGGTATCACCATTGCCATTGGCGCTATCGGCCCCGCGCTTGGCGAGGGGCGTGCAGTGGCGCAGGCTTTACAAGCGATTGCTCAGCAACCTGATGAGTCAGGAACCATCACGCGCACGCTTTTTGTGGGCTTAGCCATGATCGAGTCGACCGCGATTTATTGTTTCGTTGTCGCCATGATCCTCATTTTTGCTAATCCCTTTTGGACCCAGCTAAGCGCAGCGACCGGAGGCTGAGCGTGAGCATTGATTGGGTGACCGTCATTGCACAGGCGGCGAACTTTCTCATCCTGGTTTATCTGCTAAAACGGTTTTTGTATGCGCCTGTGATTGCAGCGATGGACCGGCGTGAGCAGCGAATCAAGGATCGGTTAGAGAGCGCACAGCAACGTGAACAAGCCGCTGATGAGCAGGCACAGTCACATGAAAACGCCCTGGCGCAGATTGAGTCTGAGCGCCAAGCGCACGAGCGCGCCGCACGTGAACAGGCAGAACAAACCCGGCAGCGTTTAATTGATGAGGCACGTGAGCAGGTCTCTGCCAGGCGAGCGCAATGGCGAGAGGCGTTGCAACAAGATAAGCAATCGCTCCAACAAGCCTTACGCCGCGAGGCACTTGACTCAGTTATTGCCGTTAGCGATCGACTCTTAGCCGATCTCGCCGATGCCAATCTGCAAGACGCGGTGGTCCAGCGCTTTGCACATAGCCTTAAATCAGACACCCACACTGATACCGAGGCCAACAGCCAGCTTGATGAGCTACTCGCGACCGACGCCTCCTTGCAGGTAATCAGCAGCTTTAGCTTGAACGAGCAACAACAAACGTGCCTGTCCACAACCTTAGAAAATCGTCTCGGCCACGCGCCGAATTTAGCGTTTAAAGTCGACGCGAGTCTTGGCCTAGGTTTGGCGTTGGAGGCCAATGGTCAGCGCGTTAGCTGGTCGGCGCGTGGGTTTTTTGAGTCATTAGATAAGCGCATCGACACGGTGATTAACGAGGCGAGTCAGCCATGAGCGCTGTTTTTGAACCCGCATTAGGCATCAAACAAATTATTACGCGAGCGCTTCGTGACACCCCATCGGTGCCCTATCGCGCAGATGTCGGGGTGGTGGTATCCATCGGTAGTGGTATCGCACGAGTGAGCGGACTGGCGGGTGTACGTGCTGAGGAGCTAGTTGAGTTTGAAGGTGGCGCGCTCGGCATTGCGCTGGACTTGGGTGTCCATGATCTAGGCGTCATGCTGATTAGCGATGATGCGCATTTGAGCGCGGGCCAATCGGTTAAGGCGTTGGGCCGTATTGCTGATACGCCGGTCGGTGATGCGCTGCTAGGACGGGTCGTCGATGCGACCGGCAGGCCACGGGATGGCGGTGCAGCGATTGATGCGCAAACGCGCTGGCCAGTAGAGCGTGCAGCCCCACCGATTATGGCGCGCGCGCCAGTGCAAACACCGTTGCAGACGGGTTTAAAAGCAGTCGATGCGTTGGTACCGGTCGGGCGAGGCCAACGTGAGCTTATCGTTGGTGATCGACAAACCGGCAAGACAGCGATCGCCCTGGCTGCGCTGCTCAACCAGGCAGACACCTCGGTCATTGGCATCTATTGCGCAATCGGTCAGCGTGGCACCAGCGTTGCCCGAGTGATCGATGACCTAAAGCAAGGCGGCGTGTTTGATCAGACCATTGTGATGAGCGCATCGGGCGAGGATCCCCCGGGCCTGCAGTTCATTACGCCTTATGCAGCAATGTCGCTGGCTGAATATTTTCGGGATCAAGGGCGTGATGTGCTGCTGGTCTTTGATGACCTCACCCGTCATGCGCGGGCTTATAGAGAGTTATCTTTGTTGCTGCGCCGCCCCCCGGGGCGTGAGGCGTTTCCGGGCGATATTTTCTACATCCATTCACGCCTGCTTGAGCGCGCTACGCATTTGTGCGATGACCATGGCGGTGGTTCGGTCACGGCATTGCCGATTGTCGAGACCCAAGCGCAAGATATTTCGGCGTATATCCCGACCAATTTGATATCAATTACCGATGGTCAAATCTACCTCTCGCCGAGTCTTTTTCAAAAGGGGCTAATGCCGGCTGTTGATGTGGGCCGGTCGGTCTCGCGAGTGGGCGGAAAAACCCAGCTGCCGGCCTATCGCGCCGTCGCTGGTGATTTGCGCTTAGCCTACTCGCAATTCGAAGAACTCGAGACTTTTTCACGCTTTGCCACGCGTCTTGATGAGCAAACCCAACAAACGATTACTCGCGGCCGTCGCGTGCGCGAGCTACTTCGTCAAGACCGGCTCAAAACCCTGCCTGTCCCAAAACAGATCATTGCCCTGCACGCGGTGAACTTAGGCTTGTTTGATGAGGTTGAGGTTGTGGACACCCATCATTTGGAGTCTTACCTCCACCGTCGCGCACCTGAGCGAATTGAGAAGCTGGCCGCAAAAATGAGCGCCGGCGAGACGCTATCGGATGAGGATTGGCGTGAGCTGGAGTCAGTGCTCACCGACCTGGCGGCTGAGTGGCATGACAGCAGCGCGGAGTCTTCGCAGTGACTGAAACGCAACAAGCGCTTCGCCAGCAACTCGATTCACTCGATGACCTGCAATCGATTGTTCGAACGATGAAGGCTTTGGCGGCCGCGAGTATTCGTCAATATGAGCAGGCTTTCGAATCATTGTCGCTTTATGAGCGCAGCGTAGAGCTGGGTCTCGGGGTGATGCTGCGCCAATACGGAGTGAGCAGTTTAGTGTCCCAGCCGCAACACAGCACAAGGGCAGGTCCGAGCATTGCCATTATCTTTGGTAGCGATCACGGTTTGTGCGGACGGTTTAACGAGCAGATCGCTGAACATGCCAGAAATGACCTCGCTCAGCGCTCCGTTAAGACCAATCAGCATAAAATTTTAACGGTTGGCGTGCGTTTGGCCAGTCAGCTGCAAGCCCAAGATGTGCCTGTCCACAAACAGGTCGCGTTGCCCTCCACGGCTGAACAAATCACCACCACAGTTCAAGATATTCTTCAGTGGATTGACGAGGTACGTGGGCGGGCGCCGATGCCTGACGTGGTCATCTACGCTAATCAGCCTGGCGAGCGTCTCGACGCTGAGCCCAGCGCACGGGCTTTGTTACCCCTGGACATCGAGTACTTCTACACACTTGGGCGTCACCGGTGGCCATCTCGTCGGCAGCCGGTCGCGTTTATGGACACCCATGTATTGGCATCCACTTTAATTCGTCAGCACTTATTCGTTCGATTGTTCCGCGCCTGTGCGGGCTCACAAGCTAGTGAACAGGCAAGTCGGTTAAGCGCAATGCAAAGTGCCGAGTCGAGCCTGGATGAGCGAATCGACTCGGTCACCAACGCGCATCGGCGGCTTCGCCAAGACGCGATTACCAGCGAATTGCTCGATATTGTGGCGGGGTTTGAGGCGACCCAAACGTAGTAACCAAAGGTACAATTGTTGGGTGACAGTTCTGGACACCCACAAAAATAAAGACCTGGGGCCATCAGCCGTGCCATTGGTGGCGGGTTTATGCCTGGCACTAACTGTGTTGAGCGTGGGATTAGGGACGTTCTTGCCAGGCTTCCCGGTGATTTTTGCCGGGCTTCCAGCATGGGTGGCCGGGCTTTTGTTATGGCCTCGAGTGCCTCGGCGTTCAAAGCTGCAGGCTATGGCACTGTCGTCGATTGGCGTGCTCGGTGGTCTCTTTGGCTATGCAGCCGGTGGTCAGGTTATTTGGACGGAGGCGGTCGCGGGTAACGCTGGGCTGATTGCGCTTCTAGCAGCAGTGAGTTTTTTGCGACTCATTACTGTGCCGCAACAGGATCAAGGTGTAACTCGACCTCGTGGACCGGGCAGTGCGGTGGCTACATTGTTGGGTGTCCATCTTTTTGGTGCTGTGGTCAATTTGCCAACGGTCTTTTTGATGGCACGGCATATGGCACGAAATGGCCGTATACGCCGCGAGCAGTACAGCATCTTGGTGAAAGGGTTTGCTGCGGCTGCATTTTGGTCGCCCTTTTTTGCTGCGATGGCGGCAGCGCTGACTTACGCGCCAGGCGCAAAATTTTCATTATTGTTGGCCTTCGGCTTACCTCTGGCGGTATTCGCTTTGCTGTTGTTGCTGGTTAGCATATGGCGCGGTCGCCATAGTACGCGCGTGTCCGAGCCTCAAGCGCCAAACAAATTGGCTAAAAACGTGCCTGTCCAGAATTTCGGGCCAGCCTTCGAGGGTTATCCCATGAATCTGGCGAGCCTTTGGATTCCTGGAGTTTTGGCGCTCGGGGTTTTGCTGGTGCATGCCTGGCAACCAGACTTATCCGTACTGGGCCTGATATCAGTGTTGGCGCCAAGCGTGACAGTAGTGACGTTGATCGTGCGTCAAAGACCGGTTGTTGCCGATGTCACACACCATTTGCAGGCGGGGCTGCCGGCCATGCGTGCCGAACTTGCGCTGTTTTTGAGTGCCGGTTTAATGGCGGCAGGTGTGGCGAGTGCGACACTGGCGTTCAATATTTCACTGCCGTTTTCGGCATTTGGTGGCTGGGAGGCTTCGATGCTGCTGGTTGGCTTGGTTGCCATTGCGCTGATCGGCGTTCATCCAGTCATTGGGATTAGTCTGGCTGCTGCGCTCGTTGCGCCGCTTAGTCCAGATCCAAGTTTGCTGGCGAGCACTTTTCTTGCGGCCTGGGGCATTGGTATTGCCATGAGTCCGTTTTCGGCTCTTAATTTATCGATGCAGGGGACTTTTCAGATCAAAGCCTCAGAGATTTTGCGCTGGAATTTGCCCTTTGGCCTAGCGCTTTTGGTAGCGGCGAGCACCCTGCTCTTATGGCATCCAGCCGGATAAAAGCAGGGTGTGCGGTAAGTTAAGATTTGCCGGCAGTGAAACCGCCGTCCACCAGTAAGTCAGCGCCCGTAATAAAGCTTGCTTCATCGCTGAGTAAAAATGCCGTGGCATTGGCAATTTCTTCTGGCTGTCCAAGTCGTTTCATTGGATGCAGGCTAATTAGGCCATTGCGGCTTTCCTCATCCAAAGCGCTCAGGATCGGCGTATCAACGTAACCAGGTGAGACACTATTGACGCGAATATTGCGAGTAGCGGTTTCCATTGCCAGTGTTCGAGTGATGTTAAGAACGCCGCCTTTCGCCGCACTATAAGCGGGTGTTTGTGACTGTCCTAAATGTCCAAGAATCGAGGCGCAATTGACGATTGCTCCACCGCCATTGCCGAGCATGTGCCGCAGCGCTGCGCGCGCAACCTTAAACACGCCGGTTAGGTTGATGTCGATGACCTGTTGCCAGTCCTCATCGGAGCATTCATCGCTCGGCGTGATGGCGCCTATTCCAGCGTTATTGAAAACCCCATCAACACCGCAAAAGTCAGCGGCTGTTTGAAATAAAGCTTGTACTTCATGGCTGTCCACAACATTGGTGTGCACGTACAGAACGCGGTCTTCCCCAAGCTCTGAAGCAATCGCTTTGCCTTGGTCAGCGTCTAAGTCGCCAATTACCGCTTTGCCGCCCTCATTAACAATTTTGCGGACTGTCGCTTCACCGATGCCGCTTGCGCCACCGGTAACGATGATGCCTTTGTCTTTGAGCCGCATAGTCTTCTCCTTTTCCTTTTGCTACCTCCCCTGATCAAGCAGCTTAGCCATGCGTTCAGCTTCTTCGCGTGCGGTGACCAGAGACGTGATGTCGTACTGGACACCCAAGTAGTAGATGAGTTTCCCTTGCTCATCTTTTAGTGGCTGGATTGTTAGTTGGTTATGGAATAGCTCACCGCTCTTGCGGTAGTTGCGTAGCGTCACCTCGGTGCCTTCACCTTTGACCAGGGCCTGCCGGATTCGCTCAAGCCCTTCTTGATCACGATCATCGGCATGTAGAAAACGGCAATTTCTACCGATAATTTCATCCTGCTCATAACCAGTCATTTCGGTAAATACCTGATTTGCAAAGACAATCGGGTTGTCCGGTTGGTCTGGGTCAGACAAGGTGATGCCGTTTACGCAGGTGTCTAAGATCTGCGTCAGGACACTAGGAATTATGTTGGGGTCTTTCTCGGGCGTGAATTCCATCACTGCGCTCCTCGGCAACACTTACCGGCCTGTGAGTTTTTGTTAGATAGGTGCCTGTCCACAAACTTTGGGCTCATCGAGGCACCTCTGCTTCAATTAACGCTTTTAAGTTGACGGTAACGCGATCGACGCCACTTTGAACGGCGTGACGGATGAGCTTCTCAAATGGTCGAAATGCCATCCCCAGTTGCCCCAATTCAAACGAGAACACGAGCTGCGTTTGAGTTGCGGACTCTTCAATCAGCCGAAAATCAATATGATAGGGGTCTTTAAGACCACGAAATGCCACATGCAAAGGCTCCTCGAGAGCCACCACTTCAAAATCCGTCGCGGTTTTTCGGCCTTGGTCGACCCTAACTTGACGAGCCTTCCAGCCAGGCACTAATGGGCCTTCACTCAGTGGCTTAAGGCTTTTGACTTCTGGCGACCAACGCGGGTAGTTGCTTACAAAGCCATCGACAACGAAGGAAAACACCGACGTTGTTGGCCGCTCTATTTGTACGCTTGACTGGGTCTTAATCACGGTCCGCCTCAGGCTTTGGACACCCATGCACTATGGCATGCATGCTGTGGGTAATGCCATCGTGCTTTAGAAGCAAGATTGGATGCCCGGCTGTTATCAGATGCGACGATCCTCAGCCTTACTTACAAACCAGAGGTGGATGTCATGAGCAAGCGATCAATCACCAGAACAATTGTGGGTGTCTTGTATTTGTGCGCGCTACTAGGCCTAGCCATGCCAATGGCCTTCGCGGATATCAGCGGCAGTGTTGAGGCGGTTGATGAGACGAGTGCCGAAAGTAAGACAGCCACACTTCTTCAGCCCAAGCCCGACTGGCAGGCGCGAGAAGTTGTGTCGATTCAGCTAAACGCTCTTAAAAACAACGATTCACCGAGCAAGGATGCCGGCATTGAGCAAGTTTGGGCGTTTGCCCATCCGCAGAATAAAAGCATGACAGGCCCGCTGCCTAGATTTGCGCAAATGATTCGTAGCCCGGGTTATGCCGTGTTGATCGATCATCAGCGACACGAAATTAGTGAGGTGCGAGAGAGCCCGCGCGATGCGGTGTTTGCGGTTCGAGTTCTAGCGCGCGATGGCAGTTTTTACGGCTTTCAATGGCAACTTAGGAAGGCCGCTCTACAATCGGGGCCTTCATGGATGACGACCCGCGTTTCAGCAGCTCGCACGACTGGCGAGCAATTGTCCCAGCGCTAACGCATAGCGGCGTTGATCACATAGGTGCTATTAAATTTCTTGGAAAAGGCGTCTTGAGGCGCTCTGTCCGTGAAAAAACTGTTGCCCAATCACGCGCGCAGCCGACTGCAACGCAGCGGACGGCCCCACTGCGTTGTAGAACCCACGTTCCTCATGGCGGATATAGGCGATAAAACCACTTGGATTGAGGCTGATTCTGTTTAAAAGCCTCGGAAGGTTACTGGGAATAACGCCTGGCTTATCTGTCGCGACGGTTCTGCCGCTTGAGTCAACCAACTCTAAATAGTCACTAAGCGCGAAATTTGGTGCCCTCGATACGCTGAGACTGGGTGGTCCAAAAATGGGTAACAAGGGAGTTTTGTGTGTCATTGACCGGCTTCTTCCGGCCCACTGATCGATCCGCTGCTTGATGGACGTAAATTCTGATTGCTCGGGTGTTTGGCTAAGCCCGGCTCGGATGGGATTAAGGTCGACATACGCCATAGCACTCAAAAGGGCGCCACTTGTAAGCAAAGCTTGGCTTTTGAAGCGGCCCTGCCAGAAATGCCCGCTGACATCGTCTTCGGCATTCGCCATGCGAGCGATGGGCTCATTAATGGCCCGCATAAACCAAGATAAATCAGCTAGTTGCTTTCTAAGCTGCGCGATTAATATGCGTACGCCATAAGTCTGTGCGGCAGAGAGTTGTTCGCCGCGCGTGTAGCGCTGAAGTAGGTCTGGCCCTTTAAAGAGCATGCGCCAACGCCGAGCGACCTCTAAGTCACTCCATTGCTCTGCTGCCGCTTGGTCGACAGCAACAACGATATGGAAATGATTGGACATTACTGCATAGGCGTAAACATGAATGGCAAAGGCACTAGCGACCTCACGGATTCGGTTTCTGATCCAACCTCGGCGGTGTGAGAAATCTCGACCCGTTTGTCGGTCGAGCCCGCATAAAAACTGTTGGCGCACACAGCGTGAGTGGACGTGATAGAAAGGCGTTGCTTTTAAATTGACAAGCTGGCGACGAGGCTGCGGCATAACTAGCTCCCAGTTGGCGCTAAGATGAATGCCTCAATGGTGCCAAGATGCACGCCGTGCGTTGGTGAAGTAGTTCACTGTTTTATGTTGTTGCGCTTAAGCAGTGAACGAAATCGTGGGTGTCTCAAATCGATACTACCCGTCATACTCTTTCGCCATGAATTATCGAAACATCGTGCTTCTTGCGGTTTGCCAAGCCGTTTTAATGACAGGCAGTTCTTTGCTAATCGCGACTTCGGCATTGGTTGGAGCAGCGCTTGCTGACGCAGCCGTATGGGCGACGATCCCATTAGGCGCTCAGTTCCTGGCAATGACCGCAACAACTGCTCCAGCATCATTGCTGATGCAGCGCTATGGCCGGCGGGCGGGGTTTATTGTGGGAATTTTAGCTGGGCTGATCGGTATCGGGCTTGCGTTTACCGCGATCTTGGAAGGAGATTTCCTTCTCTTCTGCGTTGCTTCTGTGTTCGTTGGAATTTTTAATGGCGTCGGACAATTCTTTCGTTTTGCTGCCGCGGATGTCGCTGGAGAAGGCAACAAGGCAAGAGCGATCTCTTTGGTGCTGGCTGGCGGTATCGTTGCGGGTTTCTTGGGCCCTAACATCGGCAGCTGGACAGAGAGTTTGCTCGATGTGCGCTTTGCCGCTAGTTATCTTGTTTTGGGTGTCTTCTACCTCGTCGGGCTGGTTGCTATATCGCTTTTGAGAATTCCGCTGCCAAAGCAAATTGGTGCCGCGGATGACGCGCGCCCACTTGCTTCGATTGCGAGTCAGCCCCACTTCATTGTCGCCGTGCTAACCGCCGCGATCGGATACGGCGTAATGAACATTATTATGGTGGCCACGCCGCTAGCTATGGACAGCCATCAATTCGGCTTTAGCGATACGGCGTTTGTCATCCAATGGCACGTGGTTGCGATGTTTTTGCCATCGTTCTTTACCGGCGAGCTAATTCGACGCTTGGGGGTCATGCCAATAATTCAAAGCGGCGTGGCGCTTATGTTCGGGTGCGTTGTTGTTAACTTCTTGGGTGTCTCGATTTGGCATCACTGGAGCGCGCTTGTGTTGCTTGGAGTTGGCTGGAATTTTATGTTCATTGGCGGTACGACTATGCTGACCCAAGTCCATTCTGAGGCCGAAAAGGGCAAGACCCAGGCGCTGAACGATTTCATTGTGTTTGGCACTGTTTCGGTTACAGCGCTTGGCTCGGGGGCGTTGCTCGATGTGATTGGCTGGTTATCGTTGAACGTCATGACTGTCCCATTTCTGGTTTTGGTCGCGTTGGCGGTGTCTTATTTGCAAACCGCCGCCAATCGGCTTCGGCGGCAAACGGCAAGACAGGCATGACTGATATGGCTTTTTGTCAGCGGCAGCAGAGGGTTTACTAGTGGAAAACGCGTTTGTCTTTGAGCCCGGCCCAACCTCGTGCCTGTCCACATATGACGGGCGTTTATTTCCGCTACGACGAATCTATTGTGTCGCTCGAAATTACGCCGACCATGCTGTTGAGATGGGTCACGACCCCACCCAAGAGCCTCCGTTTTTCTTTCAAAAAAACCCCCAGAACTTGCGCGCAGACGGGGTTTTTCCGTACCCCCGTCAAAGCAGTGACGTCCATCATGAGGTTGAGCTGATGGTCGCGATTGGTCTGGGTGGTCGAGATATTTCGGTCGACCATGCTTTGGATCATGTCTGGGGGTATGGCGTGGCGTTGGATATGACGTGCCGCGATCTCCAAGCTGAAGCTAAGAAGCTGGGTCGACCGTGGATGTCCGCAAAATCATTTGAGCACTCAGCTCCGTGTAGCTCAATTCGCGCGGCAACAGAAACAAGACACCCACAAAAAGGGGCGATTACGCTTGATGTGAACGGGCATAGGCGCCAGACGGGCGATCTGGATCAGCTAATTTGGAAAGTCCCCGAGGTTATTGCGTTGCTGTCGCGAGATTTTGAGCTTGCCCCTGGAGATATTATTTTGACGGGGACGCCGTCAGGCGTTGGCCCTGTCGCAATTGGAGATACTCTGGATGCCAAAATTGAGGGGGTTGGTGAGATGAGCGTGAAGGTGGTTGCAGCCAGCTAGACCATGCAATGGCTTTATCAATCAACCGTTCGTGCCTATCCGCAGACAGGCACGAACAATCTTGTAAGCGCTAAACGAGCGTTGTTGTAACCTCTACATTGCCTTTGGTTGCGTAAGAATAGGGGCAAACAACATGCGCTTTATCGATCAGCATTTGGCCTTGTTCAGAATCAATGCCAGGGAGCTCAACGCTTAGATCCACGGCGATGCCAAAGCCTTGCCCATCATCGCGCTTACCCAGTGATACATCCGCGGTGATTTGAGTGTTGGAAGGCACTTTTAAGCCCTCTTGCCCAGCAACGAACTGCATTGCGCCGAGAAAACAGGCGGAGTATCCGCAAGCAAAAAGCTGCTCTGGATTGGTTCCCTCACCACCCGGGCCACCCAGTTCGGTGGGTGCGGTTAGCTTCACATCAAGCGCGCCATCAGCGCTCGCGGCATGACCGTCGCGTCCGCCTGTTGCGGTTGCTTTGGTTTTATACAGTGTCTCCATGGGTAATCTCCTTGAGAAGTAGACTGGCTACGTAAATTCGATGCTGGGATGGTTAACTTAACAAATACTGTTTTATGACTGGACCGGTCACCATACACCGCGATTAACTCGGTAGTTAGCCCCAGACCAATTGATGCGGTTTTGGTGGGTGGCAAATTTGTGCCTGTCCACAAAGTCCGACTAGCTTAAAGCAACTTAGTGCCTGTCCAGCACTTGAGTAATTTTTGTGCCTGTCCACAATTGGTACTTCTATCAAGCGTTGGCATTCGGGGCTGGCGTGCTAACAAAAGGGGTTATCGGTGAAACGAGGAACTCGGCTGGTGCATGCAGCGAGGCCTGCCTATGAGGATGGGCGACGGCCTGTTAACCCGCCTATTGTGCGAGCTTCCACGGTTGATTTCGCCTCGCTCGCGCAGATGGAAGCGGCAATGACACCGGGCGCTTCGAGCGCGCAATCGTTTACTTATGGCGTTCGTGGGACACCCACGACTTTCGCGCTCGAATCGCTAATTACCGAGCTTGAAGGAGGGTTTGGCAGCAAGCTCTATAGTTCTGGGCTTGAGGCGATTAGCGCGGTCTTATTGGCCTATCTGCGTCCAGGCGATCATTTGCTGGTGGTCGATACCGTCTATGCGCCAGTTCGACACCTGTTGACGCATTTTCTGGCAGATCGTGGCATTCATTTCGATTACTACAGCCCTCGTGAGACAAACCTTGAAGCGCTGATAAAGCCTGAAACGCGCATGATTTACACCGAATCGCCGGGTTCGGCTTCGATGGAATTACAAGATATTGCCGCGATTGCTGCGATCGCAAAATCCCATAAAAACCTGTTGGTGGCCTGCGACAACACGTGGTCGTCGGGTTATTGCTTCCGTCCGCTTGAGCATGGCGTTGATTTGTCCATTGTCGCGGGCACCAAGTATCTCGGTGGTCACTCGGACGTGCTGATGGGATCAGTGACCGCGACCGAGGCGGCATTTGAGCGGCTACATGAAGCCAGTGTTTTGCTCGGCTTGGCGGTTTCCGCTGACGATGCGGCGTTGACCTTACGCGGTGCACGCACTCTGCATATCCGCTATCCAGCGCACGCCGAGCGGGCTTTGCAAATGGCCGAATGGCTCGAATCTCGCGATGAAGTTGTGGGTGTCTTCTACCCGCCGCTGAAGTCGAGTCCGGATCATGCCCTATGGCAACGCGATTTCGATGGCGCCGCAAGCTTGTTTTCTATTGAGCTCGACCCGCAGCTCGCCGCGCATCAACACCAATTCATTGATGCGCTGCAACTGTTTGGTTTGGGTGCCTCATGGGGCGGGTTTGAGAGCTTAATTTTGCCTTGCAATATGCCCGCCAATCGGAGCGTCGACGACTGGCGTGGCCGTGGCCCAATTTTGCGTTTGCATATTGGTTTAGAAGATCCGAGCGATCTGATTGATGACCTCAGCGCAAGCTTTGCAGCGATTGGCTAAGTCACTGATTTTTATAAATTATAGCGGACCGGTAACGTCATGCTGGACAGCCACATAGTGTGTGGTGACATCGTTATTTTTAACCGGCGTCACGATCCATTCGAGGATGAATTCGCTTCCGTCTTTGCGGTAATTCACAGTTTCGCCGTGGAAGAGCTCGCCGCGGCGCATCTGTTCAGCGAGTTTATCGAGTACCGCGCGCTCAGTGTTTGGGCCTTGTAAAACGCCTGGGCTGCGTCCGATCACCTCATCAGGGCTGTAACCGGTCATCTCGGTAAAGGCTGGGTTTACATAAATAATCTTTCCCGCACCGCCGTCGCTATCGGCTTGCGTAATGCTGATGGCGTTAAACGCATGATCAGCCGCACTTTTAAACACCTCAAAACCTAAATCAGTAGAAATATCCATGGACTGCATTGGAAGCTCCTGTGAGTCATCCGGTGAAAGTGTCTGGCAACAGTCACAGCCGCATGGGTGTGTGTCAATGTAATTCCGAAAGAGGTTGTGGACAGGCACAACCCAAAACTCTGGACAGGCACAAATTACTCGTCGTCACAGCAAACTCGTGCTTGACGGTGCCTAGGCAGCTTTTAGCGCGCGAACCTGGCGCTGAGTGGTCGGGCGATGACGCTAAGTAAGGCAAATAAAATGGCAGCAGCGCAAACAATGGTGGGGCCGGTAGGGGTGTCTAGATGCCATGACCCCCAAAGCCCGGCTGCGACAGAGAAGGCGCCAATCGCCGCGGCCCCCAGTGCCATTCGCTCCGGTGTTCGGCTAATCAACCGCGCGGCGGCGGCCGGAATGATTAATAGCGCGGCTATGAGCAATACGCCGACAACCTTAATTGCGACAGCCACGACAATCGCTAGCGATAAAGTCAGGATCAGTGCTTCGCGTTGAGGATTAACACCTTGCGCATAAGCTAAATCTTCGCTGACCGTCGACAGCAACAAGGCTTGCCAGCGCCACATTGTGAGCAGCAGCACCAGTCCGGCGCCGCCCCATATAATCGCCAAGTCTGAGCGGCCGACGGCTAAGATATCGCCAAACAAATAGGCCATTAGGTCGATGCGTACATCAGTGACAAATGAGACAGCCACCAAACCAAAGGCAAGCGATGCGTGCGCCATCACCCCCAAAAGCGTGTCCATGGCATAGCCGCGGTTGCTCAGCAGCGTCACCATAATGGCCATTAATAGTGAGATAGCTAAGACACCCACAAAAACCGAAATGGACATCGCCAACGATAGTGCCACGCCCAGAACCGCGGCGTGCGCGGTGGCTGCGCCAAAAAACGCCATCCGACGCCAGACCACAAAACAGCCCAATGGCGCAGCGGCAAGGACTACGCCAAGTCCGGCGAAAAGCGCGCGAATCATAAAATCATTGAGCATCGTCATGTTCCGTTTGGTGAAACTCAGCGCCGTGGTGTTCGTGTCCACCGTGCGGGTGGTGATGGGGATCATGGCGGAACAACGCGAGCGCTTCCTCGTCGACGCTGCCAAATAACGCTCGGTATTCGGGTGCTGCGCTGACTGCCTCAGGAAGGCCTTGACAGCAAATGTGGTGATTAAGACATATCACTCGATCGGCGGCGCGCATCACCACATGCAAATCGTGACTGACCATTAACACCGCACAACCCACGGTGTTACGGACTTCTTCGATTTGTCTGTAAAAATCAGCGGTTCCGGTTTGATCCAGCCCTTGTGATGCCTCATCGAGCATCAATACATCGGGATTATCGAGTAGCGCGCGGGCCATTAACGCGCGCTGGAATTGACCGCCAGATAGCCCCGTCATGGGTGTCTCTCCGCGTCCCTCAATACCTGCTCGAGCCAATGCATCGTCAATCGCTTGGCGACTGTGACGACCTGGGAGGTTAAAGAAACGTCGTACCGTCAGCGGGAGCGTGGGGTCGATGTGTAAACGCTGGGGGACGTAACCAATGCGCAAACCGCTCGCCTGTCTCACATGACCGCTAGTCGGCTCGATTGCACCGATTAGGGCACGCAATAGCGTCGATTTGCCCGATCCATTCGGCCCAACAATGGTGACGATTTCGCCGCGCATGAGATCAAGGTCAATTTGCTCGAGCACATGCCGGCCAGCAATCTCAATATTAAGGCCTTGCGCGCGCAGCAGGGGTTGTTGGGATGCGTTCATAATGTTTGCGGACATTGCCATAAATGCCGGCCTAGCGGAATCAGCACGGTTTAGTGTTATAGTATAACATAACGTTAAGCAGAAATTGGAGTGATCTCATGCGCGTTCGTTATTTGGCCTCGATCATGAGCAAAGCCATCGTATTTTTTATTGCCGCGACTTTTGCCAGCGCCCATGGGGCCGTACGTGTCGCCACTGATATTCCGCCTATCCATTCCTTGGCGGCGATGGTGACGGAGGGCGTGAGCACGCCCGACCTGGTCATCCAACCGGGTGCCTCGCCGCACAGCTACTCCTTGCGACCGTCTGAAGCTGCCGCTCTCGAGCGCGCCGATGTGGTGTTTTGGATGGGTGAGGCCCTTACTCCCTGGCTGGGCAACGCGCTCAACAACTTAGCATCTGATGCTCAGAGCGTTGCACTTCTGGACAGGCACGAAACCCTCCGCTTCGATTTTCGCGACGCGGTTATGCATGCCGAACAAGCGCACGAAACGTTGGATAGTCACGACGCTCACGGCCACGAGGGCCACGAGGGCCACGAGGTCATAGACACCCATCAAAGCCACGACCATCACCACGACCATGAGGCTGTGGACACCCACGAAAGTCATGATGCAATTCAAGACACCCACGAAAGTCATGATGATCACGCGCATGAAGGCGTAGATCCCCACGCGTGGTTGGATCCGGTCAATGCACGCCGCTGGCTGGGTGTGATTGCGGACAGTCTTGCTCAGGCGGATCCTTCGAACGCAGCGACTTATCAAGCCAATGCGAGTGCGGCGCAAGATCGAATCGATAAGCTCATTGCTGATACACAGGCGACCCTAGAGCCTATTGCCGAGGAGCCATTTATTGTATTTCACGATGCCTACCAATACTTCGAGAAGCGATTTGGTTTAAATGCGCTTGGGGCTATTGCGTTGAGCGATGCGCGTGATCCGAGTGCTGCGCAAATTGCCGCCGTGCAAACCCTAGTTCGAGAAAATTCAGTGCGGTGCGTGTTCGCTGAGCCGCAGTTCAACGCAAGCCTAGTGGACACGGTTTTGGACGGCACTAACGCGAGTACTGGAATTCTTGATCCTGTTGGCACCGCCATTCCAACCGGCCCGAACTTCTACCCACAGTTAATCGAAGCGCTTAGCGAAAACTTGCGCGACTGCCTAGCGCAAAGCTGATCCAGGCCGCCAGTGCGGTGCGATAAATATGGGTTTTAACTAGGCAGCCAGCTAGAATGTGGACAGGCACGTATTCAAACAGCGAAGCCAGCTGAAAATTCATGCCTGTCCAGTACTAAGCTTTCCAAAACCAAACCCAGCACCCAGGGGATGGCATGACGCACATTAATTTTCGAGACCTTCGTTATTTGGTAGCGGTGGCCGATCACCAACATTTCGGCCATGCCGCGGCCGCCTGCTATGTCAGTCAGCCCACGCTGAGTACGCAAATTAAAAAGCTCGAAGAGTACTTGGGTGTCCAACTTGTCGAGCGCACCAGTAAGCGCGTCATCGTCACCCCGATTGGGCGAATGATCACGGAGCGCGCGCGCCAGGTGCTAAACGAAGTGGAGGACATGGTTGATATCGCCCGCGCCGCCGGTGACCCGATGAGTGGTGAGCTGCGGCTTGGCATTATCCCAACGCTTGGACCGTATTTGATTCCGCACTTATTCCCGGTGCTGCAAGCGCGTTACCCCAACCTTCGCGTGCTTTTACATGAAGAGCGCACCAGCGGGCTTGTCGAGCGATTGCGCGATGGGTCGTTGGATGCAGCCATCATGGGTGTGCCTGTCCAGGATGAGGGATTAATCCCGCTACCCTTGTTCCAAGAGCCTTTCCAAGTGGCCCTGCCCAGCGATCATCCGCTTGCCCAACAGACCCAGATTGAGCGCGAAGAATTGGACACCCTGCCGATGTTGTTGCTCGAAGAAGGCCACTGCATGCGTGATCAAGCGCTCGACTTTTGTTCTCGGGTGGGCGCGCAGCAACAGCAAGATTTTCGGGCGACAAGTTTAGAGACGTTGCGCCAAATGGTAGCCGCCGGCGCGGGCATTACCTTGCTACCAACGCTCGCGGTCGATAACGCAATGACGGACACCCACGGTTTGTCGGTGCGTCCGCTGGCCGGTACGCCACCGGTGCGCGAGCTGGCGATCTATCGGCGCCGAGGGTGCGCACGCGAACCGCTCATCAGTGCATTGGGCGAACTCATCCGCGAATTGCCACCGGTCAAGGCATTGCCCGCTCCGTAGACACCGTTTGCGCTGATATACTTTGGCGATGGATGTCTCGGACTTAATCGACCCGCTCAACACCGCCCAACGTGAGGCGGTGACCGCCGGACTTGGCCATGCGCTCGTGCTCGCCGGGGCGGGCAGCGGCAAAACCCGCGTGCTCACACATCGCGCTGCGTGGCTTGTTCGAGTCGAAGGCGCCACACCCTATAACTTGCTCGCGGTGACTTTCACCAACAAAGCCGCCGCAGAAATGCGTGGCCGCATTGAGCAGTTGCTGGGTGTTTCGGGTTCGGGCATGTGGGTAGGCACGTTCCATGGCCTTAGCCATCGGTTGCTGCGGCTTCATTGGCAAGAGGCGGGCTTACCGCAGAGTTTTCAAATTCTCGACAGCGAAGATCAGCGTCGATTGGTTAAACGTGTGATGCGCGATCTTGAAGTCGATGATAACCGCTGGCCGGTGCGGCAACTGCAAGGCTTTATTAACGCGCGTAAAGATGCCGGTGAGCGCCCCGATGATTTGGACAGCGCTGATCCTTACACCGGTCAAATGGCTCGCGTGTATGCCGCCTATGAAACCGCCTGTCGCAGTGCCGGCGTTGTTGATTTTGCCGAGCTGCTGCTGCGCACGGTCGAAATGCTGCAAAACCATCTCGAACTCCTCACCCACTACCGCCGCCGTTTTCGCCATGTGCTGGTTGACGAATTCCAAGACACCAATGGCATCCAATATCAGTGGCTAAAACTGCTGGCTGGCCCTGAGTCAGATGTGTTTATTGTCGGCGACGATGATCAGTCCATTTATGGCTGGCGCGGTGCGCGCGTCGAGAACTTACAGCGCTTTCGCAGTGACTATGCCAACACCCAAGTCATGCGCCTGGAGCAAAATTATCGTTCTACCGCGACGATTCTTGAAGCGGCAAACACGCTCATCGCTCAAAACAGCGATCGTCTGGGCAAAAAGCTTTGGACTGAGGGCGAACAAGGCGAACCCATCGCGTTATATGCGGCGTTTAATGAACAAGATGAAGCGCGTTTTGTAATCGAGCGGCTCATGAATTGGGTCGACGAGGAAGGGCTTGCTCGCAGTGATGTCGCGATTTTATATCGCTCCAACGCCCAATCGCGCACGTTTGAAGAAGCCCTTTTATCGCGTCGTATTCCTTACCGGGTTTACGGCGGATTGCGCTTTTTTGAGCGCGCCGAAATTAAAGATGCGTTGGCTTATCTGCGGTTAATGGCCAATCGTGATGACAGCGCAGCCCTGGAGCGCGTGATTAATACCCCGACGCGGGGAATTGGCAATCGCACCATCGAAGCGGTTCGCCTGGCCGCGCGCGAACAAGCGGTGAGTCTATGGGCTGCGGCACAGGGGCTTGTTAGCCATCGCGCTGGGCTCTCCGCTCGGGCCATCACTGCGCTCGGGACCTTCCTTGGGTTGATTGATCGACTCGCTGCAGAAACCGCCGAAATGTCGCTCGCTGATCAACTCGAAACCATGCTTGATCGCAGCGGCCTGCGCGCCCATGTTGGCAAAGACCGATCCGAGCGGGCACAAGACAAACTCGAAAACCTCGATGAGTTGATTACCGCGGCGCGTAACTTTGAGCAAGATGCCGTGATTGAAGATGGCATGGATACGCTCACGGCGTTTCTATCGCATGCCGCTTTAGAGGCCGGTGAAGGCCAAGCTGGCGCCTGGGAAGATTGCGTTCAACTCATGACCCTGCATTCAGCAAAAGGGTTAGAGTTTCCGGTGGTGTTTTTGGTCGGCCTAGAAGAGGGGCTTTTCCCGCACCGGATGTCTGTCGAAGAGCCCGGGCGGCTCGAAGAAGAGCGCCGACTTGCCTATGTCGGCGTGACGCGAGCGCGACAGCGTTTGGTGATTACTTACGCGGAGCGCCGACGCTTACACGGACGCGATGAGTTTGGTATCGCATCGCGCTTTATTCGCGAACTCCCGGCTGAATTGGTCGATGAGGTTAGAGCGCGATTTTCGGTGACGGGCCCGGGCATTGCGGCGGGCATGGGTGGCGAGTCGAGTAATGGCTTTGAGTCAGAAGCGGCTTTTAATTTGGGCGAGCGCGTGACCCACAGTCGATTTGGGGAAGGCGTGGTGCTCGGATGTGAGGGCGCGGGGCCCAATGCGCGCATCCAAGTGAATTTTGATGCGGTTGGCTCGAAATGGCTGGTAGCCGCTTACGCCAACTTAGCCCGCGCCTAAAGATCAAGCAGGCGTTCACGCTCCTCGGCCGATGGTTCAAAATCTTGGTCGGGATAGTGGGCGAAAATCGCATCGAGCGCTTCTTGTGGATGGTCAAGCACCTGAAATAACTCTAGATCTGAGGCGTTGGCATTGCCGGCGGCCACCATGCTGTTGGACAGCCAGTCGATCAGCCCTTGCCAATAATTCGAATCCATTAAAATCACCGGGATTCGGGGTGATTTGCGGGTTTGTACAAGCGTGAGAATTTCAGCCAGCTCATCGAGCGTGCCAAAGCCGCCCGGAAAGACCACATAAGCCGAGGCATATTTCACAAACATTACTTTGCGGGCAAAAAAGTGCTGAAAGTGCAGCGCAATGTCTTGGTATTCGTTGGGTGTTTGCTCGTGGGGAAGCTGAATATTAAGTCCCACGCTGGTCGATGCGCCGGCCATGGCGCCCTTATTAGCGGCTTCCATCACACCGGGCCCGCCGCCACTAATCACCGAAAACCCCGCGTCTGAAAGCAGTCGCGCCGTTTGCTCAGCCATTGGGTACCAAGGATTCGTCGGGCTGGCCCGCGATGAGCCAAACACCGTGACCGAGGGCCGAACCGCCGATAAGCGCTCAAAGCCCTCCACAAACTCCGCCATAATCTGAAAGATCCGCCAGGACTCGCGCGTCATTAGCGCATCATCCACCGTTACCCCAGGCAGCGTGTTCGAACCCTTGTCGCTCATATCGGCCTCATTTGCGGCTTTTGTGCCTGTCCAGAATTGGTTTGTGCCTGTCCACAACCGCAAGCCATGATCTCGCCGTCGCGTTGTGCCTGTCCACAACTAACACGACTAAACCAAAAACGTGCCTGTCCTAAAACGCGCGCCGCCGGGTATGATCTTGGCCAACCGCAAAAAGGAAGAAGCTATGAGTGATCCCGATAAGCGCCTGCTATTGGTTGATGGGTCGTCCTATCTCTACCGCGCCTACCACGCTCTGCCACCGCTCACGAGCCCAAGCGGCGAACCCACGGGCGCGATTTACGGCGTAATCAGTATGTTGCGGCGGCTTATTAGCGATTATCAGCCCGTTTATATGGGCGTTGTGTTTGACGCGCCGGGCAAAACATTTCGGGATGAATTGTTCGCCGAGTACAAAGCCAATCGCCCGTCCATGCCCGAGGATTTGGCTCCACAAATTGCGCCGCTAAAAAAGGTGGTCGAGGCCATGGGTTTGCCATTGATGGAAGAGCGCGGCGTTGAAGCCGATGACGTGATTGGCACTTTGGCCGTGCGCGGTCGCAAGGCGGGGTTATCGCTGCTGATTTCCACTGGCGATAAAGACATGGCGCAGTTGGTTAACGGCGAAGTGACCTTGCTCAACACGATGTCCAACACGGTTTTAGATCACGATGGCGTCGTTGAGAAATTTGGCGTGCCACCAGAGCGCATCATCGACTATCTGGCCTTGGTGGGAGATACCTCTGACAACATTCCGGGTGTGCCTAAAGTTGGCCCTAAAACTGCGGCTAAGTGGCTCAATCAATATGGTTCACTCGATGCGATTCGCGACAATGCCGACGCGGTGGGGGGTAAAGTTGGCGAGAGCTTGCGCGAGCACCTCGATGCGCTTGATTTATCGCGCCAACTGGCAACCATTCATTGCGATGTCGACTTGCCGCTTGAGCCCATGGATATCCGCGTTGGCGGCCCTGACCGCGATGCGCTGGCAAAGCACTACCGCGAACTTGGCTTTAATACCTGGCTGCGCGAGATCGAGAATGTGGACAGCCACAATTCAGCCAACCCCTCAGCCAATCAGTCGGCGGCTAACGATTCTGGACAGGCACAAACTTTGGACAGGCATGATGCAAAAGCACCCAGTGCCAATTATGTCTGCATCCAAGATCAGGCCACGTTAGATGACTGGATCGAGCGGCTTAAAGCGGCTGATGTGTTTGCGTTCGATTTAGAAACCGACAGCCTTAACTATATGGACGCTCGAATCGTGGGTGTCTCATTTTCAGTCCAATCCGGTGAGGCGGCCTATCTGCCGCTCGCGCATTGCGGGCCCGACCAGCCTGAGCAGCTCGATCGCGATACGGTGCTCGAGCAAATGCGCGAATTGCTCGAATCTGTGGACAGGCACAAATTAGGTCAAAATCTTAAATACGATATGAGCGTGCTCGCCAATCACGGCATTACTCTGCGTGGGGTGGTGCACGACACGATGTTGCAGTCGTATTGCCTGGATGCCACGGCGATTCGGCATGACATGACGTCACTAGCAAACAAATATTTGGGCTACGAACCCATTAGCTACACCGCGGTGGCGGGCAAGGGCGCCAAGCAAATTAGTTTTGACCAGGTCGCCTTAGAGCAAGCGGTCGATTACGCCGCCGAAGATGCCGATGTGACCTATCGACTGCACGAGCAGCTTTGGCCGCAATTATCCGATCAACAAGGCCCGCGGGCCGTCTATGAGCAAATTGAAGTCCCGCTCATTGGCGTTTTATCGCGCATTGAGCGCACCGGTGTGAAAGTTGACGCTAATTTGTTGGGTGTCCAGAGCCGCGAACTGGCTGAGACCATGCAAACCCTTGAGCAAAAAGCGCATGCCTCGGCTGGCGGGCCGTTTAATTTGGGCTCACCCAAGCAAATCCAAGAAATCTTGTATGACCGGCAAGGCCTGCCGGTGCTCTCAAAAACGCCCAAAGGTGCGCCTTCCACCGCTGAGTCGGTGCTTGAGGAGTTGGCCGCGCAAGGCCATGAGTTGCCGCAGCTTATTCTCGACTACCGCGGTGTCTCCAAACTGCGCTCGACCTACACCGAAAAGTTGCCCGGTCTGATTAACCCGGCGACAGGCCGCGTTCATACCTCCTATCACCAAGCGGTCGCGGCGACGGGCAGGCTGTCTTCATCTGATCCGAATTTACAAAACATTCCGGTGCGCAGCACTGAGGGCCGACGCATTCGGCATGCGTTTATTGCCGAGCCGGGTTATCGATTGATGGCTGCGGATTACTCGCAAGTGGAGTTGCGCATTATGGCGCACTTATCCGGCGACCAAGGTTTAAAGCAGGCCTTTGCTGAGGGTTTGGACATCCACGCAGCGACCGCGGCAGAAGTCTTTGGCGGCAAACCAGATGCGGTGAGTGATGATCAGCGACGTGCGGCGAAGGCCATTAACTTTGGCCTCATTTATGGCATGTCCGCTTGGGGGCTCGCCCGGCAGCTGGGCATTGAGCGCGGCGAAGCGCAGTCCTACGTCGATCGTTATTTTGAGCGCTATCCTGGCGTGCGAGA
>CAJXMZ010000009.1 GCA_913056315.1 uncultured Ectothiorhodospiraceae bacterium
CTATAGGCTCAAACGACCTTACCCAGCTAACCCTGGGGCTTGATCGCGACTCGGGGTTAATCGCGCATCTTTTTGAAGAGCGTGACCCGGCGGTGAAAGCACTTCTCCATATGGCGATTCAAGCCGCTCGCCGCGCTGATAAATACGTAGGCATTTGCGGCCAGGGGCCATCCGATCACCCGGATTTAGCGCGCTGGTTAATGGAAGAAGGCATTGACAGCGTTTCGCTCAACCCAGACAGCGTGGTCGAAACGTGGCTGTACTTAGGCAACGAACCAGCAGCGCAGTAATGCGGTAGGTCTTGAGCTTCCCCGCCAACTGCGCTAATTTGGTCAGACCAATAATTTGGAGGGGATGTTATGCCCGCGCACGCTGTTTTTCGCGCTGAAGACACGCAATTTGACGTCGCTGTTGATCCACTCATCGAGACGCTGCGCGCAATCCTTCCCGGCGAGGGGCTCATTGTGCATGAGGCTGGCCGTCGTGCTTACGAGTGCGACGGGCTCTCGGCCTATAAGCAATTACCTCTGCTGGTGGCGGTGCCGGAGACCATTGAGCAAGTCCAAGCGATACTGCGCGCCTGCAGTGCAGCCGGTGTTCCGGTCGTTACCCGAGGGGCTGGCACCAGTCTCTCGGGTGGCGCCCTTCCCCACCCGCAAGGGCTTTTGCTGGCCATGGGCAAATTTAATCGCATCCATCAAATTGATGCCGAGCGGCGTATCGCGCGCATCGACCCTGGCGTAAGAAACCTCGCCATCAGCGAAGCGGCTGCCCCGTATGGTTTGTATTACGCGCCCGATCCCTCATCCCAAATTGCCTGCTCAATTGGGGGCAATGTGGGTGAAAACGCCGGTGGGGTGCATTGCCTAAAATACGGTTTAACCGTGCATAACGTACTCTCGGTTAAGGTGGTCACCATTGATGGCGATATCACCACGATGGGTTCTGAGGCGCTTGATTCGCCCGGCTATGACCTCCTCGCGTTAATGCACGGGTCGGAGGGCATGCTTGGCGTTGTGGTTGAAGTCACGGTCAAACTCTTGCCCATGCCACTGACCAAACAAGTACTGATGGCCTCATTTGATAATGTTGAGGCGGGCGGCCACGCCGTTGCCGGCATTATTGCTGATGGCATTATTCCAGGCGGGTTGGAAATGATGGATGGTGCCGCCATTCAAGCCGCCGAAGATTTTGTCCAAGCAGGCTACGACACCCAAGCAGCGGCTATTTTAATTTGTGAACTGGATGGCAGTGCGGCCGAAGTGGCCGATCAAATGGATGCGGTTAAAGCCTGCCTAACCGCCCATGGCGCCAGCGCCATTCAGGTGGCGGCTGACGATGCCGAACGCGCACGCTTTTGGGCGGGGCGTAAAGCCGCATTTCCTGCCGTTGGCCGAATTTCTGCTGATTACTACTGCATGGACGGAACGATCCCGCGCAAGCAGCTGGCTTATGTTTTACGCCGGATTAGCGAGCTCAGCGCCGCCAAGCAGCTTGAAACCGTGAATGTATTTCATGCCGGTGATGGCAACTTACACCCGCTCATTTTGTTTGATGGCAATAAGCCCGGTCAGCTCGAGGCGGCTGAAGATCTGGGCAGTGAGATCTTACAGCTGTGCGTTGAAGTCGGCGGCACCGTCACCGGCGAGCATGGGGTGGGTGTAGAGAAAATCAATGAAATGTGTGTGCAATTTAAAACCGCAGAAATTGAGCAATTTCATGCCATTAAGGCTGCATTCGATGCGCAAGGCCTGCTCAATCCGGGCAAAGCTATTCCAACATTGAATCGGTGTGCTGAATTTGGCCGCCTGCATGTGCACAACGGCGAGCTTCCGCACCCCGAGCTTGAGAGGCTGTAATGACTGACGCAGATCAATCGGCTGAGCTTAAGTCGCGTGTCGATGCGGCGTTGAGCAACACGCAGCCGCTTGAGATTATCGGCACCGGCAGCAAACGGTTTTATGGCAACTCAGTTGATGCCGAGGCGCTCGATGTCAGCCATCATCGCGGTGTGGTGGCGTATGAGCCAACCGAACTGGTGATTACTGCTCGCGCGGGCACACCCATTGCCGAGGTGAATGCCACGTTAGCCGAGCAAAACCAAATGCTCGCCTTTGAACCGCCCCTACTGGGTGGCACTGGGACGATTGGTGGCGCACTAGCCACTGGGCTCTCCGGCCCACGCCGGCCTTTTTGGGGATCAGCTCGCGATATGGTCCTAGGCATTCGCTTGCTCAATGGCCATGGCGAGCTCATGCGCTTTGGTGGTGAGGTCATGAAAAACGTGGCCGGATACGACACCGCGCGGCTCAATGTCGCCGCGCTTGGTACCTTGGGCGTCATTCTTGAGGCCTCGCTAAAAGTCCTGCCCGCGCCGCCTGCCCACGCCACCGTGGTGTTGGAGATACCCGCACAGGACTGCCATGCCCGCACCGAGCAATGGCTGCGTGAAGGCCGGCCGCTTAGCGGAGTCAGCCACGATGGCGAGCGGTTATTGGTGCGCCTATCGGGCACGCAATCCGCAGTCAGCGATGCGCTTAGTCATCTGGGTGGCGAGCCGATGGATGATCATCAAGCGGATGCGTTTTGGCAAAGTGTGCGCGATCACACCCACCCATTTTTTACGAGCGATGAGCCGATTTGGCGAATTTCATTGCCACCAGGCGTTGACCCGAATCACTTTGCTGGCCCGCAGTTTATCGATTGGGCTGGACAACAAATCTGGCTGCGTGGCGATCACGATGCCGATGCCCTTCGCACGCAAGCCACCCGGTATGGCGGTAGTGCCACCTGCTTTAATCATCGCCCCAGTCGCATTGGCGCCTTTCAACCCCTCGATGCGGTGCCAATGCGTTTGCACCAGCAGCTTAAAAAAGCCTTCGACCCACAAGCGATTTTCAATCCCGGCCGGCTATACCCCGACCTTGAGGACGCCTGATTATGCAGACCCATCTGGCTGACTTTATAAAAGACACCGCAGCAGGCCAAGAAGCCAATGACATTCTGCGCAAATGCACGCATTGCGGCTTTTGCTTGGCCAACTGCCCCACCTATCGCCTGCTAGGCGATGAATTGGACAGCCCCAGGGGCCGGATTTATCAGATCAAGCAAGTGCTTGAGGGCGAACCAGCGACACAAAGCATTCAATTACATCTGGATCGATGCCTAACCTGCCGTGCCTGTGAAACCACCTGTCCATCGGGCGTTGAGTATGGCCGGCTGGCAGACCTAGGCCGCGAAATTGTTGAGCAACAAGTCCCGCGCTCAAGCGCTCAGGGCGGCTTGCGCTGGGCACTGCGAACCGTGCTACCACGCCCCCAGCTGTTTGGCGCCTTGCTTAGCCTGGGGCGACTCAGCCGACCGCTGGTCCCGGCAGTGCTTCGCAAAAAGATTCGCCCGCGCCGGGCTGCGCAACCTTGGCCCCAACAGCCCCGCCACGAGCGCTTCGTGCTGATGCTCGAAGGTTGCGTACAACCGGCACTAGAGCCGCCCATTAACCCACAGACCGCACGCCTGCTGGATGGGTTAGGCATTGGCGTGGAGCGCACCCCGGCCGTGGGCTGCTGTGGGGCCATTGATCAACACCTCGGCGCGCCGGACAAGGCCAAAACGCGCATCCAACACAATATTGACCAGTGGTGGCCGCAGGTTGAAGCCGGCGCCGAAGCCATTGTGGTCAACGCCAGTGGCTGTGGCGCGCAGGTTAAAGACTATGCCCACTTGCTCGCCGATGACCCCGACTATGCGCACAAAGCGCAACGCATTAGCGCGCTGGCGGTTGATCCGATTGAATTACTGGAGCGCTATGCCGAGCGTTTAGTGCCCGCGGCGGATGCACCGCGTCGAATTGCCTTTCAAACGCCCTGCACGCTGCAGCATGCCCAACAGCTCAACGGCCGTGTCGATGCTTTGCTGGCAAAAATTGGGTTTGAGCTCACCCCCGTGCCTGATTCACATATTTGCTGTGGTTCGGCCGGCACCTACTCGGTTTTGCAGCCAAAACTGGCCGATCAGCTGCGTGAGCAAAAGCTCAGTAATCTGGCAACTGGATCGCCCGAGCTGATTGCCACAGCCAACATTGGCTGTCTGACTCACCTTGATGAAACCGCTAGTGTGCCCGTTCGACACTGGTTAGAGCTTATTGAAGCGGCGTAACGCGATTTTCGGTTGTGCCCGCAGTGTTAGACTGCGGGCATCCTAAACGCTGCTGGAGTCGATTAACGTGACCGATCAACGCTTCGGTTTACTGGTTGAAACCGCCACCTTGGCCGCGCATTTAGACGCCGCCAACATCCAGATTGTCTTTGTTGGTGATGCCCAAACCTATACACATGCGCATATTCCAGGCTCGGTGTTAATTGAATATGCTGCCCTGATTGCCCAACGCCCGCCCGCCGGCGGTTTATTGCCTGAGATGGACGATTTAAGCCGATTATTAGGCGCTGCCGGCATTACGCCAGACACACACGTTATTGCTGTCGATGCGGGCACTAACGCGGCAGCGGCACGCTTAATTTGGACGCTCGACTGCTTGGGCCACTCAGCGCACTCATTGCTCAACGGCGGACTGAACGCTTGGATCGCTGATCAGTACCCCATAACCCAAGGCCCAGCACCATCGCCAAACCCAGCACCCGATTATCCGGCACGATTGGCCAATCCCACAGCGCGCGCGAGTGACCAAGATATCCTCGATCACCTCGATGATCCGAATACGGTTGTGCTTGATGCGCGCTCAGCGGCTGAGTTCACCGGCGCAGATGTGCGAGCGGCACGCGGTGGCCATATCCCCGGCGCTAAAAACATCGAGTGGACAGATAATATTGATCGTGACAATGCCGGGCGACTCTACCCCAAAGCAACGCTTGCGCAGAGGTACGAGCAGGCCGGAATCAATTCAAGCCAAACGATCATTACCCATTGCCAAACCCATCACCGCTCATCGCTCACCTACTTTGTTTTGCGCTACTTGGGCTATCCCAATGTACAGGGCTATGACGGCTCCTGGTCGCAGTGGGGCAACACACCCGAGCTGCCTGTCAGCCAAGGCGATTAAACTTTTTGGCGGGCGTCTTGGCAGAGAAAATGCTCGCGATAAAAACGCAACTCGGCGATCGAGTCGCGAATATCATCAAGGGCTAAATGTGATGAGCGCTTATTAATACCGTCAGCTATGACCGGCAACCACCGCTGCGCCAATTCTTTGAGCGTACTCACGTCAATATGCCGATAATGAAAATACGCTCGCAAATCAGGCATCAACCGGTGCAAAAAACGCCGGTCTTGGCAAATGCTATTGCCACACATCGGCGAAACACCCGGCGGCACCCACTGCGCCAAAAACTCCAGCGTCAGGCGCTCAGCCTCAGCGGTATCGATACGGCTGTCCAAAACTCGCTGCCACAGCCCCGACTGGCTATGCTGCGTCCGATTCCACTCATCCATGGCGCTGAGCACACGCTCAGGCTGATGGATTGCACACACCGGCCCTTCGGCGAGGACGTTCAAATCAGCATCGGTAATAATGGTTGCCACTTCAATAATTTCGTCATGATCGACATCCAGTCCGGTCATTTCCAAATCAATCCAAATCAAGTGATTGGCCGAGACGGGCATTGCTGTGGCTCCTTTGTTCGTCGCTTGCCAGTGGCAGTCTATCAAACCCATTGCGCCAACCCGAGGGCAGCGCTGTGAGCACGCAACAAGGCGTCGTGGTCACAAGCACCGGCAATCACTGCATCGTCAGTGACAACCACGGTGCGCTGCATCGCTGTCAGCTACGCGGGCGTCGCGGGCAGCGTCCAGTATGTGGCGATTGGGTAAGCTGGCAGCCACTCGAACAAGGCGGCGTCATCGAGAGCATCAGCCCGCGACGCAACGTACTCGAGCGCGGCGACTTTCGCGGCCATCCTCGGGCACTGGCCGCCAACATCGATCGTCTATTGCTGGTCATTGCCCCCGTCCCTAAGCCCGATCGGCTGCTAATGGATCGCTATTGCGTGCTCGCCCATGCCATGTCGCTCGATTTAACGATTTGGGTCAATAAAGCCGACATAGCCGACGAGGATGACGCACTAACCCAAGTGATCGAACAATACGCCGCATTCGGCCTGACAACGCTTCGCGGCAGCGCGTTAACCGGAGATGGAATGGCAGCACTGGAAAGGCTAACCGCCGGCGAGAGCGTGATTTTGGCCGGTCAATCGGGGGTTGGTAAGTCATCGCTTACCCAGCGTTTGATTCCACATTTGGATTTGCGCATTGGTGAGATCTCCAGCGCGAGCGGACAAGGCCGCCACACCACTACCGAGACAACGCGTTTTGCGCGGCCTCAAGGGGGAGCGCTGATTGATTCACCCGGTGTGCGCACATTACGACTGGATCATTTGAGCCCTCGGGCGGTTTTACACGGATTCCCCGAGATCGCATCGGTTACACAGCAATGCCGATTTCGCGACTGCCACCATAGCCAAGAGCCTGATTGTGCAGTGAAAGCGGCGATTGCGTCGGCGGCCATCGATCCCCAACGTTTAGAAAGCTGGCGAACGCTGACAGCCGAGAGCACTGACGATTGAGCATCATCGCGGTAAACCCCTTGCATTTTGCGTTTCGTTTTCTTGTTTGGCAGATCACAAAATTTGATCTATAGTCGAAAAATATGACGAAAGGAGCTCAGGCTATTCCCAACCTGATCATTGATAACAAAGCGACGCGCACCACCCGATTTGTGTGCTCGCTCTTCCCCGAACATCGAGTCGTCTTGCACAGTTGTTCTACTGTGCAAGGCCATCGGTGCAACACTCCGCCCATTACTAACTGCTAAATAGCAAGGAAGAACGGAGAAACCATGAAAAAGCAATCTTTATACGCACTAGCCTTAACCGGAGCGATGCTCCCAATGGCTGCCAACGCTGACTGCGGCGAAGTCTCTATTGCAGAGATGGACTGGGTCTCAGGCGGCATTAACGCCGGCGTTATGGAATTTTTGTTAACCCAAGGCTATGGCTGCGATGTCACCATCGTTCCGTCGTCGACAACCACGTCGATCGCCTCGGTTGCCGAGAATAACGAACCCGACGTCATTGCCGAGCTGTGGGTGAACTCAGCACCGGCATACAACGATCTTGCCGATCAAGGCCGGGTTGTCAAAGCTTCAGATGCCTTCTCAGAAGGGGCTACCGAGCATTGGCTCGTGCCGTCTTACCTTGTCGAGGAGCATCCTGAGCTCGCGACAGCTGAAGGGATTATGAATAACCCTGAGCTGGTCGGTGGTCGTTTCCATAGCTGCCCTGACGGTTGGGGTTGCCGGTTTGTGAACGACTCCCTGAGCGCAGCCTTCGACATGGAAGGCAACGGTCTTGAGGTATTCCATCACGGTTCTGGCGAGACAATGGGCGCGGCCATGGTTGCTGCCTATGAGAATCGCGAGCCGCATTTCACCTATTGGTACGGCCCAACCTCTGAGCTGGGTTCATACGACTGGGTTGATGTGGAAATTGGTCCGTATGATGCCGACGTTCACGCCTGTAACCAGGATCCTGAGTGCGCCGAAAACGGCATCTCGGGTTTTCCAGCGGCACCGGTGGTTAACGTTGTTACGACCGACTTTGCTGAGCGTGAGCCAGAGGCTTTTGAGCTAATCTCAAATGTCACCTTTCCAAACGAGGCAATGGCCAGCTTGATGGCATGGCATTCTGAAAATCAGGCCACCATCGATGAAGCCGTTGTGCGCTTCCTGCAAACTGAGCAGGATGTTTGGTCAAACTGGGTGACCGACGAAGCCATGGCCAACCTGGAAGGGCTTTTCTAAGCGCTAGGTTGATAGCCTATGTAAGACGTCGAGGTCATACCGACCTCGACGTCTTTTCTAATAATAAGAGGGGAAAATGAATGGCAACCTACGACTTTATTTTTGATGGTCTTGGATTGCGTGGCTGGTGCGGTGAGAAGACCAACGCCACCATGAGCATGGAAGACCTCCTCAAAGCCCGATCCGGAGAGACCACTTCACTTTGGGATACGCCGTTTCCATCCCTCGATAACTTACACGACGCCTGCCCAGCTATTGCCCAGACCCGCGGGCTTACCGGTGGTCTGGAGAATGGCTTCCTTGCGGTGAAAGACAGCCTTAAGGTGGTTCTTGATCCCATCACCCAACCGCTGAGTT
The DNA here is from genome assembly GCA_913056315.1 of uncultured Ectothiorhodospiraceae bacterium. GTDB lineage: Bacteria > Pseudomonadota > Gammaproteobacteria > Nitrococcales > Nitrococcaceae > Spiribacter. Next base: position 8,168 of record CAJXMZ010000009.1, read on the forward strand.
GGTTTTTAAACGGCGCCCTGTCGATGTTTCAAACGGTGCCGTGGTGGATCATGATCCCTGCCCTACTCGCTGTTGTATTTGTTGCCTCTAAGTCGTGGCGACTCGTCGCACTGGTCGCCTCGTTTATTCTATTCCTCGCCTTTATCGACCACTACGAGCACGCCATGCAAACGCTGGCGATTATATTTGTGTGCTCGTTTATATGCGTTTTGCTCGGCGTGCCCATTGGCATCGCCATGTCGCGAAGCGATGGTCTGCAAAGGGGGATCATTCCAATTTTGGACATGTTGCAAACGCTGCCACCGTTTGTTTACTTGATCCCGCTGATATTCCTATTCTCGGTTACCGAACCCAAGCTCTATGGTATTGCGATCATTCTCTACGCGATCGTGCCGGTGATTCGTTTGACAAACTTAGGCATTCGGCTTGTCGATAAGGACGTCATCGAGGCTGCGGATGCTTTTGGCATGACCGATCGCCAAAAGCTCTATGGTGTCCAGGTACCCCTTGCGCTGCCCAACATTATGGCCGGTGTTAACCAGACGATTATGATGAGCTTGGCCATGGTGGTGATCGCGTCGCTGGTCTCCGCTCCTGGGTTGGGCGTTCTGGTGCTGCGCGGCATTCGTAACCTTGAGCTAGGTGTGGGGCTAATCTCCGGGCTTGGCATTGTGCTGTTGGCCATCATTCTCGATCGTGTCACAAAGGCAGCACTTGCCCGCGTGAACACCTCGGGCCAATAGGGGTTAAGGACAACAAAAATGAGTGAACAAGTAAAAATCTCAATCCAACACCTGTATAAAATCTTTGGTGACAACCCAGAGATGGCCTTAGAGCACGTCAAAGCTGGCATGGGAAAACCAGAGCTTATGGATGAGCACGGTCATGTTCTGGGCCTACAAGACATTAACGTTGATATTGTCTCGGGCAAGATCACGGTCATCATGGGCTTATCAGGCTCGGGTAAATCCACCCTGATTCGGCACCTTAATCGCTTAATTGAACCCACCGATGGCGAGGTGATTGTTGATGGCGAAGATGTCTTAGCCTACGACGAAAACAATCTCCGGGGGCTGCGTCGATCGAAGATGTCGATGGTGTTCCAGAAATTTGCGCTACTACCCCATCGCACCGTGCTCGAAAACGCGGCGACCCCGTTGATTGTGCGGGGCGAAGACAGAGAAAAGGCGCTTGAAGAGGGCAATAAATGGCTCGAGCGTGTGGGATTGCAGGGCAGTAACAACCAGCACCCGCATCAGCTTTCAGGCGGTATGCAACAGCGGGTGGGTATCGCCCGCGCGCTAACGTCAAACTCAGACATTATGTTAATGGATGAGGCCTTCTCAGCGCTCGACCCACTCATCCGTACCGATATGCAAGACCTGCTGCTTGAGCTGCAAAAAGAACTGCATAAAACCATTGTCTTTATTACCCATGACTTGGATGAGTCGCTCAAGCTCGCTGATCACCTAGTCATCCTCAAAGATGGCTATATTGTTCAACAAGGCGAGCCGCAAGAGATTCTGCTGCACCCCAATGACCCGTATATCGTTGACTTCATCAGCGACATTAACCGGGCTCGAGTGCTGCGAGTGCGTTCGGTCATGGATCCCACCCCTAGTGCGCCGGATAACGTCGCCGGTGAGGTGGACGCTGATGACAACTTAGAGTCACTGATTGCCAAATCTGATGGTGACACTAGCATTTGTTATCGGGTCATGAGTAATGGCGAGCAAGTGGGCGTAATGGACATGAAAGACTTGGTCAAAGCCTTGGTACCAACGAGCGCGGCCGAAGGCGGCGTGCGCGGTAACTATTGAGCAAACGTCTGACCCAACTGCAATAAAAAACCCGTGGCACCCATCAGTGCCACGGGTTTTTTTGGGTATCAAGCTGCCTTTAATTAGGCTTCAAGATCAAAGCGATCAGCGTCCATCACCTTCGTCCACGCCGCAACAAAGTCTTCAACAAACTTCTCAGCGCCATCATTCTGCGCATAGACCTCAGCGTAGGAGCGTAAGATTGAGTTTGAGCCAAAGACTAAGTCAGCGCGTGTAGCCGTCCACTTCACTTCACCAGACTGCCGATCACGGACCTCATAGGTATTAGAACCCGTTGGGTGCCAGCTATAGGCCATGTCGGTTAAGTTGACGAAAAAGTCGTTGCTCAGCGCGCCAGGACGATCGGTGAACACACCGTGCTTCGTCCCGCCATGGTTGGTATCTAACATGCGCATACCACCCACCAAAACCGTCATCTCAGGGCCGGTCAAGCCCAGCAGCTGTGCCCGATCGAGCATCATCTCTTCGGCGCTAACCACATAGTCCTTTTTCATCCAGTTACGGAATCCATCGGCCAAGGGCTCAAGCACCTCAAACGAATCAACATCGGTCTGTTCCGGCGTGGCATCACCGCGACCCGGTGAGAACGGCACCACCACGGAATGGCCTGCAGCCTCAGCAGCCTGCTCAATGGCCAGATTACCGGCCAGCACGATGACATCGGCAAGGCTTGCGCCGGTTTCCGCGGCAATCGGCTCAAGCGCAGCGATCACCTTTTGCAAGCGTGCCGGCTCATTTCCTTCCCAGTCTTTTTGTGGGGCTAAGCGAATGCGCGCCCCGTTGGCGCCACCGCGCAGGTCAGAGCCGCGGAAAGTGCGTGCACTGTCCCAAGCCGTTGCCGCCATGTCGCTAATCGACAAACCCGCATTGGCAATTTTGGTCTTAACCGCATCCACGTTGTAACCGGTCTGACCGGCAGGAACCGGGTCCTGCCAAATGAGATCTTCGTCCGGCACGTGTGGGCCGATATAACGAACTTTCGGGCCCATGTCGCGGTGCGTGAGCTTAAACCATGCACGGGCGAAAACATCGGAGAAGTAATCGGGGTCGTTGTAGAAACGCTCCGAAATTTTGCGATACGCCGGGTCCATCTTCATGGCCATGTCCGCGTCAGTCATCATCGGGTTGAGGCGAATCGATGGATCCTCAACATCAACCGGCTTGTCCTCTTCTTTAATATCGATCGGCTCCCACTGCCAGGCACCGGCGGGGCTTTTCACAAGCTCCCAGTCATAGTTCAGCAGCAAGTGGAAATACCCGTTATCCCATCGGGTTGGATAGGTCGTCCACGCGCCCTCGATGCCACTGGTGACCGTATCGCGACCAACACTGCGGGTCTGGTGGTTATTCCAGCCCATGCCCTGCTCGTGGATATCCGCCGCTTCAGGCTCGGCACTGAGCAACTCGGCATTCCCATTGCCGTGGCTTTTACCCACAGTATGACCACCGGCGGTGAGTGCCGCGGTTTCTTCGTCATTCATCGCCATGCGGGCGAACGTCTCACGCACCTGCTGCGCGGTCGCCAGCGGATCGGGCTGACCATTAACACCCTCCGGGTTGACGTAGATCAGCCCCATTTGCACCGCTGCCAGCGGGTTTTCCATGGTGGCGGGATTTTGCACATCGGTGTAGCGCTCGTCGCTTGGTGCCAACCATTCTTTTTCAGCGCCCCAATAGATGTCTTTTTCCGGGTGCCAAATGTCTTCGCGGCCGTAACCAAAGCCAAACACTTTCAAGCCCATCGATTCATAGGCGACGGTGCCAGCCAGAATGAATAAATCAGCCCAGCTCACCTGGTTGCCGTATTTTTGTTTGATTGGCCAGAGCAAACGCCGAGCTTTGTCGAGGTTGGTGTTATCGGGCCATGAGTTCAGTGGGGCAAAGCGCTGGTTGCCCGTACCGCCGCCACCGCGGCCGTCTGTGGTGCGATAAGAGCCGGCCGCATGCCAGGCCATTCGGATCATTAAGCCACCGTAGTGACCCCAGTCTGCCGGCCACCAGGGCTGGCTGTCTGTCATGAGGGCCCGCATGTCGCTCCAAAGGGCGTCATAGTCGAGCTTTTTGACCTCTTCACGGTAATTGAAGTCTTTGCCCATTGGGCTTGGCTTATTATCGTGCTGATGGAGAATGTCCAAATCGAGTGCATTCGGCCACCAATCCATGTTGTCGGTGCCCTCGGTGGTTTTGCCACCATGCATGACGGGGCATTTCCCGGTGTTATCAAGGTCAACTGCAGCCATTCTTCACTCCACTTTCGGTTATCGCTGGACAACGGACTATTCCGCTTTGCTTCAGCATTGGTTTATACCAGACATGGGCGCAATTGGAATTCGCCATTACCAATCACTGTCATTACTCAGGTCTATCTTAAACTTGGTGACCGATATCACTCGCCTATCGGTCACGGGCCAATCCTAAGCTTGTAACTGCAGCGAGGATGATGGCCATGCCCAATAGACTGCTTATGCTCAATGTTTCATCGAGCAGCAACCAGCCAAAGGTTGCCGCAGTAATCGGCTCAACCATGGCAACAATGGCCGCCGTACTCGGGAGCGTCCAATGTAGCCCAACAAAATAACAATAAAACGACAGTCCAGCGCCGAGCAGACCAAAGATCAAAAATAGGGGCGCTTGGTGAGAGAACGGCACTTCCAAGGCCTGATCGATATTCACGATGGGTAACAACACCACAGTCGCACTGGCAAACGCTAGTACCAAAACCCAAGCCCTTGAGCCGTATCGTCCAGCCATTTTAAAGCCGAACAAAAACAACGCGTAAGACACGCCGGCTAATAACCCGGCCATCAACCCCAACCCAGTGACCGCACTCAGCTGCGCATGATGTAACCCCGTGAGCAAGACGATACCCAGCATGACTGCCGCAATGACTGACCCCTTAAATAAGGTTGGTCGCTCAATACCGGCGATAAATGAAATTAAAAACACCATCGCCGGCGCGGTGTACATGAGTGTCACCGCAACGGCGACACTGCCCTCGCGGATGCTGACGAAGTAGAAGGTAAAGTTACCGACCACCCCGATACCCGCTAATACCGACCAGCCGATGAGTGCCAGACTGGTACCTCGCAACACAATATGCCGCCAATGCGAGAGGCTCCAAACAAGCATGGCGCCAAGCCCAATCGCGACACGCCAAAAGGCCATGACCTCAGCTGACCAGCCGTACTGCATTAAATAGCTCGCCAGGCCGCCGGCCAAACCCCACTGAATGGCTGCAAAGATAATTAAAAACACAGACCACAAAGCGTCACACTCGGCAATCAAAAAAGGGGCCTGACGGCCCCCTTTTGCTTTAATTGGCGGAGAGAGAGGGATTCGAACCCTCGGTACGGGGTTACCGTACACGCGCTTTCCAGGCGCGCTCCTTCGACCGCTCGGACACCTCTCCAGACGTTGCGCAGCTTAATGCACCCGCAGGTTGCGTTCAATCAGTGCCTTTACTGGGGCCATAAACGGGCATTGGAAACGGCGTGACATTGCCATCCGTATCCGAGATTTTGGCTTGGCCTTCTTTTTCAACTTCATCAATACGCACAACGGAGTGCATGGGCACGTAGGTACGCTTTACCCCGGCAAACTCGCTTTTGAGCTTTTCTTCCGCTGGGTCAACCACTACTTGTGTACGCTCACCAAAGCTTAAGTCTTCAATTTCAACAAACCCTAAGACACCCCCATCGGAGATACCCCGTGCGTAGATCTCATAGATCTTGCCTTGGTTATGAAATATTACCCGATATATGCGTTCTGCAGCCGCCATAGCACCCTGCCAGTCATTGCTTTACTAAGCCGCGCAGTTTAGCACGGCTCGGCATTTGGCTGGAGTGAGTCGAGCAATCGGATGACTTCACCAAGGTCTCGCCCACTAGTCATGGGGTAAATTAAAATTGCTGATCTAAAGTCGCGTTAGCGGTTAGAATCTTTGAAGACTCAATAGAAATTCTATATAACCAGGTGATCTATGCATGCGTGGGAAGGCCAACAATTCAGCGATATCGAACGTATCCCGCAAGACCGCGACCCACGACGCTTCCCGCTTGGATGCATCATCAGCAATGGCGATACCCCAGTGCGGCAATGGTTTCGGAACATGCCCGAGATCGCACAATGGCTTCGGCGCATGGAGCCCCAACGCTGGGGTCTACGAGGGCCCGCGCTGATCGCAATAAAAGCGCAGCTCGAACCGGTACTCACCCGTGTCGACGTCTATGGATTAGAGGAGGCAAGCCGACAGGCGCACAATGCGATCACCCAACCAACTTATGCAATCTTGGCTTGGGGTGATTTTAAGGCGCTTGCCAGTGGCAACGATGCCGCACAGGTCATGGCCAAGGCCCTAGACCAGCAGGCTGGGCTTGCTTCACCACCAACGCAGCCTTAGGCTTGTTGCCATGAACAAACCCTGCTTATTTTGTGAGATTGCCGCCGGCCGAATGGATGCCGATATTGTGTATCAGGATGACCAAGTCGTGGCGTTTCGCGACATCCATCCGCAAGCACCCACGCATGTGTTAATCATTCCGCGTAAACACATCACCAGCATGCTGGACATCGAGGACGTTGACGCCAATCTGTTGGGGCATATGCACTTAACGGCTAAGCAGCTAGCCCATGACTTGGGAATCGCCGAACAAGGCTATCGCAGCGTCTTTAACTGCGGGCGTGATGGGGGTCAAACGGTTTGGCACATCCACCTACACCTACTGGCTGGACGCAGCATGGGTTGGCCGCCTTGGCCGGGCCAATAGCCAGCACCCAACCCATTAACCGTTACGGTAGACCTGCTGGGCAGCAGCCACACCGGCACCGGCGTCAAACTTAACCCCACAGTCGGCCATCGCCATCTCGGCGGTTGCCAATCCACTCAATGCCATTGACTCAGTCAATGCCCCTAAGTGACCAATTCGAAAGAGCCGATCCTGAAAGGCACCAAGCCCGCCACCAAAACTCGTACGATAACGCGCGTTCGCGTGGGCAACGAGCGCTTTGGCGCTCACTGACTCGGGCAAGGCAACGGCGGTTACGGTGTTGGAGTACAGCGCGGGTTGTTTAGCAAAGATCGATAGATCCCAGGCATTAACAGCCGCGCGCACCCCCTTGGCCATGTGGGCATGGCGCGCGTAAACCTGTTCTAGCCCTTCCTCAAGCAGCATATCGACACTGATTCGCAGGGCTTGAATGAGACTTATCGCCGGCGTCCACGGGTAACCGCCTTGCCGACCCGCTTCCAATATCACAGCCAGATCCAAGTGACCTTGCGCGTGATTTACCCGGTCAAGCCGTGCCTGCGCTCGTTGGCTGACAGCAACAATGGCCAACCCGGTGGGCAGCATGAAGCCCTTTTGTGAGCCAGAAACGGCCACATCGACACCCCATTCATCCATTGCAAACGGCAATGACCCAACTGAGCTAACGCCATCAACCATTAGCAACGCATCGTGCCCGCAGCGATCCAGCACGGCTCGTAACGCACCCATATCGCTTGTCACACCCGTCGCGGTCTCATTATGAACGGCCAAAACTGCACGAATGGAATGCTGCGTATCGGCTGCCAGTATCGCTTCAAAGGCCTCAAGCGGGATGCCCTCACCCCACTCCACCTCGACGACCTCGACGTCTAACCCCATGCGTTTTGCCAGATCAATCCAGCGCTGCGAGAACATGCCCTGATTGGCCGCCAGCACCCGCTCACCGGGCGCTAACAAATTGCCCATCGCAATATCCCAACCCGTGGTTCCGCTGCCCGTAAACAAAGCAATATCGCCCTGCGTGGTGCCAAAAACCGATCGAATATCGGCACATAACGGCACGATGAGCTGGTCAAACTCAGCGCTGCGGTGATCCCAGGCCGGCTGCGCCATCGCCAGGCGAACACGCTCGGGAATGTTAGTGGGTCCCGGAATGAAAATGGGATTCTGACTCTGCATTACTGATTACTCGTTGTTATGTTTTTCCACAAGTCAGAGTCCGCACGCAGGCCGTGCTGCGCGAAGTGCTGACGGTTTTTTTGGCGTCTCTCTCCTGGGATACGTACTTCGGGCTCTGCGGCAACAGTCTCCAGTAAGCGGTTGAGCTGCGCAGCAAACTGATTATCTCCAAACGCATTGGGGTCAATGGCAATAAAGCATTGACCGGTTTTTGGTGGGCCACCCTGCGTGCCCGCAAAGGGACTTGCATCAATGCCTAAGTGCGCGCCGGCGAGGATAGCAGCAAACATTTCGGTCATTAAGCCGGTATTAAATCCCTTGGCGCCACCCGCCGGCACCATACTTCCAGCCAATGCTGCTTCGGGATCGGTGGTTGGCCGACCCGTCGCATCGAGCGCCCAACCCGGCGGCAGAGGCTCGTTGCGGCGCTTATAGGCGCTCACCTCACTTTTAGCCACGACACTTGCCGATTGATCAATCAACAGCCGTAGCGCACCGGTGGCTAGATCAGGGATTGCGAGCGAATAGGGATTGGTGCCAATGACCGGGCGTTTGCCGCCCACCGGGGCAATCGAGGCCGGCGCATTGGTAAAACCAAGCCCGATTAGGCCACTTTGCGCAATGCGCTCAGTGTGGTGGCCAAGAACCCCGCAATTATACGAGTTAAAAATGGTCACAGACGCAATGCCTTGCGTTTGCGCGGCTGTTTGAAGATGCGGTATCGCCAGATCAATCGCAGGATGCGCAAAACCCCAATCGGCATCGACGCGCGCGGTGGCTGGCTTAATGATTTTTAAATCCGGCTTAGCTTGGCCATTCACCTTGCCACACTCAACGTGTTGGCAATAAATCGGCACATACGCCAACCCGTGACTCGCAATGCCGTCGAGCTCAGCGGCCAACACCGCACTGGCCATCGACTGCGCCGTTAATGGCGTTGCGCCGCTGCGCTCAAGGGCTGCTGCAACTCCTGCCACTAGTGCCTCTGCCGAGAGATTGATCATCGCCATGGTGGCCTCCGTTATTACCCGTCATTCGCATGGGTGAGCCAACAGTCCTGCAAACTTTTGCTGTCAATCTGACGTATTGCAGGAAATGCATCACGACGCAAGGCTTGAGCGCTAATTCGGGCAACATCCAGTGCGAGATCATCAAACTCGCCGGTGTGATAACCAATCGACAAGTGCCGACGCACGACCGGGCCGGGCAAAGCCGCAATGCGCACGCGCTTGAGTTGATTACGCCCCTGCAGTAGACACAACGGTGTGGTGACAGCAAAACCGAGCCCCTCACCGACCATGCGAAACACCACATCGGTTGAATCAAAGGCAAGCCGGCAACGGGGCTCAAGACGCAGTCGGCTTAAATGCAAGGCGGTTTGCCGCGCGATGGCGGCATCTTGGCTATAAGCGACTAATTCAAGGTCGGCCACGACCTGATCAAGCGTGATGTCTCTGGGCTGATAATCTCCCGGCAGAGCCAGCATCAACGGCTCAGCAAACAGTGGCCGGACAGCCAACTCCGGATGTTCGATTAGTGCGGTATCACTGCCAATCACCAAATCGAGCTCCCGCCGGCGTAGCGCCTCAACGTGGCCCAGTGACTGACCCGAATGTAACTGACAACTGCTGCCCTCGGCCCGCAGTTGGCGTGCTAAGTCGGCGCCAACGCTGACTGCTAGTGAATCAACTAAACCAATGCGCAGCTGGCGCTCACCGACATGGGCGGAGCGGCGCACCGATTGGGCTACTTGCCCGGCCTGAGCGAGCAGTTGGCGCGCCTGACGATGCAGCTCAGCGCCAGCCCGGGTGAGCGCTAACGGCCGCACCGTGCGATCAATCAGTGAGGCCCCGAGCGCGGTCTCAAGTTGTCGAATAGATTGCGATACGCCTGACTGCGATAACCCCAGTCGCTGCGCGCCCGCCGTCATGCTGCCGGCCTCAGCAACGCTGGCAAACACCTCAAGCGCGCGTAGATCGTTCAGTCCGCTGCGATTGTGCAGATTCATCTCAATAGTTTAGGCCAAATCAGCCTGTTGGCGGGTCAATGGCAATCGAGCGGCCTTCGGCTTGCGCGCGCAACGCCATTTGTTGGGCTAAAGCGACGCTAAAACTTCGCGCCACCAAGATATTAAACACATCATCGCGATCAACATGAATCGCCACATCAATCAACCCGAGCCGAGTGAGCGCAAAGCGGCCAAAGCCAAAATCTCCTCCCGTTAAATCAATGCCGAGCTGACGGTCAAGAAATGCCCGCGCCTCGGGGCCACTAAAGCGCAACCAAACTCGCTGACCACGACACTCAATCACGTGATTAACGTCCAACCGAGCGCTCAGCAAGCTGGCTTCCTGCGCCGATGTGGTCAGCGTTAATAATCGACCTGGCGCCATCGTCGCCACTAAAGCGCTTGCGCTTGAGCATGCCCATCCCACCGCCGGCTCATGCTGCGCTAGCGCCAACAATGCACTGACACACATCGGCATTGCCTCGTCTGTCGGGTGCGACACCACCAGCCAAGCACCCTCGACATAACGCTCAACTAAGCACAGCGAAGCATCAGCCACGTGACTACGCGGGCCATCATAGGCAGCTAGGGAATGGCGACGCTCAATCATGTAAACGACTCCCGTCTGGATCGACGAACACACTTGGGCCGACTTTTACTGCCATTACCTGGCCGGCAAGTGGATCACGCACTTCGATCACTTGACCGTGCCGGTCATCACCAAAGCGCAAAAAGCCTAGGCCAATCATCCGCTCGCAGGCCGGGCTATAGCACGCTGAGCTGACATGGCCCACGAGTCCATCGGCCCCTTCGATACCCGGCTCTGCGAGCAGTGCGCCGGCTTTCATAGGCGCCTTAGGATCGACCGGAGTCAAACCAACCAACCGCGGACGACTCGGATCCTGAAGCCCTGGACGATCTCGTAGCGTATTGCCCACGCATGATTTGCGCCGCGCGGTCATTCGCCCAAGACCAATATCTTCGGCGCTCACGCGTCCGTCGAGCTCAGGCCCTGCCACATGGCCTTTTTCAATGCGCAGAACACCCATTGCCTCGGTCCCATACGGCGCCAGACCGTGAGGTGCACCCACTTCTAGTGCGCGTTGCCATATGGCCTCGCCGTAATCGGCCGGGCTGTAGACTTCGTAAGCGCGCTCGCCAGAGTAGCTATTGCGCATAATCAACATCGATTGACCCGCGTAAGTCACTTCACGCACGGATAAAAAAGGAATCGCCTCGTTGCTGACATCTTCATCGGGGAATAGCGCGGCGAGTACCTCACGACTGTTCGGACCGGCGATGGCAAACGTTGCCCAGTGATCAGTGACACTCGCCACCGCGGCACGTAGGTCAGGCCATGCGGTTTCGAGCAAATACTCAATGTGTACCAATACACTGGCGGCATGGGCCGTCGTCGTGGTCAGCATATATCGGGTATCGGCAAGCCGCGCCACGGTACCATCATCTAGGACCAGCCCATCCTCGCGTAGCATCAATCCATAACGGGCTTTGCCGGGGGGAAGCGTTTTCATACCATTGGCATAGAGCCGATTAACCACTTCAGGGGCATCCGGACCCACCAAAGCGATCTTGCCTAAGGTTGAGACATCAACCATACCCGCGGCGTGACGGACATGCGCTGCCTCGCGATTGACCGCATCAGCAATGGTTTCGCCGGCATGCGGATAAGCCTGCGCCCGGTGCCACGCACCGGCCGTGATCAAAGTGCCACCAGCATCGACATGACAACGTTGCGCCGGCGCCACTCGGGCGGGCCGAAAATCAGCACCGCGATGACTGCCAGCAATTGCACCTAAAGTGATCGGCACATAACTAGGCCGAAACGTTGTAGTCCCAGCCTCGCCTGGCGAGACACCCGCGCTCATGCCGAGCGCATGCAACCCCAGCATATTGGCGATCTTGCCCTGATCAGTGCCCATTCCTAAGGTGGTGTAGCGTTTTAAATGCTCGACCGAGCGGTAGCCCTCGCGATACGCCAGCTCGACATCTTCAACGGTGACATCGTGTTGCAGGTCGATAAAGCGCTTCCCACCCTTAGCAGCCGCAATGATTCGCCACGGCGAAACAGGCCCCCATGGCGCCGAGCTTGCGCTCGCCTCAACCGCCTCAGCTTTAACCGCCGGGGTTTTACCGCAAGCAAGCGCCGCGGCGCTGCCGGCCGCACGACCGCTCTGAGCGATGGATTCAATACCAGCAAAACCGCCACAGGCACCGGCATGATGATGGCCTGGCGGGAGTGATGGCGGCAGGAAGATACCGCGCGCCTGATCATAAGCTGGCCGCCCGCCGAGGTGACACTGCAGGTGCAGCGCCGGCTGCCAACCCCCGGCCACCGCAACCGCGTCACAGCTGATCGAATGCGTTGTTTTTGACAGCGATTGATCCGCTTGCACGCCAGCGACGCGCAGGGCTTTAACCCGATGACGGCCATGCGCGCGAATGGGTAAATAGCCGGCATATAAGGGGATACCCGCCGCGTCGATCTGCTCGTGCAATGCCGATTCGCCGGCTTGCCGGGCATCAACCAGTGCCGCCACCGTAACGCCGAGTTGCTGTAAGCGCAGTGCATTGGCGATGCCCTCATCATCGCTGCCAACCACGACCACCCGATGGCCTGCGGCAACACCAAAGCGATAGGCATAGCCACAGGCGGCATGGGCAAGCATGACGCCAGGCAAATCGTTACCAGCAAACGCGAGTGGCTGCTCAAGCGCGCCAGTGGCAAAGACAATCTGCTGTGCATCAACTCGCCAATAACGCGCTCGGGCTTGGCCGTCAACCGACGCCGGCGCCAGGGTCTCAACCAAACCCACCACGCCATGATCATACAGACCAAAGGCAACACAGGATTTGAGCACACGCACATTGGCGGCGGTTTCGAGCTCGTCGACTTGGCGCGCGACCCACTGCTCCCCCGCCTCGCCACTCACCGATTCGGGCGTAAGGCTCAGCTGGCCGCCAAGCCAATTGCGCTCTTCGACCACGATCACGCGTGCACCACTGCGGCTCGCGGTTCGCGCCGCTTCCAAGCCCGCCAACCCGCCACCAATCACCAATACATCACAGCTTGCATCCGCCTGCACATAGGTGTCCGGATCCGGCGCTGTGGATAGCCGGCCGAGGCCAGCCGCGCGCCGAATAATGCGTTCATACACCGGCTCCCACCAACTCGCCGGGCGCATAAAGGTTTTGTAGTAAAAGCCAGCGACAAAGAGCGACGACAAATAGCCATTAATTGCCATTACGTCCCATCGGGGTGACGGCCAACAGTTTTGTGAACGCGCGCTCAACCCGTCGTGCAGCGGCAACGTGGGGGCTTTGAGGTTAGGTTCTCGGCGCGCGCCCTCACCCACCGTCAGCAACCCACCCGGTTCTTCGCTGCCAATGGTGTAGATACCGCGGGGACGATGATATTTAAAACTCCGGGCAATCAGTTGCTCGCCATTGGCAAGCAATGCCGAAGCGAGCGTGTCGCCGGCATAGCCCCCATAGGGATCACCGTTATAGCGAAAGGCCATAGGCTGATCACGGTCAATACCCCATCCGCCCTGGGCTAATCGATACGGTCCCTGACTCATTGCTCATCCTCATTACAGGGTGATTCACTCTTGTCAGCCGCGATCGACACCGCACTAATCGCATGAGTCGCCGTATTGCGTGTTACTTGCAACCACACGCGACACCCGTGCGTGTGTTGCCAGTATTCTTCATGCACATCACGCGGGTTATCGCGCAAAAAAACATGATCGCTCCAGACTGCCGCGTCGGCATTCGATTCCGCCGGTCGCTGCCGGCGAGCGTCGCCGCCGTAGCTAAACTCAGCATGGCTGCGCAGGCCACAATGCGGGCAACGAATTCTCACAACAGCCGACTCCTTAATGCGCCCAAGCCACCGGCCCAACGCCCTTTTCATCGAGGACGCGGCCATTAGCAAAACGCTCTAAATTAAAATCCTCGGTAAGCGCATGCGCCTGCCCCTCAGCGAGTAAGTGCGCGAAGCACCACCCTGATGCAGGCGTTGCTTTAAATCCGCCATAGCACCAGCCCCCATTGATATAAAGGCCGTCGACCGGCGTGGGGGCAATAATCGGACTGCCATCAAGCGTCATATCCATGACCCCACCCCAATGGCGCAGTAGTCGGGCACGCGATAACCACGGCATCAGTGCCACCCCACTTTCGATTACATCCTCGACTAGCGGCAGATTGCCGCGCTGGGCATAAGAGTTGTAACCGTCTAAATCACCGCCAAATACTAAGCCGCCTTTATCGGATTGGCTGATGTAAAAATGGCTCGCACCAAAGCCTACGACGTGATCTAAACAAGGCTTAACCGCTTCGGTGACGAATGCCTGCAACACATGGCTTTCAATTGGCATGCGCAGACCGGCCATCCCCGCCAGCCGCCCGGTGTTACCGGCGACCGCAATTCCCACGCGACCGGCACCAATGTGACCACGGCTTGTGTGCACGCCGGTGACTCGTTCGCCTTGAAACGAATAACCGGTGACTTCGCAGTTCTGGATAATATCGACGCCGAGTTGGTCAGCAGCGCGTGCATAACCCCAAGCCACCGCGTCATGCCGTGCCGTGCCCGCACGGCCCTGATACAACGCCCCATAGATGGGAAAGCGAGCGCTATCACGGTAATCAAGATAGGGCAGCGCCGAGGCAACTGCACTTGCATCAATCAATTCTGCGTCAATTCCGTGCGCGCGCATGATGTTGCCGCGACGCCTTGCGGCGTCCATCTGCGCATCACTATGGCACAAGTTAAACTGACCGCGCTGCGAGAGCATGACGTTAAAATTGAGCTCTTGCGACAGTCCTTCCCAGAGTTTCATGCCCCATTCATAAAAATCGGTGTTGTTGCCGAGCATGTAGTTAGAGCGCACGATAGTGGTATTACGTCCGGTATTACCCCCACCCAACCAGCCTTTTTCGATGACGGCGATACGACCGACATCGTGATTTCGTGCGAGGTAATAGGCGCTCGCGAGGCCGTGGCCGCCACCACCGATAATGATCACATCGTAGTGCTTGGCAGGATCGGCGTCCCGCCACGCGGGTTGCCAGTGACGGTGCCCCCGGAGTGCTTGACGCGCCAAATTCCAAACTGAGTAGCGCATTGAGCTGAGCCTCAGCGTTGCTGATTCCTTAACATCGATCCTACGCAGACGTCGTCAGAATCAATCTAATAATTTGTATTTACGTTAGTATTTATTAGTTAAGCTTATTCTATACCACGCTGCCGACCATTAACTCCATGGAAACGGACTATTTGAAGTGGGGTGCAAATCGCCGGTGGCGTAACGACTTAGGCGAAACGGCGATAGCAGAGGCTGTTCTTGGCCCATCATTTCCTCAGCCACCAGCGCGCCAACACCGATCATTTTGTAGCCGTGATTAGAGTCAGCAATGACATAGCAGTTGTCATGGATAATATCGAAAACCGGAAAATTATCGGGCGTAAAACACCCAATTCCACCCGATGGCTCACGCCGAAAATGGGTGAGCGTGCCCCGAAAGCGCTTTTGGCAAAAGCCCAACGCTGATGTCCACATGTGGGCAAATGACTCGCCTACAACAAAATCTGGCGACGCCGGCCCATACGGGTCGACGGCGACATCAGCGGCCGGGCGATCAACTGGAAACGGTGAGGCGCCACCCTGAATACCGCCAAAGTGAACGTCCGGTTTATAGTAAATGCCCCACATTTGATCCGTAATCAGTGAGCCATCTTCTGCTGAGTACAGTGGCTCATCCGAGTCGACATGCACCACGGGGGGCATTTCGCCCGCACTGGTGCGTTGAAACGTTGGATCCAGACCCAACGTACCCTCCTGCAAGCTCCAGTAGGTCCACATCGGCACGTCAGAGTGATCTACTCCCTCAGCATCCCTCACCGTGATGGCAGAAGGTAGCGAGAGCATCTGCCAGAACCGCTCAATCCAAGGGCCAACGGCAAGAACAACATAGTCGGTGGCAATTTTGCCCTGATCAGTGTCCACCGCCTGAATAGCGCCGGCGTTATCGCGCTCAAAACCCGTCACTGCAATGCCAGTGATGATTTGCACTCCTTCAGCGACCGCCTTTCCGGCGAGCCCCCGCACCGATGCTTGATTGTGCGCATAGCCGCCGCGCTTTTCGTGCAGCACAGACGTCGTGCCAGGCGCTTCCCAATCATCAAACAATCCCCGCATATAATCCCGTGAAGCGCGCTCGCCCTCGATAAACACCGACTCGTAACCAATCGCCTCCTGCTGCTCGGCGATACTCGCAACATCCTCGTGCATGACCTCAGGGCTAATTTGCAAATACCCTACCGGGTGATAGTGAAAGGCCTCTGGGTCGCTCTCCCAGACGCCAACACTATGGGCCATCAACTCACGCATAGCGGGCTGGTAGTAGTTGTTTCGCACCACACCGCAGGCAATACCTGAAGCACCCGCACCAATGTGCGATTTATCGATCACAACGATGTCGGCCCCACTGCCCTGACCGCTAGCGCGCAGCTTAGCGGCGAGGTGCCAAGCGGTGCTCAGACCATGGATACCGGCACCAACGATGACAAAACGTGCTTGATTCGGCACAGACATTAGAGGCTCTCCATTGCGTTAGCGATTAAGCCGCACGGCAATATTGCGCGTGCGAAGGTGATTATCGAGGGCTTCGAGGCCTTTTTCACGGCCATACCCCGACTGCCCGGTGCCGCCAAATGGCGTTTCGACTCCACCGGCAAACCACTCATTGACAAACACCTGACCCGCCTCCAGCTGGCGTGCCGTGTCGAGTGTGCGATTAAGGTCTTGACCGAACACGCCAGCCACCAGACCGTAATCAGTACCATTAGCCAGTGTGATTGCCTCAGTCGTATCAGCAAAGGGCATCAGTGAGATTACGGGTCCAAAAATTTCGTCATTCGCCACCCGCATGTTCGGCGCAACATGGGTGAACACGGTGGGCTGCATAAAATATCCAGCCCGCCTCACTCTGTGCCCTCCGGTTACTGCTTTGGCGCCTTGGGTAATCGCGTCCGCACAGTGTTGTTCAACGCGTTCAAGCTGTGGCGCGGAAATCAATGCACTCAAATCTGGATCGTCCAGTCCATGGCCGATTTCTAGGGCCTTAGCGCGTGCGGCGATCGCATCGACAAGCCGATCGTGCAAGGATTCATGGACGATGAGTCGAGCCATCGCTGAGCACACTTGGCCGGCGTTAAAAAACACGCCGCTCTCAACGCTAGCGACCACAGTATCGATATCCGCATCGGCATGGACCACTGCTGCTGACTTACCACCCAGCTCCATAACGCAGGGCACGATGCGTTCGGCAGCCGCCCGCAAAATGGCCCGACCTGTGGGTACTGAACCGGTAAACACGATGTGCTGGACGAGCGGATGACGCACCAACGCCTCGCCGGTCATCGCACCATCGCCACTAATGAGATTAATCGCACCCGGGGGTAAATCGGTTGATGCCAGCGCTTTAACTAAAATACATAGCGCTAGGGGAGTGAGCTCAGGTGACTTGAGCACCACGCAATTACCAGCGGCTAAACCCGCCGCCAGCGATCGCGCGGCAATTCCAACCGGGAAGTTCCATGGCACGATATGTGCGGACACGCCGTGGGGCTCGCGCATCGTCCAATCAAAATAATCTTCACCCAAGGGAATTGAGCGGCCCTCAAGCTTATCTGCCATACCGCCGTAGTATTCGAAATACCGCGCTGCCTCCTCAAACTCACCGCGAGCATCACGAAGGGGTTTGCCGGATTCACGGCATAACACCTCGGCACCCTCCTCAGTGACCGCACGAATAGCGGCAGCCATTTGCAGCATTAATGAAAGGCGATAAGCCGGTCGCGATCGAGTCAAATCGCCGCGCCGCGCACACGCGTCAGCGGCAACCACTGCTTTATCAACACAGCTGGGATCGGCGAGAACCACTTCCCCCATAGACTCACCAGTGCCTGGATCCTCAACCGCTATGCGCTCACCGATATCCGACCAGGCACCGTCAATGAAGTGCTGAGCAATCATCCAGCGAGCGCCTCAGTCGAGCCATCTGCCGGCAACATCCGTCGCGCGACCCAGCGATGAAAATGATGCGTGGGGCCATCCATTGCCGGCGAAAACACACCACCGCCATAGGCCGGCGAATGGCGTCCGCGCTGCATCCCTTCAACCATTGAGACATCTTCTGCAAAGACGTTTTCCCACGAAGCCAAGGTCTTTTCACGCGCTTTAGCAAACGCCGAATCTTGAGCGGCCTCGCCGACAAACAACAGCCGGACATGCTCACGGGTACGGGCTTCGGACAAAGGCTCGAGAAGCACCGCAAAAAAATGGTCCGCCTGCAGACCTATCATTAGGTTGGGATAGAGCGAGAGGTACTCCGCCTCACGCTGCAACGATTGTGGCCAATGCTGCAGTCGGGGCAAGTGAGTGCCGGCAACCTCGGCGAGGTTATAAACGCGCGTGCCCTGGCCCGAAAATGACTCCCCATCCTCATCAAAGACTTCGTAATGATCTTCAAGTCGCGAAAAGCTATTGAGATCAGGATGAACAAAAGGCAGGTGATACGACTCGCAGTAATTTTCAATCGCGAGCTTCCAATTCGATTCGACATCAAGCGTCGCTCGGCTATCAGCACCGCCCGCGACCAACTCCTCAGGCCCTGTATCGCCCCAATATTTCTGCCAGCGCTTGAGCACGGGCGCTATAAAGTCAGCAAAGGGACCGGCGTCACCCGATAAATTGACAAAGACAATATCGCACCAAACTGCACTTGGCACTGAATGCAGGCCATTAGCGCGGCGATCAAAGCCCTCGCTTTGATGGATGTTGACACCGCCAATATGCGGGGTGCCGAGCAGCTCACCATCAAAACCGTAATTCCAGGAGTGGTAGGGACAACGAATACTGGCTTTGAGCCGGCAAGGCGCATCAAGCAATTGACGGCCGCGGTGGCTGCAGACATTGTGATGCACATGCACTTGCCCGTCTCGATCGCGCACCATCAACAGTGGAACGCCGAGCCAATCAATCGGTTTGGCATCCCCGGGCTCAGGGATATCGGAAGCAAACCCAAGCCCACTCCACGTTTTCGCAAAAATACGATCGCGATCGACTGCCAGCGCCGAGCGATCAACGTAGAGCTGGTTGGGTAATCCTCTCGCGGCCACAGTCTCTTGGAGCACCGCAAATATTGAGTCGCTTGCGACGGATTGCGTTGTGGTCATGAGAGCCTCCCCTGTTGCATTGCTGATGAACAAGTGGAATGTATTAACGATAACAAACCGGCAACAACGTATTTTTTCGCATCCATTGCATGATAAATTCTCATGAGTGTAGTAATGGCGATTTTGTGCAATGCGATACGGCCCACACCCTCTCCCTCCGCTAAAAACACTGCCGGCGTTTGAAGCCTCGGCACGCCTACTGAGCTTTACTCGTGCCGCTGACGAGCTAGCACTTACCCAAGGCGCCATTAGTCGTCAGATAAGAAACCTTGAAGAGCGTCTTGGCACGGCACTATTTGAGCGCGGTGAGCGGGCGCTGAAGTTGACGACAGCGGGTCAGCATTATGCTGAGGCGGTTACCGACGCACTCAACAACATTGCACTGGCGACGGAGGGGCTTCGCGAGACGGGCGAGGAAGGCCCTGTCACCATCGGCGCGACGAGCGCCCTGGCCTCGCTCTGGCTAATGCCCCGCCTGAACCGCTACCGCGCGCATGACCCGGATTTACCCATTCGGGTACTAGCCTCGGACTTTGATCTACCAGAGACGAGTGGTGATATTGATTTAGTCATCAGTTACTCGCGTACACCGCCACCCGAAGCCGATGCTTGCAAACTCTTTGATGAAGCAATTTTTCCGGTTTGCTCGCCAGAACTAATCGAGGCGCACGGAGAGATTAAAACGCTGGAGGATGTCCTGCGTCACACGTTACTCATACACGATGACGACCATCCAGACTGGACGGGCTGGGCGGCATGGTTGCGGGCTATGGGTGAATCAAACTTCAAGCCAAAGCGCACCGTTCGGCTTAACGCCTATAGCATGCTGCTACAAGCCGCCGCCGCCAGTCAGGGCATCGCATTGGGCTGGCAGCATTTGGTCGATGACCTGCTGGCCGCGGGTAGTTTGGTCAAGCTCGACTTCGGTGAATTTCCAACGCCAGGCGCGTTTTATCTGCGCCCGCTTAAGCCAACGGCGTCCAACGCTCGCGCCGCGCCGTTACTCAGGTGGCTGATCAATTCAGGCGCTGAGTTAACCGATAACGTTGAGGAAGGGAAATAAAAAACCGGCACAAGGCCGGCTTTTTATTGGATGGCGCGCCCGGGAGGATTACTTCGCCGGCTACGCCGGCTCGTGCCCTCGTGCTACGCACTCGGGTCGAACCCAATATGCTGCTGTTGGGGGCTCGAACCGCCAGAATTCTGCTCCGTAGTCGCATTACAGATAACAACTTAAGTTATTGATTTAAAATTAAATAAAGAGTTAAAAACCATCTAAAATTTTGACGTACTGGATAGGCTGAAAGCGAGGCGTTACACAAAGTCCACTTGTCATTCTGCGGAATCAAGTCGAAGGCAAATGTGGTGTGGATTGCCCAGCCCGTTCTTTCGTAAGTCTTCTTGCCGTCCTCGTTGTTAACCGCAGTCGCTGCGATCCGCTCAGGAATTGTTACAAGCAGCACGCCGACTTCAAAGCGCTTGAGAATGGGAATGTGGTCTGGAAGGCCCGGAACGCCCTCTGGCGGGAAAAGTGCCATTAAGTGTCCTTACCCCAGCTCCTCGAGCTCCTCATACCGCTCGCCGTATTCACTGTCGAACTACAAAGCAAGCGTTGCAAAACTGCTCATAGGTCAGCTAGCGAAGATCGACCCTGGATCATCTATGCCAGCACGACCCGGCTTGTAGAGCCCCTAAAGACAGCGCGTTCAAAACGAGACGAATTCCGCTAAAAACTGCACGGCAAGCCATATCCCGCACATGGTAATGATAATCCCCGTTGAAAGAGATTCAGCCACGAAAGCAGACTGCTCGGCAGCGATCGAGCCAACAATGTTCCGCTCAACGCGCTTAATACCGTAAAAACAATCAAAGGCAATTTCACCGGCGGCATGTCGCAGCGCCAGCATCATGTCGTGTGCCTTCGCATGAGATATTGCTTGTAGATCATCGATAACGTTAGCACTCGGTCAGCACCGGACGGAGTCACATTTTGGTATTCCAAATTTCATAATACTTTGTTACAACTATTCCTAAGCGCAGTCCGCGCTTAACCGAGGAGAGTTGAAATGAATAAATTGCTAACGATCGCGGCAGCCGCCGCAATGACCGGCGGTATTGCCGCTGCCTCTAGTACTGCCATGGCGCAGGAATTCCCAAGTAAAACCATTGAAGTTGTCACCCACGCCGGAGCTGGTGGTGGCACGGACATGACTACCCGTATGATGATGTTGCGGGCTCGGCGTGTGCTTGATAACGACATGGTCGTTGTGAATAAGCGCGGTGGTGGCGGTGCAACCGCAATGGACTACTACCTGACTCAAGAGGCTGATGGCCACAGCATCCTAACCTTTACGATTGGTCACTCGACTACGATCGCATTGGGTAAGACGGATATGGGCCTTGAAGACGTGCGGCCAATCGCCCGTGGCACCGATGATCCACAGATACTGATGGTGGCATGCGGTAACTTTGATTCCGCTCAAGACTTTGTTGACGTTCAGAAAGACGAGCCTCTGACGTATGGCACGACTCACTTGGGAGGCATCGATGATGTATCGGCGTTTATGTTTGCCCGTCGCGGTGATCTGGCAACGCCTAATGTGGTGCCATTCGAAGGCGGTGGTGAGCTTGCCACGCAATTGGTCGCTGGGGCGGTCGATGTGGCGGTATTAAACCTTGCCGAAGCCACTTCGCAAATTGATGCGGGGGATATTTGCCCCATCGTTGTGATGGCGCCCGAGCGCATGAGTGGTCTGCCTGACGTAGCTACCGCGCAAGAGCTTGGTATTGATGCCAACTTCTCGACCGTTCGAGGCTTTGTGGTGCATGCCGATACACCCGATGATGTGGCCGCTGAGATCGAGGAAGGTCTCCTTGAGGCCATGAACCACGGTGCCTATCAGGCGTTTTTAACCTCAGTCGGTCTGGATGCGACGTCGGTCGCCGGGTCAGATGTGTGGGGTAATCAACTGACCTCCATGCAGGCGGATATGGATTCGGCACTTCGCGAGCTCGGCTTTATTAACTAAATCCGATGCAATATCCGGCCCGCCAACCAGCAGGTAGGCGGGCTGGGTATTATCTTTCGCAGCAATTGGGTGCAGTGGCTATGACGCGCTATACCGTTCCTAGTGGAATCATCATTTTTTGCGCCATGGCGTATTGGTTGAGCACAACGTTTGATCGGGTACCACCAATATTCGTGCGTGGTATGCAACCCGAAGATTTCCCGCAAATGGTGTTACTGCTCATCATGGCGATATCTATTTTGGTCATGATTTTCGACAAACCCATCGAACATGTACGCATTAGCCTAAACGCCTGGAAGAGCATGGGATTGTTCTTAGTATTTGCGCTACTCGCTCAGGTTGATTTGTTTTTAGGCCTAGGCGTCTTTGCCGGTGCACTTGCCTTTGCCTGGGGTGAACGCCGTATTCAGGCACTGGGGTTTGTTGCGGTACTTAGCCCAGTGTTGATCTTTTTTCTATTCGATCTTGTGTTTCGCATCCGCTTTCCGCGCGGCTTACTCACAAATCTTTGGTACGGGTAAGAATAATGGAAGCACTTTTGTCTGGTTTCCACGCCTTAATGGATCCGCAGCTATTAATCCTGCTGCTCGCGGCAACCATTGGAGGCGTTATTATTGGCGCGATGCCGGGTCTTAACGCAACGACCGGCGCAGCACTATTATTACCGTTTACAATCACCATGGACCCGGTCCCGGCGATCGCGATCCTTACAACAATTTACTGCGCTGCAACTTTTGCTGGCGCAATCACAGCAATTTTAATTAACACGCCAGGCACCTCGGCAAGTGCAACGACCTGCCTTGATGGTTACCCGCTGGCCCAGCGGGGCGAGGCGGGACGCGCGTTAGGGATGGCCACGGTGGCCTCGACTTTTGGTGGCATTATCTCGGTAATCTGTTTAATGCTGGCCGCGCCTTTGATGGCGCGCATGGCCTATAACTTTGCCCCGCCGGAGTACTTTGCGCTTACAGTGTTCGGGATCTCGATGCTTGCCACCATCGGTGATGGCACGCCGATGCGTAACATTATTGGTGGTGCGTTAGGCGTCTTGCTAGCAACCGTCGGAAAAGACTTACTCACTACGGTTGAGCGCTTTACCTTTGGGTTTAATGAACTCTCAGAGGGCATTGGGTTTGTGCCGGTAATGATTGGTATTTTCGGTATCTCAGAATTACTT
>CAJXMZ010000010.1 GCA_913056315.1 uncultured Ectothiorhodospiraceae bacterium
AGCAGCATCTTCCAAAGGACGATTACCAGCATCCAGCGGCGTGCCATTTTCAGTCGGCAACCCACGCGCATCAATTATGTCTTTAAGCCCAACCGGCACCCCATGCAAAGGCCCGAGCGGAAGGCCTTGCATACGCCGCCGATCCGCTTCCTTAGCTTGCATAAGGGCCAGCTGCCCATCGTAATGAGCCCAGGCCTGAACCGTCGGCTCTAGCGCCTCGATACGATCAAGGCAAGCCTTGGTGACCGCCTCTGCCGACAAACTCCCCTGCGCTAACTGACTAACGATTTGGTTAGCCGTTAGGTTGGCCGGTTCGCCAATCTCAACACGCTTAACCATAAACGGTATCCGGCAACCAGAAGACGATTTGCGGGAAGACGTACAAAACGACCATCGCAAATATGACAAAGAACAAAAACGGCATACAGCCTTTAAAGATCTGCACCAGTTGGACCGAGGGCGGCGCGATACCTTTGAGGTAATAAGCCGACATGGCCATGGGTGGTGTCAAGAAAGAGGTCTGCAGGTTGAGCGCCACCAAGATGCCGAAGAACAGTGGATCAACACCAAAGATCTCCAACAGCGGCAAGAAGATTGGCACAAAAATAATGATGATCTCTGACCACTCGAGCGGCCAGCCCAGCAAAAAGATAATGAGCTGAGCCAGGATCAAGAAAGTAATCGTGTTGAGATTCAGCCCCACCACAAATTCAGTAATCAGATGCTCGCCGCCTAAATACGAGAACACCGATGAAAATGTCCACGAGCCGACAAATAGCCAACACACCATGGCCGTGGTCTTGAGCGTGAGGTATACCGAATCGCGTAGTTTGTCCCAAGTTAATGCCCGATAAATGGCTGCAAGCGCCAACCCACCCAACGCGCCGGCAGACGCGGCTTCGGTTGGAGTGGCTAAGCCAAATAGGAGGGAGCCCAGCCCCGCCATAATAAGCACCGCAAGCGGTACAAACGAAGTCAAAATCATGAGCAGCAACTTGCCTAAGGGCACATCACCGACTTCATCATCGGTTGGTTTTGGCGCTACCGAGGGCTGCAAAATGCTGCGAATCACAATGTACGCAATATACAGACCGGCAAGCAGCAGGCCGGGAAATAATGCGCCGGCATACAGCCGCACGATCGATGTTCCCGTCGCCGCGGCGTATACGATCAACATAATTGATGGCGGAATGAGAATGCCAAGCGTACCGCCAGCGCAGATCACTCCGGAGGCGAACGACGAGTTGTAACGCGCATTCAGCATAGCAGGAAGCGCAAGCAGCCCCATGAGCGTAACCACCGCCCCCACAATACCCGTGGCCGTAGCAAATAAGGTACAGGTAATGAGTGCAGCCACTGCCATCGCGCCGGGCACGCGACGCGCAGCGATGTACAACGTTGAGAACAGCCGCTCGACAATATTGGAGCGCTCGACGATGTAGCCCATGAACAAAAACAATGGCACCGCAGTGAGCACTTCGTTGGCCATGACGGAGTAAGTCTGGTTAACGAACAAATCAAAAATGCGGTTATTCAAAAAGCCTTCAAAATACGCTTGCCAGACCTGCCAGCCTTCGGCACCGCCTTCAACCAAACGCTCATACCCACGCCACATGCGCCCGGCATCAAAGAATGCGAAATAGCCAAAGCCAATCCCCAAAGCCATCAACGTAAAGGCGATAGGAAAACCCAAGAAGATAAAGAGAATGAAGATCCCTAACATTAAAATCCCAATTTGGGGATCACTCATCGCTCATTACCTCCCACTGTCGATGCATTATCTAAAGGGTTATTCGTCTCGTTTTGGCCAGATTGTTCAAGCAGCTGGTCTTCAAGCTCGGTGACGTCACGAACTTCCGGCGGCCACTCGCCGGTTCGAATGCACACGATGCAGCGACAAACCTGCGCAACACCCTGAATGAGCATTAAAACACCGCCCACAACCAACATGGTTTTGAAGTGAAAAATGGGTATTCCCGCTGGCGAAAAGACACTGGTTTCCATGTACTGCCACGAGCGAGCAGCATACGAACCACCCGCGAATACCAGCGCGAGAATGCCGGGAAAGAAAAATAAAATGTATAGAGTTAGCTCAACGCGAGCCTGCGTGCGAGGCTTCCAGAGCCGGTAGAGAAAGTCACCCCGAACATGAGCGTTACGCGAGAGGGTGTAAGCGCCACCCACCATAAATAGCGTGCCGTACAGGATATAGGACATGTCATAGGCCCATGCCGTCGGCGCGCCAAACAAATACCGCGACAACACCTCATACCCCATGCCAAAAGCCATGAGCAAAATCAGCCAGGCAAAACTGCGCCCGACCCATGTCGTAAATCGATCAATCGTATGGATGACCTGAAGCATAGATCACTCTTATTTAACGTAAATTAAATAAAACTGCCCCGGGTCCGAAGACCCAGGGCAGATCAGTTGGCCAATGGCCCGTCTTACATGTTGAGCCGGCCGGGGAAGAAGTGCTCGTAGGCGAGCTGCAGATCCGGCTGGTTCATGAGCTCATAGAACACGGTCCGCTCAACCCAGGCTTTCTGACTTTCCATGACGCGATTCATGAACTCGTCCTCTTCAAGACCCGGAATCAAGGTGCTCCAAGCCTCCAGCTGTGCTGCGAGGATTTCGTCAGAAGTCCGGTGAACCGTCACGCCTGACTCAGTCTGCAGCGACTCAAGATCAGCGGAGTAACGATCCAACGCGGTAGCGGTGTTCGATGTCGAAGCCGCTTCAACTGCGTGAACCAGAATGGCCTGCAGATCGTCGTCTAGACTTTCGAGCATATCGCGGTTGAACAACCACTCGAACGACTCACTGGCCTGGTGATAAGAACCCAGGTAGTAGTTCTTCGCCACGTCTTGAGCGCCGAAGTCACTGTCAGATGATGGGTTGTTGAACTCGAACGCGTCGATAACGCCACGCTCCATGGCTGGCACGATCTCGCCGCCAGGCAGCTGTGCGACCGCCATGCCCATTTCCTGCAGCAGGTCAGCGGCCAAGCCCACGGTCCGATATTTCAGGCCTTGGATGTCGTCAACCGAAGTGACGTCACTATCTTTAAACCAGCCAAATGGCTGCGAAGGCATGGGGAAGCCGAAGTAACCCACCACGTTCAAACCCATAATGTCTTGGGTCAGCTCGCGATAGAGCTCTCGGCCACCGCCGGCATACCACCATGACATCATGTTGTTCGCGTTGCCGCCCCAGACTGGGCCGGTGCCAAACAATGAGGCTGCTTTGTTCTTGCCGTACCAGTACACAGGCACGTCATGACCGATATCGAGGATGCCATCACTAACCGCGTCCATGACCTGGAAGGCCTTCACAATGGCGCCAGCTGGCAGCAGATCGATTTGAATCCGGCCACCCGACATGCTGTGAACGCGATCAACGTATTCACGGGCAAAGTCGTTCCAGATATTGCCGCCGCCCCAAGCCGTCTGCATTTTCAGAACGATTGGCGACTGCGCGTTAACGTAGGGGGCGCCCACGATCGTTGTACCAGCAGCAGCGACACCACCGGCAGCAGCGAGGCTACCCTTTAGAAATTTCCGGCGTGATCCGTCTGGCTGCGCCGTGTTGACTTTGACATTGTCCACTTTGGAATCAGTCATGCTCTCTCCTCCCGAGTTTTGTAAATCGCCCGTATTACTAACAGGTCGCCAAGACCAATTGGTCTGGCCACAGAATAAACCACATCTGTGCCGGCCTGGCAAATGCCATATGCGCTTGAGTCCGACTTAAGATTTTGCCTTAAGCTCTAAACGCCGAGCATGCAAAAGCGGCTCGGTATAGCCGCTAGGCTGCTCACGTCCCTTAAAGACCAAATCGCAAGCTGCTTGAAATGGGATGCCATCAAAGCCCGGGCCCATCGGTGTGTAAGTGGGATCATCGGCATTTTGCCGATCAACCACCGCCGCCATGCGCTGCATTGCGGCCCTTACCGCCTGCTCGGTTACGATGCCGTGATGCAGCCAATTGGCAATATGCTGACTGGAAATGCGCAAAGTGGCGCGATCTTCCATCAAACCGACATCATAAAAATCGGGCACTTTTGAGCAACCAATTCCTTGGCTTACCCAGCGCACCACATAGCCGAGGATGCCTTGGCAGTTATTCTCTAACTCTTCTTGAATCTCGGTCTCACTCCAGTTTGGGTTGGCTGCCACTGGAATCGTCAACAGATCATCTAGGCTCGCGCGCGACCCCCCACTGAGCTTTTCTTGCTGAGCGCGCACATCCACTTGGTGGTAGTGCGTTGCGTGGAGCGTTGCCGCGGTCGGCGATGGCACCCAAGCGCAATTGGCACCGGCCCGCGGATGACCCATCTTGGCTTCCAGCATATCGGCCATGCGATCAGGCATTGCCCACATCCCTTTACCGATCTGGGCATGACCGGGCAGACCGCAAGCAAGCCCGGTATCAACGTTCCAGTCTTCGTAGGCGTTCAGCCAGCGCGACTGCTTCATGGCGGCCTTACGAATCATTGGCCCGGCTTCCATGCTGGTGTGCATTTCATCGCCGGTGCGATCCAAAAACCCAGTATTAATAAAGATCAAACGCTCACGCGCTTCGCGTATGCAGGCTTTAAGATTGAGCGTGGTGCGGCGTTCTTCATCCATTACCCCAACTTTCAGGGTCTTTTCAGGCATTCCCACCACCGACTCCACGCGAGCAAATAGCGCAACCGTTAAAGCCACCTCGTCTGGGCCATGCATTTTGGGTTTGACGATATAGACGCTGCCGGTGCGGCTGTTGCCACCCTCGCGCTTGAGGTCGTGCTGGGCAATCACCCCGGTGCAAAAGGCATCGAGAATGCCTTCAGGAATTTCATCGCCGTTGGCATCGAGCACCGCTGGCGTGGTCATTAAGTGGCCAACATTACGCACCAATAGCAGGCTGCGTCCGGGCACTGTCAGCGGCTGGCCGTTGACGCCGGTGTATTCGCGATCCGGGTTCAACCGTCGCACCACCTCACGGCCTTGCTTATAGAAGCGCTCTTCAAGATCACCGCGCATCAACCCCAGCCAGTTGCGATACACCTGAGCTTTGTCCTCGCCATCAACCGCAGCCACCGAATCTTCGCAGTCTTGTATTGCCGTTACCGCCGATTCAAGAACGACATCGCAAACCCCAGCGGCATGGGTTTTACCGATGGGATGATGGGTGTCGATTTTAATCTCAGCATGCAGACCATGATGGCGAAGCAAAATCGCGCTGGGCTGCTCACCACCCACAAAACCAACGAACTGCTCTGGGTCTTGCAAGCCGGTCTCGCCACCACCGTCAAGGGTGACTTTAAGCACAGAACGACCGCCTTGATCGATCACCTGATAGGCCTGCGCTTGGGCATGTTGGCCGGCAGCTAACGGAAAGCTGGCGTCTAAAAACGCAGCCGCCCAAGCCACCACTCGCCGGCCACGCTCGGGATTAAAGTCTTGAGTTTTCTCGGCCCCGTCACGCTCAGGAATGACATCGGTGCCATAGAGTGCGTCGTAGAGGCTGCCCCACCGCGCGTTCGCCGCATTGAGCGCATAACGCGCGTTGTTCACCGGCACCACAAGCTGCGGGCCGGCTACCTGGGCAATTTCGGCATCAACATCGGCGGTGCTTACCGCAAAGTCATCGCCTTGGGGCTGCAAATAACCAATTTGCTCAAGAAATTCACGGTAGGCGGGTTGATTATGCTGACCGGGATGGTCACGGTGCCATTGATCAATCTCGGTCTGCAGCCGGTCGCGCTCTTTGAGCAAAGCGCGGTTTTGCGGCCCCAGCTCGGCAACCGTATCGGCCAGCCCCTGCCAAAAAGCGCTCACCTCAACCCCGGTTCCCGGGATGGCCTGCTCGCTCATCAACTCATACAACGGCTTCGCCACCTTGAGACCAGCCACCTCAACCCGTTCTGTCATCGTGTCTTCCTTATCTTGTTATCTGGTAAGGCCAATTCGGTTTCTGTCTCTAACATAAACTGCAGCGTTTGGTATGCCAACGGGCAACCACCCTGATATTCTATTGCCTGGGCAAAAAAGAGCAGTTTTCATTGAGCGAAAAACACTACGACGCAATTGTGCTAGGTAGCGGCCCCGGCGGCGAAGGCGCGGCGATGAAACTGGCAAAAAGCGGGCGCTCGGTCGCCATGATTGAGCGCTATTCTGAAGTCGGTGGTGGCTGTACGCACTGGGGCACTATTCCCTCTAAAGCGCTGCGACATAATGTGCGCCGGCTAATGGAGTACAACAGCTCGGTGCTGTTTCGTGATGCCGGTGATCCGCGCCAACAAAGCTTTCCAACCATGCTCGCACATGCTGCTCAAGTGGTTGACCAACAAGTGGGCCTGCGCAGCCGCTTTTACCTACGTAATGAAGTACCCATCTTTGAGGGCAAAGCGCGTTTTATCGATGCGCACACCATTGAAGTGATCGCCGATAACGACGAGGCCTTCACGCTTAGCGCGGACTATTTTTTGCTCGCGACGGGCTCGCGCCCCTACCGCCCTGCCGATGTTGACTTTAGTCACTCGCGCATTTGTGACAGCGATCAAATTCTTGAACTCGACCGCACCCCGCGCAACATCATTATTTATGGCGCCGGCGTGATTGGCAGTGAATACGCTTCAATCTTTCGCGGACTGGGGGTCAAGGTTGACCTGATTAACACGCGCGAGCGCATGCTGGCCTTTTTGGACGACGAAATCTCCGATGCCATTTCCTATCACCTGCGCGAACACGGGGTGCTCATTCGCCATCGCGAAGAATACGCATCGATTGACGCCACGGATGACGGCGTCACCTTGAGCCTGCAATCGGGCAAGCATATCCATGGCGACCTACTGCTCTGGGCCAACGGGCGCACCGGCAATACTGATGATATGGGCTTAGAGACGCTGGGCATCCAACCCAACGGTCGGGGTCAGCTAGAGGTTAATAGCGACTTCCAAACAAGCCAGCCGCATATTTATGCCGTTGGCGATGTGATTGGCTATCCCAGCCTAGCAAGCGCGGCTTACGACCAAGGCCGCTTCGCAGCGACTCACATCGTTGAAGGCGATTGTAACTACCGGCTTGCCCATGATGTGCCAACCGGCATTTACACAATTCCTGAAATCAGCTCGGTTGGCCGTACCGAACAAGAGCTCACCGATGCGCGCGTGCCTTATGAAGTGGGCCATGCATTTTTTAAAGACTTAGCGCGGGCCCAAATTTCAGGACAAACAGTCGGCATGCTCAAACTGTTGTTTCATGTCGAAACGCTAGAGCTGTTAGGTATCCACTGTTTTGGGGATCAGGCCGCCGAAATTGTTCACATCGGCCAAGCGATTATGGCGCAACCCGCCCCGGGCAATTCACTGCGCTATTTTATGAACACCACCTTCAACTACCCCACCATGGCCGAGGGTTATCGCGTCGCCGCGCTTAATGGCTACAACCGCGTGAAGTGAACTTCCGCCTGCCTGGCTGTCATATAACCGTCACATTGAATAGGCACCGTTGTTAGCTATTTCCGAGGGTGGCAATACCAATGCAACCAGCTGATCTTAGCGCACCAGACCTCTACATTAACCGGCAACTCAGCCTGCTTGAGTTCAACCGCCGCGTCTTAGCGCAAACCGAAGATCCCAATACACCGTTACTCGAGCGGTTGAAATTTCTCTGCATTGCCAGCTCCAATCTTGATGAATTTTTTGAGATACGGGTGGCTGGACTACGCCAAGCCATGGAATTGGGCGTCGGTCAAACCGGTGCCGATAACCGCAGCCCCCAGCAGCTCTTGCGTGAAATCAGCCAACGCACGCATGCCCTTGTCGAAGAGCAGTATCGATTGCTCAATGACGAGGTCACACCGGCCCTTGCTGAGACGGGTATTCGTTTTTTACGTCGTAACGAATGGACGCCCGCCCAACAAGATTGGATTCGTCGCTATTTTGAAACTGCACTCTTACCCATTCTCAGCCCCCTTGGGCTAGACCCCGCGCACCCGTTTCCACAAGTGCTTAATAAAAGCCTTAATTTTATTGTCTCGCTCGAAGGCCGCGATGCGTTTGGCCGGAATAGCGGCATGGCGGTGGTGCAGGCACCCCGGGCTTTGCCCCGAATCATTCAGCTACCCGCTAACCTAGATGGCAATGGGCCGTATGACTTTGTGTTTTTGTCCTCCATTATTCATGCCCATGTCACCGACCTATTCCCGGGGATGAACGCCACGGGTTGCTATCAATTTCGGGTCACCCGCAATAGCGATCTCTACGTCGATGAAGAAGAGGTCGATGATCTGCTGCGGGCCATGGAAGGTGAGCTGCCATCACGCCGCTACGGCGATGCGGTTCGCCTGGAGGTGGCCGCAAACTGCCCGGCGCCAATGAGCGAGTTTTTGCTTGAAGAATTTGAGCTCGAGGCCGATGCACTCTACCAAGTCAACGGCCCGGTCAATCTTAATCGCTTACTCGCGGTTTGCGACCTGGTTGATCGCCCCGACCTGACTTATCCGGGTTTCACCCCTGGATTACCCCTAGAATTGCGCCACGGCGGCGATATGTTTAAGGCCATGCGCCAGCGCGATGTTCTGCTGCACCACCCGTTCGAGTCGTTTGCCCCAGTCGCTGAGCTGCTTCGCCAGGCTGCCCAAGACCCTGAAGTGCTGGCCATTAAACAAACCCTCTATCGCACCGGCGCCGAGTCAGCCGTTGTTGACCACTTGGTCACTGCCGCGCAAGCCGGCAAAGAGGTGACGGTTGTGGTGGAGCTGCGCGCGCGCTTTGATGAGGCTGAGAACATTGGTTTAGCCAATCGGCTGCAAGAAGCAGGCGCCCATGTGGTCTATGGCGTGGTTGGGCATAAAACCCACGCCAAGATGATGCTCATTATCCGCCGTGAGGGCTCACGGCTGCGCCATTATGTTCATCTTGGCACCGGCAACTACCACTCGCGGACCGCCCGTTTATATACCGACTATGGCCTGCTCACCGCTAATCCAACCATAGGCGAGGATGTCCACCGAGTCTTCTTGCAATTAACCAGCTTGGGCAAAGTCTCTGCCCTTGAGCATTTGCTTGAATCACCCTTTACCTTGCATCAGGGCGTAATCGATAAAATTACGCGCGAGACCGCGCATGCCGAGCAAGGCAAACCGGCAAGACTCATTGCCAAGGTCAATTCGTTGGTCGAGCCAAAGGTGATTCGCGCGCTCTATCACGCTTCACAGGCCGGTGTGCGCATCGATTTAATTGTTCGGGGTATGTGTTGCCTACGCCCAGGCGTGGAAGGCGTTAGCGAGAACATTCGGGTACGCTCAGTGATCGGACGCTTTCTCGAACATACGCGGGTATTTTATTTCGCCAATGATGGCGATGCGGAGCTTTTCTGCAGCTCAGCGGACTGGATGGAGCGTAACTTTTTTCGGCGCGTCGAAACCGCTTTTCCGCTGCTCGAGGCCAACCTCAAAGACCGCGTCCTAGCCGATTTGGAGCACTACCTCGAGGACAATAGCCAAGCGTGGATCCTATGCGCAGATGGTCATTACACCCGCGAAACGCCGGCCGCCGATGGCGAGGCAATCAGCGCGCAGAGCACCTTACTGGCAACTTACGCCGACGATAGTTAATCGCAATTGCCAAAGACTTGCGCTATTCGCCGCGAATAATGCGCAAGTCAAAATCGGCGGCGGCAAGCCAATTAATTTCATCGTCTAAGTCGGCCTCAACCAAGGCGTGCTGATCAAGCCATTGCGCCGGAAAACGCAGCGCAATCGAGGCCTGATCCACCTGCAAACTCAATGCAGGCAATGTGGCTGTGCTGCGGCCTCGATGTAGTGTGATAGCAAGGCGCAACAGCACCGCCAATCGCATGGCTGGACGTTGCCAGTCTTCGGGTAGATCTTTAAACACCGCCCGCGAAAACTTGCGCCGATGCACCCGCACCAGCGCCGCGAGCACCTGCTGCTCTTCGCGCGTAAAACCCGCCAAATCCGCATGCCGCACAATGTACTCGCTGTGCTTGTGATATTGGCTATGCGAAATATCCAATCCCACTTCGTGCACTTGTGCCGCCCAAGCCAGCATATCCGGCGCGTTATTCGCCTCGAGCATCCAATCACCGGCTACTTGGGCATGCAGCGCGTTGGCCGTGGCCACAACCCGCTCGGCTTGCTTGGGGTCGGCGTGGTAGCGTCGACTCAGCTCGGCAATACTGGCCCCGCGAACATCCTCATGATCAATGCGCCCGAGCAGGTCAAACAGCAATCCCTCGCGCAGGGCCCCATCTGCGGCGTCCATGTGGGTCAGCCCAAGTTGCTGGAAAGCGCCCAACAACACCGCAACACCCCCGGGCAGGATCTCAGCTCGATCCGCGCTTAACCCACTGAGGTTAATCGCCTGTACCGAGCCAGCCTTAATGAGGGTGCGGCGAAGCTGCTCAAGGCCAGCCATGTCGATCCCCGTCTGGGTCCAACCTTGCTCGCGAAGACAGCGCTCAATAGTCTTAATTGTGCCCGAGGCGCCAATGACGCGCGCCCAACCCAGTTGCTGATACCGCTCGGCAATGGGTTCTAACTCGCGGCGGGCACTAATTTCGGCGCGTTTAAAGCGCTCTTTGCTAATCTGACCGTCCGCAAAATGCGCACGTGTCGCGCTCACACAGCCCATGTGCAGGCTCTCCATAGCGCGTGGGATGAAGTGCTCACCGATAATAAATTCGGTACTCCCGCCACCAATATCAATGACCAGCCGGCGCTCATCATCATCGGCAATACTATGGGCCACGCCTAGATAAATCAGACGCGCTTCCTCAAAGCCGGAGACAATTTGAATGGGATGACCTAACGCCTGCTCAGCGTCACGCAAAAATGCGCGTGCATTGCGTGACTGACGTAGCGTATTGGTGCCAACGGCCCGAACCGCTCCAGCGGGGAGGTTACGCACCCGATCACCCAATCGCTGCAGACACTCTAAAGCCCGCGCCCGAGCTTGCTCATCGAGGTTTTTGTCGGCATCAAGCCCCGCGGCTAGGCGCACCGATTCGCGCAATCGATCCACCACTCGCAAGGTATTGCCCTGAGGCTGAGCGACGATCATGTGAAAACTGTTTGACCCCAGGTCAACGGCTGCCACTTCCGATTGATCAACCCGTGAAGCAGCTCGCCCCGGCAGTCGCCAAAGCACGCCTAACGCTTCCCTTGGCCGCTTTCGACCTCAGCGCGTGCACGCTCAATTAATGGCCAAACGCTTTGTTCGTCCGTGCGTTCGGCCACGCCAAACAAGCATTTCAAACTAAACAATGCCGGTAGCCCAGGAAACCGACTGCGCTCAACACATTCGAGCAGTTTCGCCGCCACCGAACGCGCTTCAGGCTCAGCGGTATCGGGCAGCACCACTAAAAATTCCTCGCCGCTGTAGCGCCCAAGCCCATCGACATCACGCACACAACGCCGCAAATGCTCAGCCACACTGCGCAAGATCTCATCACCGGCTGGATGGCCATGGTCACGGTTAACCTGCTTGAAGTGCAATAAGTCGATAAAAATGACCGACAAAGGTTGGCTAAGCCGCTGGGCGCGCTCAATTTCTTGCGTTAAAAAAGCAATAACGGCACTGCGATTGCTCACGCCCGTGAGTGGGTCAAGCACTTTAAGCTCATGGACTTGTTCACGCGCGCGCTGCAAATCAATCTGCCGCTCGCGCAACGACTTTCTCAGACCACTGACATACCCAGCGAAAAAACCGCCGCAGGGCACAAGCGTGCCAAGCGCAGCCAAATGGAGCAGCTCAACCTGGGCGTTGAACGCCTCGGGGCGTTGCTGCCAAACCGCCGCCAAGGCCGCGGCATAGCAAAAAAGTGCAAAACCACCGAGCGCTGTGAACTGGCGTGGGTTGAGTCGCAGCACCCCAAACATCAGCAAAACCAAAAACAACAAAAGCAACCCACCGCGGCCGCCATCGAGCAAAAACATGGTCATGCCCATAACCAGGCAGACAAAAAACATTTGCACGCCTGTCAGGCTCGGGTCATTAAACCCTTCGTTGCGACCGCTGCGCAGGATGGCGTAAATCAACAGATTAACGATGGCAATCACAACGCTCGCCACCGCCCATTCGCGCGGCGACAATAACCCCTGACGAACATATAGGCCCATCAAACCAATCGCGACGATGTACACCAATGCCGCGAGTAAAAACCGCCGCACGCGCAACGATTGGCGTGGATCATTATCGGGGAGCAAACCAACCGTTGGAACGTTCACTGATCAGATTCCATATCCGCGAGTTGAATATTCAGCGCAGTGACCGAAATCCAAATCTCTTTAACCGAGAGAGCCAACGAGACCATCATTAAAAATAAGCTAGCGGCAAACGGCCAGCGCGCCAAGTCGGAACCACCGGCAAACAATACGCCCATACTGCCAACACATAAAAAAAGACTGCCCGCCCCGGCAGCCTGCATGTACTGAATAAGCCGAACGCGTTGGCGCAAATTAGCGATTTGCGCCGCTAGGCTTCGCCGATGGGTTGTCTCGTACTGCGCTTGTAGCCCGCGTATGAGCGAGGCGAGCGCCAAAAACCGATTGGTATAGGCAAGCAGCAGTAGAGATACCGCTGGAAACAACAACGACGGTGTCGCTAGCGTTAAATCCACGCGCGCATCCCGTCAACGACCCTCATTGCTCGCCGGCGCTTGAGTTACGCTGCGAGCGCGCCATGGCCGAGAGCTCTTCGCGCATTGCCTCAAAGCGATCAATCATGCTGGGCACCTCGGCGTTTTGTTCAGTCATTGCGCTTACCATATCGTCTTGAAGCTGAAGCTGCGCGGTTTTAATGCGCTCATCTTGCATCGCGACTCGACGCGCATCGAGCAGCTCTTGGCGTAGCGACTGGTAGGACTCCATCATCGCGGCCTGTTCATTTTCAGGCACTTCACCGCTGCGCATTTGCTGGGCCATATCCTGCAACCGCCGAATTCGTTTGCGCGGCAACACGCCTTCATCACGCATTCGCGACATCATCTGATCTTGCAATGACGCCTCGCGCTGCTTGAGCTCGGGATTCGCTGCCATGGTTTTTTCACGAATAGCCGATAACGACTGCTGAAGAGACTGCAGCGCTTGCTGGGTCGCTTGAAGATCACCGGATTGCGCTTGGGCACCGGCAGTACTGGCCCAGCCCAATGTCATGGTAGCGCTCAGAGCAAGCGCTGCGATCAGACTGGAGCGGCGTTGTTGCGACATCATTCTCTCCATTCATTAAGCGGTATCGTTAAGTCAGCCGGCAAGTTACCAGTTTCGCGCCGCTAGCTGTCAATCATTGTGCGCCGTTGCGCTCACTAAAATGCCAATCAACAATAATCGGGTCATGATCAGAGACACGCCATAGGCCTTCGGCGCTACTGGCACGATACGCCGATTCGTCGGCATTAATCGGCCATAGCTGCACGGCGTTAATCCATCTAGCAAATGCTGGCGTTGCGAAGGCATGGTCCAAGTAGCCCGAGCGACCGCGGTAGATGTAGGTATAGCGATCGGCTGGGGCGATGTTTTGCGCGACTAAGTCCACATAGCCGGCCTGGTACCACGCAGCCATCGCATCCTCTGTGGCATAGGCATTGAGATCGCCTAACAACAAGACTGGCATGTCAGCTTGCTCAGCCTGCAACCAAGTCACCAAGGTTTGCGCTTGAGTTTGGCGGCGGTTCGCCCAACATCCCTGCCCGCGGTCTATGTCACCGCTATCCGGACAGCCGCCGCGCGACTTAAAATGGGTGGCCACGATTTGAAAGCGCTGACCTGCGGGCGTTGCAAAAACCGCGGCTAACGGCTCACGCGGATGCACCGACGCTACATCAGTGCGTACCTGCTCAAGCGACAAGCGCGCGGGGCGATACAGCAACACACTACGAATGGCTGCAGGGCCGCGCTGCATACGCGCGGCTTGATAGTGTTGCTCGACTGGCTGATTGGTGTTGAGTAACGCGAGCAAATCAGTCACCGCAGCCGGTGCGTTTTGCACCTCGTGCAGGGCTAATAGGTCAGCATCCATGGCGTGAATCGCTTTGCCCAGACGCTGTCGCTGACGCGCAAAGGCCTCGGGCGTTTTCGCTCCCCGCGAGCCACGATCAACAAAGTAGTTATAAAGATTAAAGTTAACTGCGCGCAGACTATCGCCAAGCGGCTTAGTAAGGCTGGCTGGGCGTGGATTGCGAACCCGCGATTGCAGCGGCTCTAGCGGATGAATCCGCCATTGCCCAAAGGCCCGGGTAATAATGCCGGTAAACGGGGCAATCTCATCACCCGCGCGGTAAACCTGCTTTGCCCCACCATGCGGCAAGGGCTCAGGATTACGTCGATAACTTCCATCATCGACCACCAACTCAAGCAAGCGACCGGCGCTAACCCCATTGCCAGGATGAAAGGCTCGTCCACCCACCGCCACGCGCATGCTGCCATAACGGGCTAAATGATAAGTATCGGCCACCACTAACGGCTGATTTATTCGCACCCGCTGATCGGCCAAACTTGCGTACTGGTCATTGTTCAATGGCTCTAGCGTTTGCGTGCTCAGATCACCCTGGCCGCAGTGCTCAAGGGCTTGCGGGTGTTCGAGCTGAATCCGCCCCCAGTAGCGCCCGGTGCGCGCTTGCAGCCGCCAACGCTGCCCGGCTTTGGGCGCATTCTCGGGGCTAAGCTCTGGGGCATACACAAAAATCCCGCTTTGCGGGGTTTGCAAATAAAAGCCGCTCAGCGCGTTTGCCCCGGCAAAGGCGCCACTGACTGTGGCTTCGATCGTCACTGTTTGACCCGACGGCACAGGGGGCATCCCGTCGCCTTTTAGCGCCGCCATCGAGTGACTGCTTGGGGCGCCGCAGGCGGCCAGCACGGGCAACGCCAGCAAAGCCCACAGCCATAGCGCGAGCCCACTTCTGCACCAATAATTGGCCCGCCAGGGCTTAGCGCGCACGATGCACATCCCGCACATTACGCAGCCCAGCGATCCGCTCCATAATCCGACTGAGCTGATTAACGTCACCCACCTCGGCTGTAATGGTCATACGAGCAACCTGATCCTGCGGGTCGGTCTGCGTATTGACTGCCGTGACATTGATTTGCTCATGCTTGAGGAGCGCGGATATATCCCCAATAAGGCCTTGGCGGTCGTAGGCTTCGACAATAATCGTCACCGAATAGCTACGCGCCGTCTCAGACTGCCAACTCACTTCAATGAGTCGTTCTGGGGCGGTTTTCTCAAGATGAGCGACATTGGCACAATCACATCGGTGAATGGTCACGCCCTCACCGCGGGTAATAAAACCAATAATGGCATCCCCGGGAGCGGGCTGACAGCAGCGTCCAAGCCGGGTGAGTAAATTTCCCACGCCATAGATATTAATATCGGCATCGGTTTGTGCGGCTGATGGGTGCCGACGGCGCCGCGGCTTGAGTAATGCCTCGGGGGTGGTTGGCGCTGGCAACAAGCGCTCGCGCAATAACCCGGCAATTTGTGCCCCCGTGATATCACCGCGGCCAATTGCTGCCAGAAAATCAGCTAACTTTGGAAAACGCGATTGCGCTGCTAGTGCTTCAAAATTCACATCGTCCAAGCCCAGTCGATGCAACTCGCGCTCTAACAACCCACGACCGACTTCAGCGTTTTTGTCGTAATCTTGCTGTCGAAACCAAGCGCGAACTTTTGCTCGCGCGCGTGGCGAAGCCAGATAGCCGAGCGCGGGATTGAGCCAATCACGGCTGGGCCGGCTATTACGTGCGGTTAGAATTTCGACCCGATCACCGGTCTCCAGCACGCGAGTTAGTCCAACCATGTGGCCATTGATACGCGCACCGCGACATTGATGACCCAAATCGCTGTGAATGCTGTAGGCAAAATCCAGCGGTGTTGAGCCTTGGGGCAAGTCTTGGACATCGCCTTGCGGTGTAATGACATAAACCCGATCGGCAAAGACTTCGGCTCGAAACCGATCGATCAAATCCTCGTTGCCGTTCGTATCGGCCGGGGTTTCTAAGAGCTGGCGCAACCACGCAACCCGGTCGTCAAAATCCGGATCGGCACTGCGGCCTTCTTTGTAACGCCAATGCGCAGCCACACCCAGCTCTGACTGAGCATGCATTGCCTGCGTGCGGATTTGCACTTCAACCGCGCGCCCCTCACTGCCAACAATCGCGGTATGCAACGAGCGATATTGGTTTTCTTTGGGGCTGGCAATGTAGTCATCAAACTCTTTGGGAATCGGCTGCCATAGGCTATGCACAACACCTAAAGCGGCGTAGCAGTCAGGCACACTGGCAACCAAAATGCGAAAAGCCCGCAAATCAAATAAGTCATTAAAGCCTAAGCCCTTACGCTGCATCTTTCGCCAAATGCTATACAGATGCTTGGGCCGGCCGGTGACCTCAGCCTCAATACCCGCCTGGGCCAGGCTTTGTTCAAGACGGGTTTTCATCGACTCAATAAAGCGCTCACGATCGATACGCTTTTCTGACAAAAGCCGGGCGATGCGTTGGTAGGCGGCCGGATTAAGATAGCGAAAGGCGCGGTCTTCAAGCTCCCACTTGATTTGCCAAATCCCTAAACGATTGGCGAGTGGCGCATGCAAATCAAGCGTCTCACGGGCTAACTGGTATTGCCGATCCGCGCTTTGAGTGGGCAGAGCGCGCATATCATCCAAACGCTCAGCAAGGACTAAAAAAACCACTCGGGTATCACTGGCCATAGCCAACAGCATTTTGCGCAGCGCCTCAGCCCGCGCCGCCTCGTTGCCGCTGCTGCCACCACCATGCAGATGGCTGACTTGACGCATGCGCGCACAGCCTTCAATCAAGCTTGCCACAGTTGGGCCAAATTCATTCGCAATAGTCGCTGTATCAACACCAGCAACACTGGGTAAATCATGCAGCAAGGCGGCAATTAATGAGTCCGCATCTAAGGCAAGCCCGGCCAAAATATCAGCCACATTGAGCGCATGATCAATCTGCCGATCACCACCTAAGCGGCACGCATCGCCATAGTCGCGTTGCGCCCAGTGCCAAGCATTGGCAACCCGCGCCTGATCCGCATCACTCAAGGCAATGGGCAGGTGGGCAACCCAGTCGGCAAAAAGCTGATCGCCTGGGCGCGGTGTAGCGGTTGTATCACGCGTATTGACCATAGGCGTTAGTTTAGCGCGTCGCTTAGTTGCATATCCATACAGTACTGTATATATTAACAGTAACTTTAGTTAACTTGTATTTTGTCATGCAGCCACTCACGCCTCGGCAACAACAAATTCTTCAGCTTATTCGCGACTTCATGGCGCAAACAGGCTACCCACCTACCCGTAGCGAAATCGCTGCTGAACTTGGCTTTCGCTCGGCTAATGCCGCCGAACAACATTTACGCGCGCTTGCTAAAAAGGGGGTTTTATTTCTGCAGCCGGGGGCTTCCCGGGGCATCCGTTTGCACGCAGACGAACCCGACATAACGCCTTTAGATGACGAAATCGGCCTGCCGGTCATCGGCCGCGTGGCTGCCGGTAGCCCGCTACTGGCCGAAGCGCATATCGATCGGTACTGCCAAGTGAGCGCGGGGCTGTTTAACCCTGGGGCAGATTACCTACTTAAGGTCCAAGGAATGAGCATGCGTGACGCAGGCATTCTTGACGGCGATTTACTGGCCGTTCATCGCACCACAGAAGTACGCGAAGGCCAAATTGTCGTTGCCCGCATTGATAACGAAGTCACGGTCAAACGCTTTGCTCGACAAGCACACGCCGTTCAACTACTACCGGAAAATCCTGATTTCACGCCTATTGAAGTCGATTTGCGCGAGCAAGAGCTAGCAATCGAAGGCATTGGCGTAGGCGTTATTCGCGCCGGTTTGTAGACCCAATAATACGAGAGGTTTCCCATGCAACAAGCCATCCATCAACTCCTCGAACAGCCAGGTATTTGGCGTGCCAATGACTCTCATGCGTTTGCTGAACGCCAACCGGGGTCACATATTCCAACCGGCTTCTCATCGCTCGACGCAGTATTGCCTGGCGGGGGTTTTCCCAACGCTGCGCTAACTGAGGTTATTCATCAACATCACGGCTTGGGTGAGCTGCGCATAACCATGCCCGCACTGGCTAGAATGTCCCGCGGTGGTCGATGGATTGCTTTAATTGCTCCCCCTTTTGTGCCTTACCCGCCGGCTCTGGCGGCTCGTGGCCTCGACCTCTCGCGGGTATTAGTCGTACATCCCAGCGATCATTCACAAGCTTTATGGTCAGTTGAGCAAGCCCTACGCACAGGCACCTGTGCGGCGGTACTGGCTTGGCCGAAACACTGTGATGATCGCAGTCTACGGCGCTTGCAGCTGGCGGCCGAAGCCGGCAATAGCTTAGGTATGCTGTTTAGAGGGGCTGAAGCCACTCGCGAGAGTTCACCAGCAGCGCTTCGGCTGCATTTAGCACAGACACAGCAAAAGCGCTTGGGCGTGCGTATTTTGAAATGCCGCGGTGCTTCAGCAAGCACCATTGAGCTCGATACCGGCGCAAACGCGGCAACGCATGAGCAAAAGCCGTTGCCGCTGGCGCTTTAAAGAACCGCATTGTGTTAACGCCGCAACATGCTCTGGCTATGCCTTTATTTTTCACAGCGCAACGCCCAAGCGCTCGAACAGGTGGCAGCGTGGGCCGGGCAATTCACCGCCCGTGTCAGCCCTGCGCCACCCGATGCTGTGTTGCTCGAAATTGGCGCCAGCCTGCGGTATTTCGGCGGCCTCGAGCCTTTGCGTGGACGTATCGAGGCCAGCTTGCAGCGTTTAGGCACCCGCCAAGCCGCGTTGGGGATTGCCCCAACGCCTACCGCGGCTTGGTTACTTGCGCGTAGCGGCGATAACACGCCTGTTACAGCGCGTAACCAACTCAGCCAACGGCTAGCGCCGCTACCCATTACCGCCGTCACAACCGATCCGACCAGCCTTGCCGCTATTGAGGGCTTAGGCTGTCGTACAGTGGGTGATATTCGCGCATTACCGCTCGATGGGCTGACTCGGCGAGTTGGGAGCACGCTGGTACAGACACTACAGCGCGCCTATGGCGAGCGCCCAGACCCACGAGCCAACTGGCAAGCGCCACATCAACACCACGCCCAATACGAACTCGCCCAAGAGACCATTCATACCGAGCAACTAAAGCCCGCGTTATATCACCTGATTGAAGGGTTGTGCGGGCACTTACGCAGCCTTAATGCCGGCGTAATGCGCATTCACTTTCAACTCCTCCACCGGCAACAGCCTCATACCGAGCTAACGCTAGGTATGCTTACCCCCGGACATCATCCAGCCCGCATTCAAGCGCTGCTTGACCACCGGTTAGAACAAGTTTGTTTGCCAAGCTATGTAATTGCTTTAAATATTGCGGCCGATCATTTCCACGACATGCAGCCCCAAGGCGGCGATCTTCTTGATCAGATCAGCGATGAACCGGCACTCGATGCTTGGCAGGGTTTGGTTGAAAACCTCGATCACCGCCTCGGTAAAGACCGGGTACGCGGGCTTGCTACCGCAGCAGAACACCGGCCAGAGCGCGCTTGGCATTATCAGCGTCCGGGCCAGCCAAACCAATCAGCTAGCCATCAGGGCACAACACCACCCCGACCCTTTTGGTTACTACCTCAACCAACGCCATTATCAAGCCCCGCAGGCCGGCCGAATTACCACGGCCCTCTGATCTTTGAAGCAGGGCCTGAGCGTATTGAATCAGGCTGGTGGGATGGCGGTGATATTAGCCGCGACTACTACCGCGCACTCAGCCCACAAGGCGAACAATTGTGGGTATTTCGCGAACGCCGAAAACCCCGCGGGTGGTACTTGCATGGCTTTTTTGCTTAGCCCCTCAGCGTTAAGGAATCCAACCAATGCCTTCAGCCAAACCGGCCTACGCCGAACTGCATTGTTTAAGTAACTTTAGCTTTTTACGCGCTGCTTCCCACCCTGAAGAACTCATTGCGCGCGCCGCTGAGCTGGGCTACCAAGCCATCGCGCTCACTGACGAGTGCTCAGTGGCCGGCGTTGTGCGTGCCCACACAGCGGCTAGCGCCCATTCAATTAAGCTAATTATTGGCAGTGAGTTTTATCTCGATGACGGCTTGCACCTCATCCTCCTCGCCCCGGACCGGGCCGCTTATGCACGACTCAGTGCGCTGATTTCTCTTGCCCGTAGCCAAGCCGACAAGGGTTGCTATCAGCTTGCCCGAGAAGATCTACAAGATGGCATTCCAGGCTGTTTGGCACTACTTGTCACCCAAACTGACACCGCCAACGAGGCGGCTCAATGGCTGGCACGCACTTTCCCCAAACGTGCTTGGCTCACCACCTCGGTGCGTTATGACGGGCATGACCCGGCACGAATTAAACACTGCCAAACCCTTGCCAGCACCCATGGCTTACGCGCGGTGGCCAGTGGTGGTGTGTTAATGCATCGTCGCGCTCGCCGCGCCCTACACGACACGCTCAATGCAATCCGTCATCGCCGCCCCATCGCTCAGCTTGGCGAGGCGCTGATTAGCAACGGCGAACAACACTTAAAGGCCCGCCAACAAATCGCGCATGACTATCCGCGCACGATGATTGCTGAAGCTTTGCGTATTGCCCGGCGCTGTCATTTCTCACTCAACGAACTACGCTATGAATACCCCGAAGAGCTCGTACCGGCTCAGTACACCCCTGCTCAATGGCTACGCCAACTCGTTGATCAAGGCGCGCAGGCTCGCTGGCCGCAGGGCGTACCCGCCCGTGTGCGCTCAGCGCT
Organism: uncultured Ectothiorhodospiraceae bacterium; assembly: GCA_913056315.1. Taxonomy (GTDB): domain Bacteria; phylum Pseudomonadota; class Gammaproteobacteria; order Nitrococcales; family Nitrococcaceae; genus Spiribacter. The sequence continues at coordinate 20,775 of CAJXMZ010000010.1, forward strand.
TGAGCACGAGCTTGAGCTAATTCAGTCATTACGCTACGAGCCCTACTTTTTAACCGTTCATGACCTAGTCGCGTTTGCCCGCAGCCAAGACATTCTTTGCCAAGGCCGTGGCTCGGCCGCCAACTCAGCAGTTTGCTATTGCTTAGGCATTACCGCGGTGGATCCATCTCGCGCCAGCCTGTTGTTTGAGCGCTTTATCTCACGAGAGCGCAATGAACCACCGGATATTGATGTCGACTTTGAACACGATCGCCGCGAGGAGGTCATTCAGTACATCTATCGCAAATACGGCCGCCACCGCGCCGCATTGGCGGCTACGGTGATTAGCTATCGCCCGCGCAGCGCACTACGCGATGTGGGCAAGGCATTGGGCATTGACCCACAGGCCATTGAGCGACTGACCCGGCATTTGCAGTGGTGGGATGGCCAGCAAGTTGACATCGAGCGCGTGCGTGAAGCGGGACTCGAGCCCGACACCCCGAGCATTCAACGCTTACTCACCCTGACTCAAGAAATTATGGGCTTCCCGCGTCATCTGTCTCAGCATGTGGGTGGCTTTGTGATTAGCCAAGGCCCGCTGAGTGAGCTGGTGCCAACCGAAAACGCCGCCATGCTCGGGCGAAGCATTATTCAATGGGACAAGGATGATTTAGAAGCGCTTGGACTGCTCAAAGTCGACTGCTTGGCACTGGGCATGCTCAGCGCTATTCGTCGTAGCCTGGGTTTAATTGCTCAACACTATGACCGGCATTTAACCCTAGCCAGCATTCCCGCTGAAGACCCATCGGTTTACGCCATGCTCTGTCGGGCCGATACCGTGGGGGTTTTTCAAGTCGAGTCACGCGCACAAATGGCGATGCTGCCCCGACTACGGCCACAGCAGTTTTATGACTTAGTGATTGAAATATCGATCGTTCGCCCCGGGCCTATTCAAGGCGATATGGTGCATCCGTACTTACGCCGCCGAAACGGCGAAGCACCAATCGAGTACCCCAGCGAAGAAGTGCGCAATGTGCTTGAGCGCACCCTAGGGGTGCCGATTTTCCAAGAGCAAGTTATGCAGCTAGCGATTGTCGCCGCGGGCTTTAGCCCGGGTGAGGCCGATCAGTTAAGGCGCGCGATGGCGGCATGGAAAAAGCGCGGCGGCTTGGGTGGTTTTCGTGAGCGACTGCTCAACGGCATGGCTGAGCGCGGCTATGCACCGGAATTTGCACAACGGGTGTTTGAGCAAATTTGCGGCTTTGGCGAATACGGTTTTCCCGAATCGCATGCCGCAAGCTTTGCTTTGCTGGTTTATGTCTCTGCCTGGATTAAGCATCACTACCCAGAGGTTTTTGTTTGCGCCCTATTAAACAGCCAGCCTATGGGCTTTTATGCCCCCGCCCAACTGGTCGCCGATGCTCGAGCACACGATGTAGGCGTTCGTGGTGTCGATGTGCGCGTTAGCGATTGGGATTGCACGCTCGAAGCCGTTGCCAACCAAAGACCTGCTCTACGACTTGGGTTACGGCTGGTTCGCGGCCTGCGTAGTGAAGCGGTCAAGCGCATTATCGCAGCGCGTGATAGCGGCCCACCCTTGAGCGATGTCGCACAACTGGCGCGTCGGGCTGAGCTTAATCGAGGTGACTTGCGCGCGCTGGCCGATGCCGGTGCGCTCGCCGGCCTAGCCGGCCACCGTCGTCAAGCCTGGTGGCAGGTACTCGGCGTGGAGGCCAGCAAACCCTTGCTTAAAGATGCGCCGCTTAATGAAGAACAACCCCACCTCGCCCCGCCCAACGAAGCAGCTGACCTTATCAGCGACTATCGCAGCCTAGGTTTGTCATTGGGTCGACACCCATTAGCCTTATTACGCGATCGATTGCGCCGTCAGGGCTATCGGCCCAGTGGCGAGTTACAAGCGACCGGCCATCGGCGTATTGCCCGTTGTGCCGGACTGGTCACTAACCGTCAGCGACCCGGTGCAGCGGGTGGGGTGGTTTTTTTAACGCTCGAAGATGAAGCCGGTTCAACCAATGTGGTGATTTGGCGCGATCTGGCCGAGCGCCAGCGTCCTTTAGTGGTGGGCTCTCGGCTTTTAGGCGTTATCGGTATTTGGGAGCGTCAAGGCGAGGTCTGCCACTTAGTCGCTGGACGGCTCGAAGACCACACTCACCTACTGGGTGAACTCGCTACCCGATCGCGCGACTTTCATTAATTCTTATAACGCGAACGATTCTACGGACAGGCCAGGGGCTAAGGCTTTATCATAGCGTTTTGTTATTGACCCGCGCCGCAGCCGACTAGGACTGACCCTAATGCCTCAGCCCCCTGAGCGCCCAACCGCTTTATCGCTACTACAGCGTGTATTTGGCTACAGCGAATTTCGTGGTGCCCAAGCTGAGGTTATTGACTGCGTGGCCGCGGGTGACCATGCCCTTGTCTTAATGCCAACCGGCGGGGGCAAATCCCTTTGCTTTCAAATTCCCGCCCTTATTCGCCCAGGCGTGGGTGTGGTGGTCTCGCCACTGATCGCACTCATGCAAGATCAGGTCAGCGCGCTCAAGCAACAAGGCGTTAAAGCCGCGGCATTGCACTCAGGCCTAACGCCCGAGGCACGCAGTGAGGTTGAACACAATCTGCGCAACGGCGAGCTTGATCTACTCTATGTTGCCCCGGAGCGATTGTTATCAGGCGATTTTTTAAATCGTTTAAGTCGTTTGGATATCGCCCTATTTGCCATTGATGAAGCGCATTGTGTCTCGCAATGGGGGCACGACTTTCGGCCTGAGTACTTGCAACTGGGGGTTCTAGGGGAGCGCTTTGCCGAGGTTCCACGCATTGCGCTGACCGCCACCGCGGATTACCGCACCCGCGAGGAAATCTGCCGGCGCTTGCTGCCCGACAATGCCAAACGCTTTACCGCTAGCTTTGACCGGCAAAACATTCGCTATCAGATTGGCCTCAAAGCGCGTCCACGCGAGCAATTGCTGCGCTTTATTCAAGACCGCCACGCCGGTCAGTCGGGCATTGTTTATTGCATGTCCCGTCGGGCGACCGAACAAATTGCCGACTGGCTAAACGCGCGCGATATTCCCGCTTTGGCTTACCACGCGGGCTTGGATGCCAGCGTGCGTGAGCATCATCAGTCGCGCTTTTTGCGCGAAGACGGTTTGGTTATCGTTGCCACGGTTGCGTTTGGCATGGGCATTGATAAGCCTGATGTGCGTTTTGTTGCGCATTTAGACTTGCCCAAAACCCTCGAGGCCTACTATCAAGAGACCGGTCGGGCCGGGCGCGATGGGTTGCCCGCCGAGGCGTGGCTAATCTATGGCCTGCAGGATATCTACCGTATTCGACAAATGCAGTCCGAGTCTTCGGCTGGCATCGAACACAAGCGCAGCGAACACCGTCGACTCGAGGCCTTGCTTGGGTTTTGCGAAACCACGACATGTCGTCGACCTACCCTGCTCGGTCACTTTGATGAATCGCACCCAGGCGACTGCGCTAACTGCGACAATTGCCTGGCTCCACCGCCGACTTGGGATGCCACCCATGCCGCTCAGCGCTTGCTATCGTGTGTTTATCGCACTGGGCAGCGCTTTGGCGCTGGTCACGTTATCGACGTGTTGCGTGGCGAATCCACTGAGCGCATTCGCGCGCTCGGCCACCAGCATCTGAGTACCTTTGGCTTGGGCCAAGACTATAGCCGCGCGACTTGGCAATCAGTGACTCGTCAGCTGCTTGCGCATGGGTATTTGGCGCCCGATCCCGAAGGCCATGGCGGATTGCGCCTGAGTGATACCTGCCGCCCTTTGCTACGTGGCGAGACCCCGCTGGCACTGCGCGAAGACCAACCGGCCGCCAAACTGCAAAGCCGACGCCGCGTAGAGGCAAGCGATGTTGCGGTTGACCCGGACACATGGGCTGCGCTGCGCGCAGAGCGTCGACGCTTAGCGGAATCCGAGGGTGTGCCGCCCTACGTCATATTTCATGACACCACGCTGCTGGCCATGCTGGAGCAACGCCCGATCAACTTGGAGGAATTTGCCCAGCTACCCGGGGTGGGCGCACGCAAGCTCGAGCGCTACGGCGAGGCGTTTCTCGCCGCAATGGCGGCATTACCGCAGTCATCATTGGGCTAGTCGCCACTCAAAGTCTGCGTGCATGCGTTAAACTTAAGCGATGTCGCCTCCTAGCACCGCTGCCAGCGCTCCCAACGACCCCACTGCAAACGGCTGGCGCCAGTACCTTGGCGTTTTTCGTTATAGCCGCCGGGCGATTGCCTTAGTCTGGCAAACCAGCCGGCTGTTAACCCTAGTTTTGGCCACCGCCACCGTTATCGCGGGGCTTTTGCCCGCTGCTGCCGCGTGGGTGGGCCAACTGATTGTTGATGGCGTGGTTGCTGCCATTCAGGCCGATGCGGGTGTCCCCAATCGGCTAATCGCATTAGTGGCGCTTGAGGGGGTCATTATGGCGGGCATCGCTGGCGGTCAGCGGGCTATTCAAACCACCCAGTCATTACTGCGCGCTCAATTGGGCCAGCGCGTGAACGTCATGATTTTAGAAAAAGCCCAAACCCTGCAGCTGGCCGACTTTGAAGACTCAGAGTTCTACGACAAACTCACCCGCGCTCGACGCGAGGCCTCAAGCCGGCCCTTAAGCTTGGTTAACCGCACGTTTGGGCTGATTCAAAACGCCATCTCGCTAATGAGCTTTGCTGGGCTGTTATTAGGCTTTTCGCCTTGGGCGGTCGCCATTTTGGTGATTGCCGGGCTGCCGCAATTTTTCTCCGAAGCCAAGTTCTCGGGGGATGCGTTTCGTTTGTTTCGCTGGCGCAGCCCCGATACCCGGCGGCAGATGTACCTTGAGACCGTGCTGGCACGTGAAGACAGCGCCAAGGAGGTCAAACTCTTTGCGCTCGGGCCGTTGTTTTTAAATCGTTATCGCGAGATTTTTCAACGCCTTTATAAAGAAGATCGCCGGCTGACGTTGCGCCGAGATATTTGGGGCTTTGCGCTCGGCTTGATCGCCACCATGGCCTTTTACACGACCTACGCCTGGATTGTGCTCACAACCGTCGCGGGCGGTATTACCTTAGGCCAAATGACCATGTATCTAGCGGTATTTAGGCAAGGTCAAAGCGCGGTCAGCGCCAGTCTGACGGCCATTAGCGGCATGTATGAAGACAACCTGTATTTATCCAACTTGTATGAGTACCTAGAACAACCCGTGAGCATTGGCCAGGGCACAACAACGACGGGGGCAATGCCCGGCGATGGTTTGCGTTTTGAGGGGGTGAGTTTTCGCTACCCAGGCAGTGAGCGTAATGCGCTCGAGCAGATTAGCTTGCATCTCACCCCAGGCCGCAGTTTGGCGTTAGTCGGGGATAACGGCTCGGGCAAAACCACCTTGATTAAAATGCTGGCCGGGCTCTATGCCCCGAGCGAGGGACGAATCTTGCTCGATGGCACCGACCTGCAGGACTGGCGCGGCGATGTGCTCAGCGCCCGCATTGGCATTATTTTTCAGGACTTTATGCGCTATCAGCTGCCGGTGGGCGAAAACATTGGCGCGGGTGATGTCCGTCACTTTAATGATGAAACGCGCTGGCAGCGCGCCGCTGAAAAAGGCTTAGCGAACGACTTTATCGACAGCATTCCAGGCGGCTATCACGCCCAGTTAGGCCGCTGGTTTAGTGACGGCCGCGAACTCTCCGGCGGCCAGTGGCAAAAGGTGGCGGTGGCCCGGGCTTTTATGCGTGAGGCCGCCGATATCTTGGTCCTCGACGAGCCCACCGCAGCGATGGATGCCGGTGCTGAGGCCGAAATCTTTGAGCACTTTCGCAATTTAAGCCGCGATCGTATGGCCATTTTAATATCGCACCGCTTCTCCACCGTTCGTATGGCCGATGAAATTGTGGTCCTTGATCAAGGCCGCATTATCGAGCGCGGCGATCACCCGAGTCTGCTCGCCGCCCAAGGCCGATATGCGCGCTTATTCCACTTACAGGCCGCGGGCTATCAATGAACACCCCACGCTCGCGTCGGCTGATTTGGGTGCGTGGCGACCCGCAAGCCAGCGAACGCTGGGCGGCAGCCACTTTGGCGAATCTTAACCCCACTCGGGTGGTATGGCTGGGAACAACCCACCCAGTGGGAAGTGGTCGCCAGCATTTAGGCCAAACCCTCGAAGCCGCCGTCATTAATTGTCACTCGGGCCTCGACCCAGACGACTGGGGCGCGTTGAGTGGCACAATTCAAGCCGGCGGTGCACTGATTGTGCTCAGCCCCCCAGCAAGCACTTGGGCAAAACGCACCGAACCGGCCCCTGGGCCTTGGTTAAGCCATGGGTTGCGGGCCGATGATTTACGTCGTGGGTTTGTCGAGCGGCTCATTCGATATCTCAGCGAAGACCCCCTGGTTGAGGGCATCGATGTGAATGCCCAAGCCACAGACAGCATTGATCTGCCAGCGATTCTGCCCGACCCAACAATTGCAGTGGACCAGGCCAAAGCGAATACCGAACAACAACGGGTTATCGATGGGATGACCGCATTGGCCAACCAAACCGACCCCGGCGTTGTGCTCGTTACCGCCGATCGCGGACGCGGCAAGTCGGCGGCATTGGGCATGGCTATTCGTGCACTGAGCAATCAGCCACTGCGCCTAACTGGACCATCGCGGGCGGCTGTGGCAACGACCTACACCTATGCTGGCCCTAGTGCACCGGCATTTTTAGCCCCTGAACTGATCACGCCAGCCAACACCCCCTTATTCGTTGATGAGGCCGCCGCGCTGCCACTAGGGACCATTCGTCGATGGCTCGATGACAATCCACGCTGTGTTCTTGCCGGCACGGTTCATGGCTACGAGGGCAGCGGCCGGGGACTTATTTTGCGGCTCATTGAAGAAATCAAACAAAGCACCACCGCTTTAACTCACTTCCAGTTACACACGCCACTGCGCTTTGCCCCAGATGACCCCCTTGAGACATGGATTAATCGACTATTGCTGCTGAAATCTTCACCGCCAACCACGCTGCCTGCGGTCTCGCCAACCTCAATACGTATCCATCGTGAAGACCCCGTCGCCCTGGCCCGTGACGATGAACGTCTAGCCGCGGTGTTTGGTTTGCTGGTTGACGCGCATTATCAAACCCGACCCCGCGACTTACGCCAACTGCTCGATGACCCCGATATGACGCTGTGGTGCGCGTGGCACGAGCAACACCTAGTGGGTGTGTTGGTTGCCCGCAGCGAAGGTGGCTTTACCCCACGCTTAAGCCAGGCCGTCTACGATGGCCGGCGGCGACCAAGCGGACACCTCATCGCCCAGTCTCTGAGCTTTCACGTGGGTATAAGCCATGCCGCCGAGCAACGCGGACTGCGCATTCAACGCCTAGCTGTTAACCCTGAACACCGTCGCCAAGGCGTTGGCCAAGCGCTAGTCGATCGAGCCCGAGCCGCGGCTGTGAGCGAACACAAGGATTGGCTAGGCACAAGCTTTGGCGGCAGCGCAGCACTGGTCAATTTTTGGCAGCATAGCGGGCTTAACTGTGTGCGCGTAGGCAACCGACTCGACCCGCGAAGCGCAGCCCATGCCCTGATTTTTTTACAAGGCCTCAGTCGCGCTGGCCAAACGCTGTGCCAGCACGCACAGCAGCGCTTTGCCGTGCACTATCCCAATCAACGCCAGCATGTTCTGCGCGATCTACCCGATGACTTGGCGGCGCGGCTGAAATGTCCGACACTCACTGAATCAATCGCAGAGATTGATAAAGCCGACCTACAGGCTTTTGCGCACGGCAACCGCTCGCTATGCGATAGCCATGGCGCCTTAACTCGCTGGTACCAAAGGGCCAGCTCGGGCCTGACACTGAGCACAACACAGCGCGCGGTATTAGAAGTTGCCATTGCCGACCCACTAGACCGGGCTGCGATCACACAAGCGGCAGAGGTTCGCGGTCAGCGCCAAGCGCTTGAATACTTAAGACGCACGACGTGCAACGGATTAAAGCAAAGCAATGAATAACGACATGATCCGCATTCGCGGCGCCCGGCAAAACAACCTGCGCAATTTGGACTTAGATTTGCCCACCGGTGAGTTTACGGTCATTACCGGTGTCTCTGGATCCGGTAAGTCATCGCTGGCCTTTGACACCATTTACGCAGAAGGCCAGCGCCGTTACGTCGAGACATTTTCACCCTACGCACGACAGTTTCTTGACCGCATGGATCGCCCGGCAACCGACCGGGTCGAGGGCATACCGCCGGCGATCGCGATCGATCAAACCAATCCCGTGCGCACCTCCCGATCGACCGTGGGCACGATGACCGAATTGGCCGATCACCTTAAGCTGCTATTTGCCCGCGCAGCCCAGCTATTTTGTGGCGGTTGTGGACGCGAAGTCACCCGCGATAGCGCCGAGGGGGTGATGCAGCGATTGCTTAGCCGCTGTCCTGAGCAGCGAGTAGTCGTTGCCTTTGATTTAGCGATTCCAGCCAATTACAGCGAAGACGAAATGCGCCAGCTGCTTGAGCGTCAGGGCTACACGCGCGTTGAGCGCCAAAACAAGACCACGCTACGCGTTATCCAAGATCGCTTGCGCGTTAGCGAGGATCGCCGTGACCGACTCATTGAGGCGGTGGAGGCGGCGTTTATTCATGGGCGTGGCCAAATCGTGATCGAACAGCTCAACGATCATCGCGAATCGGTTGCTGAGCATCGCTTTTCCAACACACTGCACTGCCCGGATTGCGATCGCCCCTATCGCGACCCCGTCCCCAGTTTATTTTCCTTTAACTCCCCCTTTGGTGCCTGCGAGACCTGCCGCGGCTTTGGCCGGGTCATGGGTATTGACTACGGGCTGGTCATACCCGACCCGCGCAAAACGTTGGCTCAAGGCGCCATTCGGCCTTGGCAATCAGGCAAATCAGCCTCTTGCCAAAAAGATCTGATGCGCCATGCCCGCGAGCGTGGAGTCGCCACCGATGTGCCGTGGCAAGACTTGCCCGCGCAAGATCAACAATGGGTTCTGCAGGGTGAGGGCAATGGCCGACGTCAGTGGTACGGGGTGCGGGGGTTTTTTGATTGGTTAGAGTCCAAAAGCTATCGCATGCATGTCCGGGTGTTGCTATCAAAATACCGCAGCTACGACTTATGTCCGGATTGCGATGGGGCCCGGCTTAAACCCGAGGCGTTGTTATGGCGG
>CAJXMZ010000011.1 GCA_913056315.1 uncultured Ectothiorhodospiraceae bacterium
TAAGTGGCAAATACTTGGATGGTCAGCAGCCTGAGAACGCGCGATTAACCCTGTTTGATCGATTCATGCGGTACACCAAAGAACCGGGCATTCGAGCGACTCAGGCTTACGTTGAACTGGCGCGCGAGCATAACTTAGACCCATCACAAATGGCGTTAGCGTGGGTAACCGCTCAGCCATTCGTTGCCAGCAATATTATTGGCGCGACAACGCTCGAGCAGTTGGCGACCAATCTAGATAGCGAATCAGTCACGCTCAGTGACGAAGTGCTCGAAGGTATTGAGGCTATTCACGCGAGTGCGCCCAACCCAGCGCCATAATAGTTGGCTAGCTGATCATTACCAAAACCGTAATAGCCGCAATCGCACGAACTGTTTAATCTCAAGCCCAGCAACGTCGTCTGCTGTGCTTTTATAAGTCAAACCGACTTGCCAAGTGGGTGATAGTGCCAAGCGAGCATTGAATCCGTAACGATCACGGTTAACTGCGCTTGTCCAATCACCACCGCGCTGGCGGGTTTTTGCACCACGATCGACGTAGTAGGAAGCTGCGACGTTGAGGGCTGGATTCACTTGGTAGTTCAATGCGGTTTGGTAAGTAATGTAGGGCTTGACTTCTAGCCTGCCCGGCTGACGACCGGCCAAATCATCGCCAATGAATTCATCGTTATCCTCAAACACCATGACATCCGCAACGCCCATCCATCCGAGCCGTTGGCTCAGGCGTTGATAAACACCGCTTTGCAAAATTCCGGCGAACCGATTGTTGCCCGGGTTGAGGTTGACTCCCGCGGTATGCGCACTGTCATATTCCCCGGTTGGCAAAATACCGTAGGCAGCGACCGCCCAATGCCGCCCCTTTTGTCGATCGCTATAAGGCCAAATCGCACCGGCAATCGCGACATCCCCTAGGCCATGACCAGTAGATAACCCTAGCCCCGCAGCCTCACCGCCAATGTCATAGTCCACCCAAGGCACATTGACGTAGCCATACGTGGGCAAACCGGCCAGCACGCCAGCGCGTCCATAGCGAAGGTCGATATTTTTTCTGTCGATACGGGCATTAATGCGGGTTTGATTGATTTTGGCCGAGCCTTCGATATTGCGATGACGAACCGCAATGCTCACGCCAGCAATGCCAGCAGGCGGGGCGATCACATCGCGCGCGCCAACATCAAGCGCACTAGCCGAAGCGCTTAACACCAAGCCCAAGCAGCTCAAACTCAGCGCAATCCATTTTAGTGCTCGCTCAGATCGGCGCACGCCACACTCCCTCACGTTGACCTAAGCTAAAGAGTGTACCCGATTCATTGCTATACGCTTTTAGACACGCCATAAGCGGGTTATTTAGGCGTCGGCAAAATACTCAACGATGTGTTGCGCCAAAGCTTCAACGGCTGCGCCGCGGGCCGGCATTCGCAACAGCGCGACCTCATAATCACCAAGTGCGGTTAACCCCGCCTCTTCTTCTTCAATAACGCGCAATGGCGACTGCACCAAGCTACGCGGAAACGCGGTAATCGCAATATCCTGCAAAATCGCCGCTTCCTGGGCCCCACTATGCTCACAGGTATAGGCAATGCGATACCGATGCCCCGTGTGCTCAAGCGCACTCAAGGCCATCCGCCGCCAGGCGCACCCCCGGTCAGCCACTGCCAGCGGTAAAGGCGTTCGCTGAGCAGCAACACCCCCCTCACGTCCTGCCCATACCAGCGGTTCGCGATGCACCACCTCGGCAAGCGGGTGCGGACGGTGCCCGGCTTCAGTAATTAACAAAGCGATATCGAGCTCACCGATATCGAGTCGGCGCATTAAATCGGGGCTGCGACCGACTCGCACATTGACTTGCACACCGGGGTAGCTGCGCGAAAATTGTGACAGCACGTTAGGTAGTACTCGGGTGCCGAGGTCATCAGGCGTCCCCAACCGCACCGTTCCACCGACTTGAGGTGAGAGAAACTGCCCCACGGCTTCATCGTTTAGCTCCAACATTTGCCGCGCATAGCCCAGTAGGGTTTCACCCTCAGGCGTTAGGTGCACTTGCCGCGGTTCGCGCACAAACATCGCCCGGCCAAGCATTTCTTCAAGCCGCTTAATCTGCATGCTCACCGCCGAAGGCGTGCGATAGACCTGCTGAGCCGCGCGGGTAAAGCTTCCCGTCTCGGCAATCGCAACAAACGTGCGCAAAACCTCGACATCCAACAAGGGCAGTCCTTGCGGTGAGTTGGGTGTGTTATCGCTCGCCATATCTCCAACTGCTTATTGATCAACAAAATTCATCGAGAAGTTTATTCTTTTTCAGTTGCGTGAACAAACACCACGGCGAATAATTGTGCACTGAAGCAATTGATTGCTTTAAAACGTGCTTGAACATTTAACCGGACCGGAGGTAATACGCCGTGGCCAATTCAACTTTCCGCCGCTCTAATGCGATCAATCTCCGTGATGGAAGTGATCGCACTGATTCAGCAATCTACCTGCCTGCGATGCCACCCATTGGATTGTCGCGGGCAATCAGCCAGTGGCTCCAGAGCCGTCGTCGCGTGCGCGGCACAAGCTCGATTAACAGCCTGAGTGGACGGCTGCGTGCCGACATCGGCATGTCCAGTCGCCAGCCCGTTCGCTTGAATGAGCGTCAACTGACCTCATTCTATGCACAGCCACTGGGCCACGCCCCGCACATCGCCCGCCGTGGCGAGCCCGCAGAGCGCCACGCTACACGTAGCGCCTAGCACCCTTTAAGGCGCATCGCCCGATGCGCCTTAACCCAAAAGACTGCCGATCGCTGATCGGGCAGTCTTTGCTTGCCTAGATCGTCACGATCGCAGAGCATAGAGCGATGTCATTGAAGTTGCTTGCGCTTGGCGATTTACATATTGGCCGCACACCGACCCGCCTACCGGCCTCATTAACAGCCCAAGCGGCTGATTTTGGCCCGGCCAGCGCGTGGATGGCTGCGGTTGATCTTGCCGTGCGCGAATCGGTTGATGCGGTTTTAATGGCCGGTGATTTGGTTGAGTCAACCCAAGACTATTTCGAAGGTCTTGCCCACCTTCAGCGCGGCGCGCAAAAACTACGCGAACACAATATTCGGTTAATTGTTATCACCGGCAATCATGACGTTGAGGTTTTACCGCGTTTGGTCGACGAGCTACCGGATGTCGAACTGCTCGGGCGTAACGGTCAATGGCAAAACACCGTCATAGATTCTCGGCTCACTGATGCAAACGAGCGGGTTAGGTTGTGGGGCTGGTCTTTTCCCAGCCGTCATTTCCATGATGATCCGTTAGCTGACTTTCCCGGCCGAAGCGGCGCTGAACTCAACCTCGGCCTGTTGCATTGCGACCGCGATCAGCCCACCAGTGCCTATGCGCCGGTTACCAGTAGTGGGTTAGCCAACGCACAGCTTGATGCGTGGCTGCTTGGCCACATCCACCAACCCGATGCGCTCACCGCGGCCAAGCCGTTTGGTTATTTAGGCACTGTCAGCGGCCTTGATGCCGGTGAGTCCGGCGCACGGGGCGCGTGGCTAATGGTGATTGACGAAGGCCAAATCGCTGAGTTGTCGCATATACCCATCGCCCCTTTGCGCTGGGATCAAATCACCATTGACTGCACCGGTGCTGAGCAACTGCCGGTGCTCGAGGGCCGGCTCACCGAGGCTTTGCGCGAACTCGCCAGTCGGCTCAATAGTGAACGGGTTGTACCGCAGTTACTCGGGCTGAGACTGCATTTAACCGGCGAAACGGCCATTGCCTCAGAAACGCTGGCCGATCTGGCTCCCAACTTGGATACCGCGCTGCCGTTGCCCGACGCGCCCCATATTCAATGGTTTGTTGAACGCCAAGTCATCGACTTGCGCCCAGCAATCGCTTTGGAAACCCTTGCCCAGCGTAATGATCAGCCTGGATTGCTAGCGCAAAAACTTTTAATCCTGCAACGCCCAGCCAATGACGCAGAGCGCGATGCACTGCTTAACCAAGCCGCTTTGCACGCCCGCACGGTCAGCTCACAAGGCCGCTGGCAACATTTACCCGGGCCAACCGCGGATACCGAGCAGCTCGCCACTTGGTTACGTCAAAGCGCACAAGATGCACTTCGGGCGATGCTGGCCAACGAGTCGAACCACTGATGCGCTTAACGCAAATCGACATCCGTCAGCTACCCGGCATTGACCCCATCTGTGTGAGCGACTTCGCCGGTGGTGTCAATTTTATTGTTGGGCCTAACGCTATTGGCAAGAGCAGCTTAATTCGAGCCCTGCATTATGTGCTTGCTGGCTATCGCCCAGACGATCCCAGCGCCTTGTCCATCAGCGTGACTTTTCGCGATCAACACACCACTTGGATAGGCAGCCGCAATGGCCGTGATGTGACTTGGCAGCGCGATGGCCAGATCAGCGCGCCACCCAGCCTACCCAGTAGCGAGGCGTTGCATTGCTACTGGCTGCGCGCGGAGAGCCTCCTGGTACCCAGCAACGCCGATGAAGCGGCATTACGACAGCGTCTGCGCGAAGCGCTTGCGGGTGGCATTGACCTCGAGGCGGTGCGCAAGTCAGCGCAATTGGGCAGTCGTGCTTTTCCAAGCGGATTATTTGGTGAGTGGCGCCAAGCATTAGCCCAACGTCAATCGACTGAACGCGATTACGCAGCACTTGAATTAAAGCGTCACCAACTACCGCATCTTCAGAGCGAACAAACCCAAGCCCGGCAAGCGCGTGATCAACTCGAGCGGCTCCGGTTGGCCGAGCAACTGCAACAGGCAAGCCAAGCGCGTCAAAACGCACAAGCTCACTGCGCGCGCTTTCCCGAGGTTTTAGCGCAATTTAACGGCAGCGAAAAAGACTGGGCGGACAGCCTGACCGATACCCAAGCGCGTCTGAATGAAGAGGCGCGCGAACTGGCCTTAGAGAGCGAACAAAAGCACGCTCAGCGACAAGCAACCGGGCTTGCTGATAATGCGCCAAGCAGCGCTGAAATCAACCAAGCCAAACAAATCATCGAAGCCTTGCGCGACCTTCATCAACAGCGCCAACAAAGCGCGCTGGCCATTGAACAAGCAAACGCACAAGAACAGCTTGCTGGCGACGACCTCGGCACGATTCCCGATCCCTTACCCACTTTGACGCCGGCACAGATTGACGCCATGGGCGATGCCCTGCGCGAGCATGCCGAGGCCAAGCTCTGGCAGGCCCGCACCCACACTACCTCGCCACCACAGGGAGTGACTGAGCGCATTACTTTGAGCGTTATCGCTGCGGGCGCCGGAATCAGCGCCGTGAGCGGCTGGCTAACCGCCAACCCCGGCGCCCTACTCGGTGGAGGCATCACCTTGGTCGCGGTTGTCATCGCTGCATTAGCGCCGCGGCTTCGCCAAGCCCCGGGGCAGTCACCAACGCAAACGGCAGTCGATGCCGCGCAAGCCCGATTAGACGCGTTAATCGATGCCTATGGCTTGCATGGGCTAAACCTCGGTGCCCTAGGCCTAACCCAATGGATGGCGCTTACGCGTCGAATCGACGAAAGCCGAGCCGCTCATACAGCAGCGCAGACCCAATATGCCCACTACCACCAAGCCTTTACCGAGCAGCTCGAGCAGCTCAAAGCACTCATCGGCCCCTATACTCCGCTGCCCTCATCGGACCTGCCAGCGCTGCGCGCAGCGGTTGAAGATCTGGCTGAGCGCAGCCAGCAAGCCAGCGCCCTACAACAGGCCATCACAACGCTCGAAGGCCACAAAAAAGCCTTAGCACAGCGCCAAGCCGACAATCAAAAAGCCCGAGAAACGCTTTACACCAAAGCCGGGCTGGCGTTGGATGATTACACCGGGCTGCAGGCGCTGATCGATCGCTACGCGCACTATGTAAGCGCCCATGAGGCATTGGATAAGGCACGCTTAGCCCAGACGCAACTCGAGGCATCACTTAGCCCGCACACTGAGCTAGTGGACTGGGCTAAAAGCGCAAGCGTTAACGAGATTCAAAGCGCCCTCAGCGAGTGCGCTCGCGAAGCTGACCGACTCGATACACTCGACACCGACATTGCTCAACTCAAAGCCACGCTAAACCAAGCCGGTGGCGATGAGGCACTCGCCAAAGCCATGGCAAACGAGCACGCGCTGGAAGATCAGTTACAAACGCGCAAAGAACAAATGATTAAAGCCCAGCTTGGGGATTGGTTGCTTAGTGATGTGGAAAAGACTTATCGCACGCAACATGAACCGGCATTGCTGCAAGATGCAAAACAACGCTTTGAGACCTTTACCCACACCCAGTGGTCACTTGAAGTAGACGATAATCACCAGCCGATCGCGCGCGATTTGCGCACTCGGGCACGACGCCCGCTGAGTGCGTTGTCCTCGGGTACGCGCATGCAGCTATTACTGGCCGCTCGGCTTGCTTGGGCGCGTGACCAAGAGCGCGGCGCAGCCCCGCTGCCACTGGTACTGGATGAAGCATTAACCAACACCGATCAACAGCGCTTTGCGCAAGCGGTGGAAAATCTCGAAGCCCTCAGCGCAACCGAGGATCGGCAGATTCTGTATCTCAGTGCTCGGCGCGAAGATGCGATGCGTTGGGCGGGAAAAAGCCCCGCGGCGCCACATGTGATTGATTTAGCTGCGCTACGCGGGTACACCGACCGCGCCGAATCACTGCCCGATATAATGGCGCCAGCCCTGCCACCCTCACCGGATGGGTTATCGGCAAGCGCTTATGCACAAGCCCTCGATGTGCCGGGCGTGAGCCTAATGCATGAACCATCCAGCATTCATTTGTTTTATTTGCTCAGCGATGACCTGAATACATTGCATTGGCTATTGACCGATTATCAGCTCACTGCACTGGGTCCGCTTAGCGCGTGGCTCAAGCAGCCGGCTGGCAAAGCCGCGGTTGCCAACGGCAAAGGCGCTCAGTTAAGCCATCGCATCGACATCGCTCTGGCCTGGCATGCGTTGGCCAAACAGGGCATTGGGCAACCGGTTGACCGAGCGGTGTTAGAACGATCACAAGTCCTTACCGACACCATGGTTGATCAGGTGGCCGAACAAGCCAACCAGCATCACGGCAGTGCCCAAGCGCTAATCGATGCACTGACTAATCGCGTGATTCCACGCCTTAACCACCAGTACGTTGAATCTCTTAAGGATTGGTTGAGTGAACACGGCTATTTAGACGAGCGCCCCATTCTTAGCGAGACCACGATCACCCAAACGCTGTTGGCCCAACACGCTCATCAAATCGAGCCGGCATTAATTCAACACCTCAGCGCGTCACTGAGCGCTGGGGCCAACGCCCAACCAACCTCATCATCATGACTCAACGCGCTCAACACACCCCCATGATGCAGCAGTATCTGCGCATTAAAGCTGAACATCCCGATGTGCTGATGTTCTATCGCATGGGCGACTTCTATGAACTGTTTTATGAGGATGCGCGTCGGGCTGCCACCTTACTCGACATAACACTGACTCAGCGGGGTGAATCAGCCGGTGCGCCCATCCCCATGGCCGGGGTACCTGTGCATGCCTATGAAAGCTACTTAGCTCGGCTGTTAAGCAAAGGCGAATCGGTTGCCATTTGTGAGCAAACCGGCGATCCAGCCACATCGAAAGGACCCGTCGAGCGCCAGGTAGTTCGCGTGGTCACCCCGGGCACACTCACTGATGAGGCGTTACTTCAAGCACGCGGTAGTCAGTTATTAAGCGCTGTCGCCAGTCACGGCGAGCACTGGGGCATTGCCAGCCTTGAGCTAGCGGCTGGCCGCTACACCGTCACCCAAGGTCAAGGCGATCATGCGCTGGCCGCAGAGATTGAGCGGCTCTGCCCCGCCGAACTGTTAATTGCTGATGATTTGCTGGGAACCCCCCCATGGGCCGGGCATGCCAGCATTACGCGGCGGCCGCCATGGCATTTTGAAGCCGACGCGGCGCACCGAGCATTAAGCGCTCATTTTAAAACACGGGATTTGGCCGGATTTGGTATTGATGACTTACCGCTGGCAACGGCGGCCGCTGGGGCGATATTGCAGTACCTTAACGACACGCAACGCACCGCACTGCCGCATATTCGCAGCCTGCGTCTCGAGCCTCTGGATGATGCAATTACCATTGATGCCGCTAGCCGCGCCAATCTTGAGCTTGAGCGCAATCTCCAAGGCGGTACAGAGCAAACACTGGCAAGTGTCCTCGACAGTACGGTCACTGGCATGGGCAGTCGCACGCTGCGCCGTTGGATTAATCGTCCGCTGCGTGACGGGCATGCGTTGGCGCAACGCCAGTCGGCTATTGCCGCTTTTTGTGCGCACAATCCAGCGACCATTCAAGCCATACTCACCGGTTGCGCCGATATCGAGCGGATTAATGCTCGATTAGCCATGGGCTCGGCACGACCCCGTGATCTCACGGGGTTGCGCGACACCTTAGCCCTTTTGCCCGAGCTTGGAGCCGCGCTCGCTGCCATCGAAGACCCTGGTATTCAGACCCTCGGCAAACAAGCAGCTGCACAGCCAGAGATTGCCGAGCGACTCAACACCGCCCTCATTGAACAGCCCCCGGTGGTTTTGCGCGACGGCGGCGTAATCGCCCGCGGATACGACCAAGAACTCGACGATTTGCGTGACCTATCACGCAACGCAGATGGTTTTTTAACCGATTTAGAAGCTCGAGAGCGCGAAGCGACCGGTATTAACACGCTAAAAGTCAGCTACAACCGGGTCCATGGCTATTATATTGAAATGAGTCGCGGCCAAAGCGAGCAAGCCCCGGCGCACTACATTCGCCGGCAAACGCTTAAAGCCGCTGAGCGCTATATAACGCCAGAGCTCAAAGGCTTTGAAGATAAAGTGCTGTCTGCTCGCGAGCGTGCTTTGGCCCGTGAAAAAGCGCTTTATGAAGCGCTAATTGCATGGCTCAATGAACACCTTGATGCCCTGCTCAGCCTAGCCGATGCGCTGGCCGAACTTGACTGCTTGAGCGCGCTTGCCGAGCGCGCGGATGCGCTGGGGTATGTCTGCCCGCAGCTTGATCAGGACCCCGGAATCGACATTACCGGGGGTCGTCATCCGGTGGTTGAGCGCAATACCGAACACGCCTTTGTGCCAAACGACGTGCACTTCGACGACGACCAACGTTTATTGATTATTACGGGCCCCAATATGGGCGGCAAATCAACCTACATGCGCCAAGTCGCGCTCCTCACCCTAATGGCCTACATCGGTAGCTTCGTGCCAGCACAAGCGGCGCGATTTGGTCCGATCGATCGCATTTTCACTCGCATTGGCGCCTCGGATGATCTTGCTGGTGGGCGCTCCACCTTTATGGTGGAAATGACTGAAACGGCCAATATTTTGCACAACGCCACGCCACAAAGTTTGGTTTTGCTCGATGAAATTGGCCGCGGCACCAGCACTTTTGATGGCTTAGCGCTTGCTTGGGCGACGGCTGAGGCGTTATGCACAACCCTGCAGGCGTTTAGCTTATTTGCCACGCATTACTTCGAAATGACCGCCTTGCCTGAACAGTATTCAACCGCGGCCAATATTCATCTCCAAGCCGCTGAGCACGGTGAGCGCATCGTCTTTTTACACCGTGTTCAACCCGGACCTGCCAGTCAAAGCTATGGCCTTCAGGTCGCTGCGCTGGCCGGTGTCCCAGCGGCTGTCCTAGCAGCCGCTCAAGAAAAACTCGCCCGCCTTGAAAGCCGTGAAGGACAAGCCCCACAACTGCCCCTATTCACCGCGCAACCGCCAACCATCCCGGTTGATCAAACCGCTGATACTATTCGCAAACAGCTACAGTCCGTTGATCCCGATGATCTCACCCCACGCCAAGCTCAGGCGCTCCTGTACAAGCTACATGCGCTATTAAACCCAACCGATCAATAATTGCCTAAACCCTAGCTTCCGTAGGTTGATGGCACGCCCAGCACGGCCTAACCTTTAAGCCTTGCTAACCATCCAAGTTTGGAGATCACGATGACCTACGTCGTCACCGAAAATTGCATTAAATGTAAGTACACCGATTGCGTTGAGGTTTGTCCGGTGGATTGCTTTCATGAAGGGCCTAACTTTCTTGCGATCGACCCTGATGAGTGCATTGATTGCACTTTGTGTGAGCCCGAGTGCCCCGCTGAAGCCATTTATTCTGAAGATGACCTACCCGAGAGCATGGCGCACTTTTTAGAGCTCAACGCTGAGCTTGCGCAGCAGTGGCCCGTCATTACCGAAATGAAGCCTGGCCCGGGTGACGCGGAAGAATGGAACGGTAAGCCCGATAAGCTGGCACTGCTCGAGCGCTAACCGCGTGGATGATGCTCGGCATGCAACGCTTGCAGCCGAGCGCGCGCAACATGCGTATAGACCTGGGTGGTGGATAAATCGCTGTGGCCCAGTAGCAATTGAACCACCCTTAAATCAGCGCCGTGATTGAGCAAATGCGTGGCAAACGAATGACGCAACGTGTGCGGCGATAGCGCGGTATGAATGCCAGCCACTTGCGCATAGTGGCGAATCCGATACCAAAAGGCTTGCCGTGTCATGCCGCCACCGCGCGCGGTAATAAACACTTCAGCCACCTGCGCCGCCGGCGCAATGGCCTGTCGATCCTCAGCAAGATACCCCTCAAGCGCGGCAACGGCATTTTCCCCCAAGGGCACCAAACGCTCTTTGCCGCCTTTGCCAGTTATGCGCACCACCCCTTGGGTTGAGTTCACTTGGTCAAGCCGCAAGCCGGTTAACTCAGATACCCGCAGCCCGGTGGCATAGAGCACTTCGAGCATGCAGCGATCACGCCGGCCCAACGCGGTTTGCGTATTGGGCGCGGCAAGTAGCTGATCGACCTGCGACTCACTCAAGGCGCCCGGCAAGGGTCGATCGGCTCGAGGCGCTTCAACCCGTTCGGTGGGGTCACTAGCAACGCTTTGTTGGCGAATGTGATAGCGATAAAAGCGCCGTAGGCTCGAGAGTAATCGCGCACTGGTGCGACGGCTAACCCCGCCGGCCACCCGATGCGCGAGATAGCCCATCACATCAGCCCGATCAGCCTTTAAAAGGCCTTGGCCACTCGACTCAGTGAGCCATTGCGAAAAATGCGCTAAATCACTTCGATAAGCGCTGAGCGTGTTTTCAGACAAGCCCCGCTCCATCCACAGCGCGTCAATAAAGGCGGCGATAACATCCGCCTCGCTCCTTGCCTGCGCGCTATTGGCTGTTGGATTCATCGGCTGTTTTCACTTTAAACGGCGCCCCACCGCTATTAAGCGCGCCTGAGCCAAGTGCATTCAACAAATCCATTGGCACCGGGAAGACAATGGTTGAGGCGTTATCCACGGAGATATCACTGAGCGTTTGCAAGTAGCGCAACTGGATACCTTGGGGGTTTTCCGAGAGCACATTGGCGGCCTCGAGCAGCTGCTGCGAGGCTTGGTACTCGCCTTCGGCATGAATGACCTTGGCGCGTCGGTTACGCTCGGCTTCGGCCTGCCGGGCAATCGCGCGAATCATCGATTCGTCCAAATCGACATGCTTAATCTCGACGTTGGCGACTTTAATCCCCCAGGCATCGGTTTGGCTGTCGAGAATCGTCTGAATGTCAGCGTTGAGCTTATCGCGCTCTGAGAGCATTTCATCTAAATCATGCTTACCGAGCACCGAGCGCAACGTGGTTTGTGCCAGCTGGCTGGTTGCCGCAGCAAAATCTTCGACGTGAATAATCGCACGCTCTGGATCCACCACGCGATAATACAGCACTGCATTGACCTTAACGGTCACGTTGTCGCGGGAGATCACATCTTGCGAGGGAACATCCAGCGTCACCACACGCAAATCAACTTTAACCGCCTGCTGAATCAATGGAATGACTAAGCGCAAGCCCGGCCCTTTGACGCGCCAGAAGCGCCCGAGCAAAAACACCACAGCGCGCTCGTATTCACGAAAGATTCGAAACGAGGCAACGACAATGGCCGCAATCGCGCCCAGTACGATCAAAATTGGTAGCGTCATGATGCCTCCCAGCAAGTCAAAGAATAAATGTTATTCGCTCAGACACAAAAAAGCCGCCACGGGTTCGCCCGTCGCGGCTTTGGTGCCCTAGCGCCTATAAGCGACCGCGTTAGCGCCAGCCTACCCGATCCATCAGACGAACGGCATCGGCATTGTTATCACCTAAAACGCTCACATTCAGATCATCAAGCTTTTTATCCATCCACCGCGCCAACGCATCGATCGGCTCAACGCCAGCCACGGCAGGAAACTCGTTGTTACCCGCCGAAAATTGCTGTTGTGCTTCATTTGACGCCAAGAACTCTAAAAACGCTTTGGCCGCCTCCGGGTTCGGCGCATTGGCCACCATGCCAGCGCCACCAATATTACGATGCGCGCCTCGGCCAGCTTGATTCGGAAAAATTAGACCCACTTGCTCGGCAATCGCCTGATCAGCTGGGTCGTCAGACAATGCTAAGCGCACCCAATAGTAGTGATTACCCACACCAAGACTGCATTCACCAGCGGCAACGGCACGAATTTGATCGGTATCACCGCCTTGCGGGGTGCGCGCCATGTTCTCAACCAAACCACTGGCCCACGCCTGGGTCTGCGGTACGCCATGCGCGGCGATCATTGAAGCAACCATCGACTGGTTGTAGATATTACTCGACGAGCGAATGCAGACCTCATCGTTAAATCTTGTCTCTGCGAGCGCTTCATAACGTGCTAGGGGAGGCGTGTCGTAGACGCGCTTATCGTAGTAAACCACTCGCACTCGCTCGCTAAAGCCAAACCACAGATCATTGGGGTGGCGCAGGGCGGCGGGAATGCGTTGTTGTAGAGTCGATGAGTCAACGCTGGCAAACACGCCCGCGCGTTCAGCACGGTTTAACAGCCCAGCATCGACGGTCATCAGCACATCAGCCGGACTGGCTGCGCCTTCGCGCTCGATACGCTCAATGAGTTGATCCGCACCGCCTTGCAAAATATTCACTTCAATACCGGTTTGCGCTTCAAACGCATCATAGAGCGCTTGATCGGAGTCGTAATGGCGCGCGGTATACAAATTAAGGCTTTGCGCGCCGGCGACACTGGCCGCGAGCAATAACCCAGTGGCGGTCAAACCAAGGCTAAGGCGTTTGGGTTTTAACATGTCTATCTCCATGAAATGATTACAATCTAAATGCGGATGCGAATTATTCTCATCCGGCACGTATTCAACCTGAGGCCGAGATCGGCGTCAAGTGCCAATGAGAATCGCTTGCAAAAACCGCCACACATCAACGAAACTGCGGCGTATGAGTGCAGCATCTGATCATCTCGTCTCGCGATTCCCCGCTGGGGGTGTCGCCGGCATGCAAGCCCCCTGCCCGAGTCCAACCGGCGAGGCGCTTGGGCTTGAGGCGATCAGTCATAATTTCGATGCGATTACCGCAGCGCAGGACATCAACCTAAGCGTGCAACCCGAAGAGCTGCTGTGCCTGCTGGGCCCATCCGGCTGTGGCAAAACAACGCTCCTGCGCTTTGCCGCGGGGCTAGAGCGACCGCAAGCCGGGCGTGTGCGGGTTGGCAATCAACTGATGTCTGATGCCCAAGACCGCACCTGGGTGCCCCCTGAGCAACGCCATGTTGGCTTGGTGTTTCAAGATGCCGTGTTATTCCCGCACTTAAACGTCATCGATAACGTGGGCTTTGGCCTGCCAAAAGTCTCAGCGCGCGAGCGCGCCCAGCGCGCCCGGGCATTACTGGCGCAACTCGGCCTCGCCCCCTTCGCCGAGAGCTTTCCGCACGTGCTATCCGGCGGACAACAACAGCGTGTTGCCCTCGCCCGCGCACTCGCGCCAGCACCGCGCATCATGCTGCTTGATGAACCCTTCTCAGGGCTCGACGCACGCCTGCGCGATCGCATACGCGACGATACGTTGCATTTGCTCAAGCGCAATGGCACCGCGACGCTCTTGGTCACGCATGACCCTGAGGAGGCGCTTTTTATGGCCGATCGGATTGCGGTCATGCGCGATGGAAAAATCATCCAACAAGGTCATCCAACCGACATCTATTGTCGACCCGTGGACCCCTTCGTGGTGCGGTTTTTTGGTGATGTCAACGAAATGCGCGGGGTGGTCATGGACGGCCGCGTTGACACGCCCATTGGCCCCGTTGCCGCCGGGCATATTGCCGATGGCACCGCTGTACAAGTGCTCATCCGACCCGAAGCGCTGAATGTCGAAAAGCTCGCTGGTCCGCGCGACCATAGTGGCAGCCATGTATTAATGTCGCGACTACTGGGCGGTGCCAGTTTTATTCATCTTTGTGTGCATCAAGGCAACGATGAATACCATATGCATGCCCACATGCCCGGCGTTTTTCTACCCGAGCGCGAAGACCCCATTGCGGTGCATCTCGACCCCACGCAGGCATTTGTCTTTCCGCTTTAGTTGCGACCGCTTTGCCCGGGGCGTGAGCGTTGCATAGCCCGGCTTAATAAAATCACGGGTAACACCCCAACCACCACAATGGCCAGAGCGGCCGTCGATGATTGGCTTAAGCGCTCATCCGAGGCCAGCTCATAAGAGCGCACAGCTAGGGTTGTAAAATCAAACGGTCGCAAAATAATGGTGGCCGGTAGCTCTTTCATCACATCGACAAACACCAAGATGCCAGCGGCTAACAAACTGCCCCGCATGATCGGCGCATGGACTTGGCGTAGCGTTCCACCCGGGGTTTTGCCAAGCGTGCGCGAAGCGGCATCCATACTGGGGGTTACTTTGGTTAAGCTTGCTTGCACCGCGTTATACGCGACCGCTAGAAAGCGCACTAAATACGCATAAACAAGCGCGATACCCGTCCCGGTTAATATCAGCCCCACTTCCCAGCCCCACTCGCCGGACAAGAGCCGATATAAGCGTTGGTCAACCCAACCCAGCGGTATCAAAATGCCCACCGCAATAACCGCTCCGGGAATGGCATACCCCATAGCGGAAACACGCACAGCGGCAACCGCAATGGGTGATTGCGACAAGCGCACACCATAAGAAAGCACCACCGCAAGCCCCACTGCCGCCAATGCAGCAATCCCAGCAAGACTCACGCTATTGAATACATAGCCGACAAACGGCCAACCAAAGCGTTGGTCGCCACCGGTTAGCGTCATTTGCAGCAGTAACGCAGCTGGGACTAAAAAGCCCAGTAGCACCGGCAACGCACACGCTCCCAACGCGAGCCAGCGCTTTGCACCAAGCAGCTCATAACGGGGCAGCTCGCGGTAACGACTCGAGGTATGAAAATACTGCGAGCGCCCGCGCGAAACCCGCTCTAGCAGCAATAACAGCAACACAAACACTAACAACACACCGGCAAGCTGGGCCGCAGCAGTGCGCTCGCCTAGCCCAAACCATGTCCGATAGATTCCCGTGGTGAAGGTATCCACCGCAAAAAATTGCACCGCCCCAAACTCATTGAGCGTTTCCATGAGCGCAAGCGCTGTCCCACCGGCAATCGCCGGCCGTGCCAAGGGCACGGCAACCGTACCAAATAACCGCCAAGGCCCTCGTCCAAGCGTGCGCCCGACCTCAAGCACACACACCGACTGCTCGAGAAATGCCGCGCGAGTAAGCAAATAGACGTAAGGGTAGAGCACCAATGTGAGCAGCGCGATCGCGCCGCCGAGCGAGCGCACGGGCGGAAACCAATAATCACCCGCGCCCCAACCAAAGACATCGCGCAGCAGCGTTTGCAAGGGTCCAGCAAATTGCAAAAAGTCGGTATAGGCATATGCGATCACATAGGTGGGTACCGCCAGCGGCAGCAGCAGCGCCCATTCAAAAATGCGCTGCCCAGGAAAACGACACATCACCACAAGCCAAGCTGTGCCCACGCCGATGAGCAACACCCCAATACCCACACCAACCGCCAAACCCACGGTATTGACTAGATAGCGCGGCAACACGGTGCTGGCCAAATGCGACCATACCTCGCCGGCCGGCGTGAATAACTGCACCATCACGGTGAGTACCGGCAAGGCCACAAACAAAGCAATCAGCCCCATCATGACCGGCCAAATACCCGCTCGACGGGCGGTCAATGCCATTCGGGTAACGAGCGGGAGCGCGCGCGTGGAAACCGCCAAGTGACTATCTCCTAAGCCGGTTTTATTAATAGGACTTATTTGGTCCACATAATAACCCGAAGCGATTTTGTTTTCAGCCTTTGCACACGCCCGGTTACAGCCAAGAGCCAGCACGCTATGATGGCGTCATGCACTACGAGCGCGACAATATTCAGCGAATGAGCGGCTACACCCCGGGGGAGCAACCCGATGCCGGCACGGTGATCAAGCTCAACACCAATGAAAACCCCTGGCCACCCTCGCCCGCGGTCATGGCCGCCCTGGCTAATGTGCCCGCTGAGGCGTTGCGGCGTTACCCATCACCCAGTGCAGCGCAGTTTTTGGCGCAAGCGGCTCAACACCACCACCTCGACCCCTCGCAACTGGTCGCGACCAATGGTGGCGATGAGCTGCTGCGATTGGCCATCACCACCTTTGTCCCGCCTGGCCAACCCATCGGTATCGCTGAGCCCAGTTACTCGCTCTACCCCGTGCTCGCTGCCCTACACGATAGCCCGCTCAAAGCCATCGAGCTGGATGACAATTGGCAATTGCCCGCCGACTTTGCCGAGCGCATGAACGCCGCTGGCGTTAAGCTAACGCTGGTCGTTAATCCCCATGCACCCAGCGGGCAGCTCATGCGTGCTGAAAAAATTAGTGCTTTGGCACAGGCGCTCGATGGCGTATTGCTCGTTGACGAGGCGTATGTGGATTTTGTCGACCCCGGTCACGATGTCGTTAGCCTCATTCATAAGCACGATAACCTCCTGATTTTAAGAACCTTATCCAAAGGTTATTCACTGGCTGGGCTGCGGCTTGGCTACGGCATAGGCTGTGCTGAGTTGATCACCCCCATCGCGCAAAAAACCCGCGATAGCTATAGCGTCGACGCACTGGCTGATGCCTTGGGTGCAGCCGCGCTGGCCGACCAAGACACGGCCCAGCAAAGTTGGCAGGCAGTGCGCGATGAACGTACACGCCTCACACATGCATTGCGCGAGCGGGGATTTGATGTCATCAGCAGTCAGAGTAACTTCTGCCTTGCCTACACTGCGTCGCAGAGCAAGCAATCGGCCGCGCAACTTTATGCGGGCTTAAAAGCGCAAAATATCTTGGTTCGCCACTTCGCCACCCCGCGTCTACACAATGCAATCCGCATTAGCGTTGGCACGCCAGCACAAACCGATCAACTACTCACCGAGCTCGACAGGCTGCTTGGGTGAGTCAGCAAACCAGACACGCTGCCGCCACTCGCGCCAAAAAATGGCGCCCAACAATAGGCTTCGCGCCAGCGTAAACGTAATAAACGCTAGCCACAGGCCGTGGTTACCAAGCGGCTGGCTCAGCCACCAAACCGGTAAATAAAACCCCAGCACTGCCGCAATCATGGTGTCGCGCATCGCACGAGTTCGTGTTGCCCCAATAAAAAGCCCGTCTAACAAATAGCTCGCCGTGGCCAGCAACGGCATGGCAATCATCCAAGGCAAAAAGGCATTGGCCATTGCCCGCACCGCGGGCAAATCAGTCAGCAACCCAATGAGGCCTTCCCCGGCCACAGCAAAAATCAGCGTTGCCGCCATAGCCATAAGCACGGACCACTCAATCGCAGCCCGCACCAGCACTCGAAAACTGGCCTCATCATTGGCACCAAGGCTCTGACCAACCAACGCTTCAGTGGCATGCGCAAACCCATCCAGTCCGTATGAAGCCAGCAACACAAATTGCAGCAACACCGCGTTGGCCGCTAATGTCGTATCCCCAAGCTGCGCGCCTTGCGAGTGGAAAAACGCAAACGCAAACAACAAACACAGGGTGCGAATAAACAGCGCGGCGTTAACCGACAGCAAACGCTGATACCCCCGCCGATCATTCAACACGCCGCGAATTTTGCGCCAATGCCACTGCCGCCATACCCCAAGCGCCATGGCCAGACCGGTCGCCGTGGTGAGGTAGTCAGCCATTACGCTTGCCAAGGCAACACCGGCGGTGGTCATGCCAAAACCAATAACCAATACCAAATCGAGCACAATATTCAGGCTGTTATTGATTAACATCAGCACTAACGTGACGCGGGTTTGCCCCCGCCCTAAAAACCAACCAATCAGTGCATAGTTAGCCAATACCGCGGGGGCACTCGCGATACGAATGCGTGAATAAATATCCGCTTCGGCGCTGACTGCTGGGCTACCATCCAATAACCCCAAGCCAATCGGGATGATGAGCGGGTGCAAAATAATCAGGCCAAGCCCAATAACCACACCAATTAGCAAACTTTGGCCAAGCAAGCGCAACAGCGCGTCAATATCACCACGGCCATGGGCCTGAGCGCTTAGCCCGGTGGTTCCCATGCGCAAAAAACCAAAGCCCCAATAGAGAAAGCTAAACAGCGCCGCCCCTAACGTCACCCCGCCTAAATAACGGCTATCGGGCAGGTGACCGACTACTGCCGTATCAACCAGCCCAAGCAGTGGCACGGTGATATTGGACAAAATTAACGGCCAGGCAAGCGCAAAAACTCGGCCCCGCGCGGCTTGGGTGCCAATAACCGAAGAATCCTTGCTATAATTTTTAGCCATGAAAACACTAACCTTTGCTCAATACCGCCGCGCGCTCGCGCTCTTGGCCATCGCGCATATCGCCATTATCGCGATCAGCAATTATTTGGTGCAGCTGCCTGTGAGTTTAATCGGCCTGCAAACCACCTGGGGCGCTTTTTCCTTTCCTTTTATCTTTCTGGCCACCGATTTAAGCGTGCGCATATTCGGCCAAGCCGCGGCGCGGCGCATTATCTTTATGGCCATGGGGCCAGCGCTCGTGCTGTCGTATGTTATTGGGGTGTTGTTTCAACAAGGTAGTTTTCAAGGCGCCGACTCGCTGTTAGCGATTAACACGTTCGTCGGCCGTATCGCGATTGCTAGCTTTATGGCGTATGCCCTAGGACAACTACTCGACATTCATATCTTTGAGCGCCTGCGCCAGTCAGCGCGATGGTGGATAGCGCCGGCTGTATCAACCGTCTTTGGTAATTTAGCCGACACGGTGGCGTTTTTTGGCATCGCTTTTTACCAAAGCCCCGATCCCTTTATGGCCGCCAACTGGCCGGAGATCGCTGCGGTGGATTACGCGCTCAAAATCACCATTTCGCTCATGGTTTTTGTGCCCGCCTATGGGCTGTTCTTAGCCTGGCTTCAGCGCCATGTGCTCGGACCCGATGGCCGCATCCAATTAAAGCAAGCCACCTCTTAACCTAGTTGGGTCGGCTCGGGTACCAGACTAAGGGCCGGCCTTGATGGGTGTCATCGGCTTGAAAGCCGTGACGGGAATACCATGCCAGCAACTCGGCTTGATTCAAGCCACTGGCATCATCCACATGGGCTTGGCCAAGCAACGTCACGCCATATCGATCGCAAATGTGCTTTAACCACTCCAGCAGTTCGCTGGCTTGCCCTTGACCGCGGGTATCCGGCGGGGTCTCAATGCGCACAAGCACCAGATAGGATGACTCGGCCTCGAGCACCGCACGCACGCAGCCATACAACCGATAATCAAGCTCTGATGAGGTGTCGGAGGCTACGGGTTGTGTCGCCTCAAGCCATGCATCCATCGCGCCATGAATATCCCCGGCAGTCATGGCGTTAACCACGATTGGCCAGCCATATAGGGCTGCAGCACGGTTGGCACGGCGATGCGTCCATCGGCTTGCTGATAATTCTCTAGTACCGCAACCAAGCAACGCCCCACCGCGAGCGCCGAGCCATTGAGCGTGTGCAGTGGCTCGGGCCGGCCGGTGTCAGGATTGCGCCAGCGCGCTTGCATACGGCGCGCCTGAAACGCTTCGGTATTACTACACGAGGAAATCTCGCGATAGGCCGCCTGCCCTGGCAGCCAGACTTCAATGTCGTAGGTTTTGGCCGCAGCAAATCCCATATCCCCGGTGCACAGGGTAACGACTCGGTATGGCAGCGCTAAGCGCTGCAAGATCGTCTCCGCATGCGCGGTTAGCCGCTCTAACGCCGCGTAGGAGTCTTCCGGCCGAGCTAATTGCACCAGCTCAACTTTGTCGAACTGATGCTGCCGAATCATGCCACGGGTATCGCGCCCATAAGATCCTGCCTCAGAGCGAAAACACGGACTATGGCAAACGTAGCCATGCGGCAGCGCATCGGCTTCAATAATCTCGCCGGCTGCCAAATTAGTCAGCGGCACTTCGGCCGTGGGAATTAAGCGCAAACCATGATCGGTGCTGTCGATGGCAAACAAATCATCAGCAAATTTTGGCAGCTGACCGGTACCCGTGAGTGCTTCATCACTGACCAAATAGGGTACGTAGGCTTCTTGATAGCCATGCTCATCGACATGCACGTCCAGCATAAATTGCGCGAGGGCGCGATGTAGCCGGGCGATCCCTGATTTCATGACCACAAAACGCGACCCGGACAGCTTAGCGCCGGCTTGAAAGTCGAGCCCGCCTAACGCTTCACCCAACTCGACATGGTCGCGAGGCTGAAAATCAAAGTGACTGGGTTCACCCCAACGCCGAATTTCAACATTGTCCGATTCGTCATGACCCAAAGGCACTGAGGCATCGGGTAAGTTGGGCAGGGCTAAATGAATCGCGGTTAGCTGGGCTTGAATGGCCTCAAGCGCGGTCTCGGCGGCTTTGAGCGAGTCACCGAGTTCAGAGACTTCGCTTAGCAATGGCTCGACTGGCTGGCCTTGTTGTTTGGCCTGGCCAATGGCTTTGGAGCGCTCATTACGCGTTTGCTGCAAGCTCTGCGCTTGCGACTGAAGCGCGCCGCGCTGGGCTTCAAGCTGCGCGTATTGGTCAGCATCAAAAACATAACCACGCCCTTGTAGGGCCTGAGCAATGGCATGCGGATCGCGTCTTAGGGCTTTTTGATCGAGCATATTCTCACTACCCGGCGTTAACGCCAGTCTCAACCACGAAAGCGCGTGAGTTTACGGCAAACCGCGCAGAGATTCGACGATTTCAACCCTGCCACTTAGCCACGCTGGGCTCGTGCATCAAGCTCAGCAAGCCGGGCAAGGCGCTCAGCAATTTTGGCCTCCAGCCCTCGATCACTGGGCTGATAGTAGCTTTTACCCACCAGCGCATCGGGCAGATACTGCTCGCCGGCGGCATAGGCCTGTGGCTCATCATGCGCATAACGATAGGCATGCCCATAACCCAACGATTTCATCAGTTCAGTCGGCGCATTGCGCAAGTGCACGGGCACCTCGAGTGAACCTTGTGTGCGCGCATCGGCCATGGCGCGGTTATAGGCCATGTAGACCGCATTGCTCTTAGGCACCGAGGCGAGATAGGTAACGGCCTGGGCAATCGCAAGCTCACCCTCAGGTGAGCCCAGTCGCTCTTGAGCCTGCCAAGCATCTAGCGCGACTTGCAGCGCGCGGGGGTCGGCATTGCCAATATCTTCTGAGGCCATGCGCACAACGCGGCGAGCAATGTAGAGCGGATCACAACCGCCTTCGAGCATGCGCGCAAACCAATACAAAGCCGCGTCAGGCGCTGAACCTCGCACCGACTTATGTAACGCTGACATCAAGTCATAAAAGGCATCACCGCGATTATCAAATCGCGCACGGCCACCGGCCGCGGCTTCCTGAATACGGGCCAGCCCAATCTCGCCCGACTCACCGGCCAGATCACTGGCAAGCTCTAGCAGCCCCAGTGCCGATCGCGCATCGCCATCGGCCAGTTGCATCAGGGCGCTTCGCGCCTCATCCGCCAAGGTGAGCCCTCGGCCACCCAAACCAAGTTCACTATCCGCCATGGCCCGATCAATCAGCACGCCAATCGCCTCAGGCTCGAGCGAGCGCAAAATATAGACACGGACCCTTGAGAGCAGCGCGTTATTGAGTTCGAACGAGGGATTCTCGGTCGTCGCGCCAATAAACAGCAACGTGCCATCTTCGATGTAGGGCAAAAAGGCATCCTGCTGAGATTTATTAAAGCGATGAACCTCGTCGACAAACAGCAGGGTTTGTCGGCCTACATCCCGATTGGCGCGCCCGGTTGCAGCCGCCTCGCGAATGTCTTTCACACCCGCCATTACCGCAGACAAACTCAAAAATTCAGCATCGACCATGGACGCAATCATTTGCGCCAGCGTGGTCTTGCCCGTACCGGGCGGGCCCCACAGCACCATCGAATGCGGCTTGCCTGCGTCTAGTGACTGCCGCAGTGGTCGTTGCGGGCCGAGCAAATGGGCTTGGCCGGCAAAGTCATCCATTTGACGCGGCCGCATGCGATCAGCGAGCGGGCGAGTGGTATCGATCATGATCCGCGAATGACATCCACGCCCGCGGGCGGCTCAAACTCAAAGCGCGCGGGGTCAATAACCGGGTTGCGCTGTAGGTTATCGAGGTTGACGTGAATCTGCTGGCCCATGCCGTCTTCGATACGCAACTGATCAGGGACATTGCCATTGAAATGCACGGTAATGGTTTGAAACGACCACGCCGGATCAGTCGGCTGCAGCCGCACCGTATCCTCGGTGCCCGTTTGAATGGTGAAGTCGCGCTGTAGCTGCGCAAGATTGCCGCTTAAAAGCTGCGCGGCGCCAACGCCCAGCGCATCACCAAGCGGCCTGACAACCACTTGGTCAAGATCGACATCATGCACCCAAAGTTGCTCACCATCACTGACAATCCACTGCTCCCAAGGAGTTTGGTAATGCCAATTAAAGCGCTGCGGCCTGGCCATGGCAAAGGCTCCACTCGCGCGCTCAACCACTACGCCCTGTTCATCGCGCGTGATTTGCTCAAAGTCTCCTGCCAAACGCTCAACCGCACTAAAATAGCGCTCTAACCGATCCACTGCGGCGCTGTTGTTAGCGGCAAAAGCAAACGATACCGCGCTTGCCAAAAGGACCAAGCAAAGCCCCTTAACCAGGCAATCTATTAACTTGCGCATGATTTAGTCCTTTGGCGGGGGCGGCGCAATCACTTCGCGCGCACCATTGGTCTGCAGTGGGCCGACGATGCCGGCGGCTTCCATATCCTCGACTAACCGCGCTGCGCGGTTGTAACCCACTTTAAGCCGACGCTGCACGCCAGAAATGGAGGCTTTGCGGGTTTCTGTAACAATGCGTACGGCCTGATCGTATAACGGATCAGCTTCGCCACCACCGGCGCTCATTTCACCCGGCAGCGCGCCCGCCATGCCACCGCCGGCACTGCCCTCATCGAGTATGCCGTCGATGTACTCTGGCTCGCCGCTGCGCTTAAGTTCCTCGGCTACGCGGTGGACTTCGGCGTCTGAGACGAATGCCCCATGCACGCGCTCGGGAATACCGCGGCTACTGGGGCCCATGTAGAGCATATCGCCATGACCCAGCAGAGATTCCGCGCCCATTTGATCAAGAATCGTTCGTGAATCAACGCGCGATGACACCTGAAATGCCATCCGTGTCGGGATATTGGCCTTAATTAATCCGGTAATCACATCGACCGATGGGCGTTGCGTTGCCAGAATTAAGTGAATCCCTGAGGCGCGGGCTTTTTGCGCCAGCCTCGCGATGAGCTCTTCTACTTTTTTGCCCACCATCATCATCATGTCGGCAAACTCATCAACGACCACGACAATATAAGGCATTGGCTCGAGCTCGGGCGGTGCTGGCGCGGGTGAGTCATCATCAAGATGCGGCTCCAGCCGCGCGTCATCGGCTTGCCAAATTGGATCCACTAACGGCTCACCGCGGGCCTTGGCCTCGTGAATTTTGCGATTAGCGCCAGCGATGTTGCGCACGCCAAGGCTTGCCATTAACCGGTAACGCCGCTCCATTTCACCCACACACCAACGCAGCGCGTTGGCTGCCTCTTTCATGTCAGTCACCACCGGCGCGAGCAAATGCGGGATACCGTCATACACCGACAGCTCCAGCATTTTGGGGTCGATCATAATGGTACGAACTGCGTCTGGGCCGTTTTTATAGAGCAGGCTTAAAATCATGGCATTAATGCCCACCGATTTACCCGACCCGGTCGTCCCGGCCACCAATAAGTGCGGCATCTTGGCCAAATCCACCACTTGCGTGTAACCGCCGATGTCCTTACCGATGGCAAGCGTTAAGGGCGATGGCGATTTTTCGAAGGCCTCAGAGCGAATAATCTCCGACAGCGCAATGACCTGACGGTGCTCATTCGGGATCTCGAGCCCAACCACTGCTTTACCCGGTATCACCTCAACCACACGGACCGCGGTTACCGACAGCGCGCGTGCCAGGTCCTTGGCCAAATTGGTGATCTGACTGACCTTCACGCCAGCGGCTGGCTGAATTTCAAACCGGGTGATCACTGGACCGGGTTGTACCGCCACCACCTCAACCTCAACGCCAAAATCGCGCAATTTATGCTCAACCAAGCGTGACATGGCCTCGAGTGCATCGGGCGTGTAACCGGGTTGCTCAGGCGTTGGCGGGTCGAGTAATGATACCGCCGGTAACTCACCCGGCGTCGGTGGGGTATCAAACAGTTTAATTTGCTGCTCTTGGCGGCTGCGCTCGCTGGGCTTAGCCTCAGCGGCGGGCGCTGCGATTTCGGGCTTGCGACGCTTTTTCGCGCGTTTTTCTTCATCACGGCGAGCCACTTCGCGGGCCTTGCGGGCTTGCCGCGCCGATTGAAAGTCCTGCCAGCGCGCGTGGGCAAGGCTAAGGTATTTGGTTTGCGCAAGGACAAAGTGCCCGAGCTGATCCATGAGTGCGATCCATGACAGCCCGGTAAATAGCGTCACGCCTGCCAAAAACACCGCCAGCGACAGCAGGGTGGCCCCGGTAAAGCTAAACGCCTGGCGAATTTGATCTCCCACCAAATTGCCAAGCACGCCGCCGGAGCTTAGCGGTACGGTGCCGGCGACAGGTTCAATGTGTAAGCGCGCCAACGCCGTACCGGCGAGCAGCGTGAGCACAAAGCCGGCGCACCGAACGCCAATAACCCCCCAATGCACTTGGCCATCGCGGCGTTGCCAGCGGTAAGCCAAGGCGGCGAGCAACGCGATGAGCACGGGAAATAAAAAGCCTAAGTAGCCAAACAGATACAAACTCAAATCGGCCCAATAGGCACCGACTAGTCCACCGGCATTATGGATAGCCGCACTGGGCCCCGCCTGACTCCAACCCGGGTCTTCCGGGTGATAGGTGATGAGCGCTAGCAGCAAAAAGCCAGCCACCGCCATTAACACTAATAAAGCGGCCTCGCGGAGCATTCGTCCGATTTGTTGGCTAATTGGCGCCATAGGCTGCCGTGCTGTTGTCTTGCCTGTCATAGCGCAAAGTGTACAGTAGCGATCGGGGCTTTAGCAGGGGCATTTGCTAGGGCACTCCAACCTTGGATTTGCGGTCAGTTAACGCATGGAACTTACAGCGATATCAGCGATTGATGCGGTCGACTCCGCGCAGTGGAACGCCTTAATCGGATCCAGCAATCCGTTTTTACGACATGAGTTTTTGTCCGCGCTTGAACGCCATGGCGTGGTTTCGGCCGACAATGGCTGGGTCGCCCAGCACCTAGCGCTCTGGGATGGAGACACTTTAGTGGCCGCTGCCCCGGCCTATCTCAAGGGAAATTCTTGGGGTGAATTTGTCTTTGATTTTGCTTGGGCGCATGCCTACGAGCGTAATGGCCTGAATTACTACCCCAAGCTGGTCATCGCAGTCCCCTACAGCCCAGTCACTGGCCCGCGCATGCTCTACCATGGTGATTATCCGATTGCCGAGCTGCAACAAACGCTCGCCGACGGCGCTTGCCAGTTAGCGCGCAATCAAGACCTCAGCTCAGTGCACTGGTTATTTACCGACGCGCAAACAACTCAGGCACTGCAAGCCAACGGCTATTCATTGCGCAGCGGTTGCCAATATCACTGGCGCAATGCCGGCTATGCCGACTTTGAAGAATTTTTGGCCGGCATGAGTTCAAAAAAGCGCAAAAATATTCGCCGCGAGCGCCGTTTAGTCAGCGACCAGGGGATTCACTTGAGCACCCTGCATGGCCACGAGACCACCGAGGCGTTGTGGCAACAACTGCATGCCTTTTACGAAAAGACCTTTTATGAGCATGGCAATTTGCCCGTTATTACTCAGGCCTGCTTTGCCGAGTTGGCTGAAACGCTGGGAGATCGACTGGTTGTCTTTTTAGCACAGGCCAACGACACGCCCGTCGCGGCGGCCATATGCCTGCGCAGCGATGACACACTCTACGGCCGCTACTGGGGCTGTGCACGCGATTATGACGGCCTGCACTTTGAAGCCTGCTACTACCAAGGCATTGAGTATTGCATTGCCAACGGCATTGATCGCTACGAGCCCGGTGCCCAAGGCGAGCATAAGGTCGCTCGCGGCTTTTTACCGGTGCTCACACACTCAGCCCATCACCTTGAGGATGAGCGCTTTCAATCCGCCGTCGATGACTTTCTTGCCCGCGAGCGCCCGGCCATTGCGCAGTGGGCAAGTGACCTGACTCAACAAGGGCCCTATCGGGCTGAAGTACTCGAGCACTTGCCCCGTGACTAATGCGGTTTTGCCTATTCCCTGGCTGGATGACGACGACGAGCAAACGCCGCTGCCCGATCCACAAACCGCGCTGGTGGAGCCCAATGGGCTACTCGCGATTGGTGGGTCTTTGTCGCCGCAACGACTAGAGGCGGCCTATCGGGCCGGGATCTTTCCATGGTTTTCACCCGGCGAGCCGCTGTTGTGGTGGAGCCCGGATCCACGCGCCATTATTCGACCCAACTCGCTACATATCAGCCGTTCACTGCGCCGCACCCTCAAACGCCATGACTTCACACTCAGCCTTGATCAAAGCTTTGATGCGGTGGTCGAGGCCTGCGCAGCGCCTCGGGCTGACCAACCCGGCACATGGATTACCACTGAGATGAAAGCCGCCTATAGCCGCCTTCATGTCATTGGATTGGCGCATTCCATTGAGGTGTGGCGAGCTGGCGAGCTCATTGGCGGTCTTTATGGGGTGTCGATTGGACGCGCGTTTTTTGGCGAGTCAATGTTCAGCCGCGCCACCAATGGCAGCAAAATCGCGATGGCTGGATTGTGCGCGCAATTGCGCGCTTGGGAATTTGATTTTTTAGACTGCCAAATGCCGACTGAACACCTTATGCGCCTGGGCGCAACGTGCCTGCCGCGGGGGCAATTTTTGCTCGCGCTGGCTGCCAGTCAGCGCCACCCAACGCATTTAGGGCCTTGGCAATTCACCGCAACCAACCGACTCCATGACCAGTAGCGAGCCGTTGGATAACGTGCGCTTAGTCACAATGGGCCGCCAGCCTTGCCCCTACCTACACGATCGGCCGGCCGAATTTAATGCCGTTGATCCACGCCTGCCGCTGAGCCCGTCGCGCTATGAGACATTGCTAACGCAGGGCTTTCGACGCGGCGGTGAATATATCTACCGTACCGCCTGCCCGGGTTGCCAGGCCTGTCAGAGCCTGCGCATACCGGTGAATGACTTTCGAGCGCGACGCCGCCACCGACGGTGTCTGCGTGACAATGCCGATGTCAGCATCCATAACGTTGGGTTTCGTTATCGCGAAGAACATTTTGCGCTGTATCAACGCTATGTGGTGGCGCGGCACCCAGGCGGCGGGATGGACGACGCTGACCCCGACCTCTATTGGCAGTACTTGACCTCAAGCTGGTGCAAGACTGATTTTTTGGAGTTACGCCGAGATGATCAGCTCTTGGGTGTGGCGGTAACCGACGACACCGGACATTCCCTATCCGCGGTTTACAC
Organism: uncultured Ectothiorhodospiraceae bacterium; assembly: GCA_913056315.1. Lineage (GTDB taxonomy): Bacteria > Pseudomonadota > Gammaproteobacteria > Nitrococcales > Nitrococcaceae > Spiribacter. The sequence goes on from CAJXMZ010000011.1 coordinate 27,852, forward strand.
CTTTTTTGACCCCCGCATTACAACGCGCAGCTTAGGCACGCTGGCGATCTTGCTCCAGCTAGAAGTGGCCCGGCAGCGCCAGCGTCAATGGCTTTATTTAGGCTATTGGATTAAAGACGCGCCCAAGATGCATTACAAGGCGGATTTTTGTCCGCATGAGCGCTTTACCCCCAGCGGCTGGGAGCGCCACGACGCGTTCGCGGGTATTAATTGGTGAACCCCCGCCGCCTCCGGTAGAATCGCGGGTTTTAGCGAATAGAGATAAATGAATGGCGAAAGAAGAGAACATCCGCATGAATGGGACCATTACCGAGGTAATGCCCAACACCATGTTTCGTGTTGAACTCGAAAACGGACATACCGTGACGGCACATATCTCCGGAAAGATGCGCAAGCACTACATTCGTATTCTTCGAGGTGACAGCGTTACTGTTGAGCTCACCCCATACGATCTCAATAAAGGCCGAATCGTCTACCGGGCCCGCTAATTCGAACCCGGTTGACGACCCCCAGCACCCTGCCTAGCTAACGCCGCGCTAATTAACCAACGGGTTCGGGTGTGTCGATATGAAAAGCCAGCGCTTCGCCCGTTTCATCCACATCCACTGAAATGTGCCCACCGTTGGCCAGCTTGCCAAACAAAAGCTCATCAGCGAGCGGGCGCTTGAGCTTATCTTGAATCAGCCGGGCCATCGGCCTTGCGCCCATTTTGGGATCATACCCCTGCTCGGCCAGCCAACCGCGCGCGGCATCACTGACTTCAAGCGTGACACGCT
>CAJXMZ010000012.1 GCA_913056315.1 uncultured Ectothiorhodospiraceae bacterium
TTTTATCGTTGCCCTCGCCAAACCCCGCCGTGATCACCACCACGCCGCGGGTGCCTTGTTGCGCTAATTGAGCAACGATATCGGCAATGGTGTCGGGCGGGGTACAAATCACCGCCAAGTCGGGCGTCATGGGCAGCTCGCTAATATCGGCGTAGCACAACACGCCCTCTACGGCCCGATGTTTGGGGTTGACCGGCATAATGGGTCCGTCAAACCCACCGCGCAGGAGGTTGCGCGCGACCACCGCGCCGACTGATCCGGGTCGTCGACTGGCACCAATAATGGCAATGGAACGCGGTTTAAACAGGGCGTCGAGGTTGCGAACGGTCATAGCCAATCTCCTGCGACTCAAAAAATGCTGCTATGCAACATCGTAACGCAAAGCCCTGAGTGATTTATAACCCGCGATTGGATTTAACCGCTCAGCAGGGTCAGTAAGCTCAGCACAATCGGCAGACTTAGCGCCGCAATGGCCGTTTGTACGGTCAGCATGCCCGCCACGAGCGTGTGATCACCGCCCATCTGCCGAGCTAAAATATACGCAGACGTGGCCGTGGGCAGGGCGGCAAACACTACCAGCACTTGGGTTTCGGGCACGCTGAGGTCAAGCCCGCTCGCAATGGCAAAGGCGATTAAGGGCAAGGCCACCAGCTTAATGCTGCTCGCACTCACGATGGCCGCCCAGTCAGCGCCAAGCCGATGAATGACCAGCCCCGCTCCCACGCTCATGAGCCCCAAGGGCACGGCTGCCTCACCGGCAATACGCAGGCCACTGGCTAACCACGGGTGCAGACTCAACGGGCTTAGATTGATGCTAAGGCCGGTGACACAGGCAATAATTAGCGGGTTTGTTAGCAAGCTGCGCAGTAGGGCTCGGGCCGATGGATCCCCGCCGGCAAAGCGACTGAGCACCAATACACAGCCCACATTAACCAGCGGAATCATAAGCGCGATCATTAAAGCCATGACCGCAAGCCGGGTTTCGCCCCAAACGCTAATGACAATGGCGATGCCCAAATAGGTGTTAAACCGAATGCCCCCTTGGTAGAGCGAGCTCAGCGCAGGGCCGTTCAGCCGCAACAATGGCTGCAAGGCAAACACGGCCAAGCTACCGGCCATCAACGTAAGCGCAATCGCTAAGAGTACCGGGCCGATGCGTGCAGGATCGAGCGCCGCGGTGGCCAGCCCTTCAACCAGCAAGGCGGGGAATAAAACAAAATAAATAAAGCGCTCGAGCAGGGGCCAAAACGCCTTGCCCGGAAAGCGCCACCGCGCCAGTCCCGTGCCCAGCACAATCAGCGCAAACAATGGCACCAGTGCAGCCAAAATGGCAGCAAGATTCGACACGCACTATCCCCCGTAACAATCGATCGCTAGTCTACACCGTGGACTCAAGACTCGAGAGTTGCACCCCGAGTAGCCGCACGGCTCGGTGCAATCGATGGGCGAAGAGGCACTCGTGGACTAAGGCGGCGAGCGGCTCGATTTGGTTGGATGCCTGCTCAAGGCTGTGCGAGCGGGTATGGGTTGTGAAATCGCGATAGCGCAATTTCACGGTCACCGTGCGTGCCGCCAAATCGCGCTCCAGCAAACGGCCATGAACTTCGTCGAGCATTAAACGCGCGTCGTGGGCTAAGCGGGCGCTACTGCGGCAGTCTTGCTGAAACGTGCGCTCGCGGCCAATGGATTTGCGCACGCGCTGGGTTTGTACCGGTCGCTCGTCACGGCCATGCGCGGCCTCGTGCAGGGCATGCGCGTGGCGCTGGCTAAACTCAGTTTGTAGTGTGGCCATACTCAGCGCCGCCAAATCGCCGACGGTGCTTACGCCCAAGGCACTTAGCCGCTCGGCGGTGCGCGGGCCCACGCCATGCAACGTGCGCACGGGCAGTGGCCATACCCGCTCGGGCACATCGGCAATCGCTAACTGGGTTAACCCATCGGGTTTTTCTAAATCCGAGGCAATCTTGGCGAGCAGCCGATTGGGCCCGATGCCGACCGAGGCCACCAATCCAGTCGCTTGCGTGATCGATTTCTTGAGTCGCTTGCCGATCACCGGAGCGCTTTCGCGGTGATCAGAAATATCTAAATAGGCTTCATCTAGCCCTACTGGCTGGAGTTGCGGGGAAACCTTGGCAAGCTCGGCGAATACATCGGCTGAGGCCGCCCGATAGGCGCTAAAGTCGACTGGCAAAAACACCGCCTGCGGGCACAGACGACTGGCGGTGCGCAACGGCATACCGGAGTGAATGCCAAACACTCTGGCTGCATAGGTGGCGGTGGAGACCACGCCGCGTTGGTTGGGGTCACCGCGGCCGCCGACTACAACCGGCTGATCCATAAGGTCGGGGCGGCGCTTGAGTTCGACCGAGGCAAAAAACGCGTCCATGTCGACATGCATAATGACGCGCGTCATTGCATGGCCCCAGGGTTAGGCCGACTGCGGCGAGAGGTCGTGGATAAAGCGCTGTCCCCAGGCATCAATGGCGTTGCTGCGTAGCACCTCTAGCATGCGCGCATGGCGTCGCCGACGCTCTGGCAGCGGCATGGCCAAGGCGGTGTTCAGTCCCGCGGCAATGGCATCGGTGTCGTAGGGGTTAACGCAGATCGCATCGGATAGCTCAGCGGCAGCGCCCGCGAGGTCAGACAGCACCAGCACACCCGGGTTATCGGGGTCTTGGCTGGCCACAAACTCTTTGGCAACGAGGTTCATGCCATCGCGCAGCGGCGTGACCACGCCCACCCGAGCGGCGCGGTACAACCCCATAATCGAGCCGCGAGCAAAGGCTTTATTGAGGTAGTGAATCGGTGCCCAGTCCAGGTCGCCATAGGTGCCGTTAATATGCCCGCTTAGGCCTTCGAGGCGCTGGCGCAAATCGGCATATTCGCTAATGCTGCTGCGCGAGGGACTGGCAATTTGCATTAGCACGGTGTGACCGCGGCGGTGGGCATAGTCGTGCAGGAGTGCCTCAAACGCACGAAAGCGCTGCTCGAGGCCTTTGGAGTAATCCAATCGGTCCACCCCAATCATTAAATCGCGCTCGCCCAAGCCATCCAGCAATCGGCGTACCCGCGGAGCGGCTAAGCTGCGGCTCGCCAGTTCGGCTAGGCCATCGACATCCACCCCGACGGGGTAGACGCCGGTGCGTAAGTTGCGGTGGCGATGGCGCAGCGCCCCGGGCGCGCGAACCAGCGCACCAATCGCTCGGGTGGCGGATTCTTCAAAGGCGTGGCGGTCGTTTTCGGTTTGAAAGCCGAGCAAATCAAAGCGGCATAAATCTTCGAGCAACTGCCGATGCCCGGGCATGGCGCGCAAGACATCGTAGTCAGGAAACGGAATATGTAAGAAAAAGCCAATGCGGGTGCGCAAGCCGCGATCGCGTAACTCACGCGCTAGAGGCATTAAGTGATAGTCATGCACCCAGACCGTGTCGTCGGGTTCGAGCAAGGGCATGAGGGCATCGGCAAAGAGCGCATTCACCCGCGCATAGGCTTGGCTATAGCGGCGCTCATAGTCCATGGCGCCCAAATTAAAGTGAAACACCGGCCAAATCACCGCGTTGGCGTAGCCTAAATAAAAGTCGTCATAGTCGGCCTTGCATAGCGGCAAGGTGGCGTAATCAATGCCTTGGTGATGCTCGATACGCGGCCGGCTGACCGAGGTTTGGCTGAGTTGTCCATCCCAGCCAAACCACAGCCCACCGCGGCGGCTAAGCGCATCGGCCAACGCCACACTCAAGCCGCCGGCTTGGGGTTGCGTGGCGCGCGGGTTGGGCACGCGGTTGGATACCACCACTAAACGGCTCAAAGGGCCTCCTCCCACGTGCGGCTTAGGCGCGTGGCCGCGTTAATTAAGCCAACCATGCTGTAGGTCTGTGGAAAGTTGCCCCACAGCTCACCGGTCTCTGGGTTGAGATCCTCGGACAGCAGGCCAAGTTTCGTGCGGTGCGCGAGCATGTTGTCAAATAACCGCCGGGCTTCCTCGCCACGGCCAATCGCTGCGAGCGCGTCGATAAACCAAAACGTGCAAATATTAAAGGCATTCTCAGGCAGGCCGAAGTCATCTTCAGCGGCGTAGCGAAATAGGTGGTCACCGCGTCGAAGCTGGCGCTCAATGGCCTCGACGGTGGCAATAAAGCGCGGGTCATCTGCGGCGATAAAGCCCAGCTCGTGCATCAGCAAAAGGCTGGCGTCCATGCTTTGGCCGCCAAAGCTCTCGGTAAACGCGCCGGCCGACTCGCTCCAAGCCTGCTGGCAGATATCGGCATGCATGCGCTCGGCCTCTTCGGCCCAGCGGCGGGCATCGGCATCGAGGTCGAGTAAATGGGGGATGCGGTGGAGCCGGTCGCAGGCCGCCCAGCACATCATCGCTGAGTAGGTGTGCACTCGCTCGCGACCGCGGTATTCCCATATGCCGGCATCGGGTTGGTCGTAGACGCGGGCGGCCTGCTCGCCCAGTGCGCACAAGCGATGGTAGAGGGCTTTGTCACCGCGGCGCTCGAGGCGTTGATCAAAAAAGGCCTGGGTTGCCGCGAGCACCACGGTGCCATACACGTCATGCTGGACTTGATGGTAAGCGGCATTGCCCACGCGCACCGGGCCCATGCCGCGATAGCCCGCGAGCGCATCGGCGCTGTACTCATCAATACGTTGCTCGCCGCCAATGCCATAGAGCGGCTGCAAGCGATTATCCCCTGTCGCAGCGACTAAGTTGATGATGTAGCGCAAAAACCCCTCCATGGTGCGGGTCGCGCCCAGGCGGTTCAGTGCATGCACGGTAAAATACGCATCGCGCAGCCAGCAGTAGCGATAGTCCCAATTGCGACCGCTATTGGCGGCTTCGGGAATGGAGGTGGTGAACGCCGCAATCACCGCGCCGGTGTCTTCAAAGGCCGAGAGTTTCAGCGTAATCGCCGCGCGAATCACCTCGCGCTGCCATTCAAATGGAATGGCCAAAGAGCGCGCCCAATCGCGCCAATAACTCTGTGTGAGCTCTTCAAAGCGCCGGCCCATGGTCTCGACGGCTTCTTTAATGCTTTCGTCGGGCCCGAGCACAAAGGTCATTGTGCGATCGACCATAAACGGGGCTTCATCCAAAACATGGGTCAGCGGTGCATCGGTGGTCACGCGCAGGACTTGGTCTTGGCGCAAATAGCGCACGTGATTGCTACCCCGGGTGGTTGGCGGTTGGCTGGCATCCCAGCCCATGGAGGGGCGCAATTGCGTGACCACCACGGGGTTGCCGCGCACGACTTCAAGCCGACGAATGATCATCACTGGCCGGTAGTAGCGGCCGTATTGGCGAAAGCGCGGGCAAAAGTCGACGATGCGCAGCACCCCACCGCTGCGATCCGTGAGTTCGGTACATAACACCGCGGTGTTATGGCGGTAGTACTGGGTGGTGTCGCATTGGTCTTGCAGGCGAATGCGAAAGTGCCCGTGTTCTGTGTTATCGACCAAGCTGGAAAAGGCGGGCTGCGCATCAAAGCGGGGCAAGCAAGCCCATACCAACGCGGCTTCAGGATCGATGAGTGCGGCGATTTGGCAGTTGCCAATCACCCCGAGCTCGAGGTCTAGTGCGCGGGTTGCAGTGTCGTCGCTAGGCGAGTGAGCCATTGCAAAGCCTCATTAACGTTATCGATGTGATAGGTCGCCGCACTGGCTTGCCGAGCGCCAACGCGAATGGCATGCCCGCCAAGGGTATTGACCGTGGCAAAGGCGTCCTCATCGGTGACATCGTCGCCTAAGAACACCGGGGTGCGACCGGCAAACGGCGGCTCTTGCATAAAGGTCGCCACCACGTGGCCTTTGTGCGCGCTGGTGGGCTTGAGCTCAAAGAGTTGCTTGCCCGGCTGCACAAAAAACTCATCACCCAGGGCAGCGCTTTGCTCAGCCAGTAGCGCTTGGGCGGCCGCTGCACTGGCCGGCGCACCACGATAATGCAGGGTGAGCGCGTTGCCCTTGTCTTCTAAATAGGTGCCGGGGTGTTGGTCGACAAAGGCGGTTAGAACTTGCCGGGCTTGGGTGAAATCGTCGGTGCGATCAATGGGTTGGTAGACCATGCCTTGGCCATCGCGGCGCTCTAAACCGTGCACGCCCGCCAACGCGGGTAGCGCGCCGTCCAAAAAACGATCAAGGCCCTCAAGACTCCGCCCGGAGACCACCGCCACAGCGCCATTAAGCGCATCGGTGAGCGAGCGCAACAAGCGCGGTAGTTCGGGTGGCACCACAATGGCATCGGGATGCTCGGCAATTTCAACCAAGGTGCCATCAAAATCTAAAAACAAAGCCCAGTCGGTTTGCGGCGTGGGCAAACTCGACGGGTTGGCGCTCGCGGGTGATGAACTCATAGGCGCATGCTTAGCGACGCTCGTGGATAAAGCCCACAAACCCCGCGTCGAGTAGCTGCCCCAAAGCCTGGCTCATGGCGGTGTTAATAATCTCAGCGTTGGTACTCGCGCTGGGTGGCAGGGGCCGTTGACGGTTGAGTGTGGAGCGTGCCCGACTGGTATAGCGCTCGCGGCCCGCCCAGGCTGTCCCTGCTAATGCCACGTCGGTGCTGAGCGCGTAGGGCACGCCGGCTTTGACTTCGTGCTCAAGCACTTCGATGCGAATTTCTACGCGCGGCACCGCGCTGTCTGACCAAAGCGTTGGGCGAAAGCCGTATTGGCGCAGCGCTTCGGCCGCGGCCAGTTGCAAGGTGTAGTCGATGTTTTGCTCGGCGGTTAGGCGCACTAAGCTGCCGTCGGGGTTTTCGAGCATGCCCAAATCGCGGCCATTGCGCTCATCGATGACTTGCAATGCGACGTTCGCGCCATCGCTTAGCGCCTGACCGATATCGGGTGGGGTCGGCGAGAGGCGCAAATTTTGGCTGGTTTGGCTACAGCCAGCGAGCAATACAAGCCCCAAAAACATAATTGTCAGTCGTATGGCGTGTCGCATGATCAGATCCTTAATGGATGAAGTCTTAAGATTAACATTCCTAGCCGCTGCCTTGACCGTCTTTGCCTTGGCCACGGACACTATAACGCTATGAAAACCCTACTTGAGGCAGTACCGCCGGAGCGCCACCGGGGCGAAGCGGCGGTTGAGGCTGTCATTGAAAAAATTGCTGCCGTGCAGGCCAAAGCGCCGCTCGATGGCATTAATATCCCGGAAATTCACCAAGAGCCCGCGCGCAGCCACAAAGGCGAGCGCCGCCAGCCCTTTGCCCCTCGCATGGCGCCGCGCGACTTGGCCCGTCGTATTCAAGACCGGCTGGGACTGCGCTGCATGATTAATCATGTGGTGGTTCATCATACCGATGCGCAGGCGCTATTGGACTGGGCGCATGAAACCTATGAAGTCTGCGGCATCAACGAATTTGTTTTGGTGGGTGGCGGCGAGCAGGCGATCGCCTACCCTGGCCCCAGCGTGCCGCAAGCCAATGCCTTGCTGCGCGAGCAAGCGCAAATTGATGGTTTACGCCTTGGTAATATTTGTATTCCCTCGCGCGCGGATGAGGCCGAGCGCATGGCGGCCAAAGTCGCCAGCGGGGCGGATTTCTTTACCACGCAAATTCTCTACGAAGCGGCTGAGTTGAATCAGTTGCTCGATGATTTGCATGCCCAGCAAGCACCGATTGACGAGATCTTGCTGGCCTTTTGCCCGGTGCGTAATCAGCAAAATATTCGCTTTTTGCTCTGGCTAGGCGTGGCGATGCCCGATGCCCTCGAGGCCTGGCTGGGCGAGATTGATGATCAAGTCCAAGCACGCTCGCTTGAGCAAATTCGCCGGACTTGGGCGCAGATTGTGGCGCATGTCGACTCGATTGCTGCCAATGCACCGCAGCTCGGGGTGAATTTGGCCCCCATTGGCCCGATTGGGGCAGACACCACCGCGGATTTGGCCACGGATTTGGCGGCACTGCACGCCCAAGCCATGGCTCGGGTATAATCCGTCCGGTGCGTGTTGCTGAATGGGGTACCCAGCATGAATGATCCAGCCAAAACCTTTCGCAAGCTCGGATGGGTATTCCTCGCCATTGCGCTGAATATTGTTGGCATTGGGATTGGGGCGCTGTGGATGAAAGTGGGCCCGGCGGCATTGCCGCTGCTGCTTGATTCGAGCAATGCCTTTATTTGGCTCACCACCGCGCTGACCTTTGCCCCAGCGCTAGGCAGCTTTTACGCCTCGCGGCTATTTCGTAAGCGCGCCGCGGCCTAGGTTTTGCCGCGTTAGTCCGCGTTGGGCACCACTTTGCCCGGATTCATGCGGTTGTGCGGGTCAAACGCGGCTTTTAGCTGGCGCATCAGGGCTTGCTCGACCGGGTCTTTGAGCCGGCTGACCTCGCTGGGCTTGAGTTGCCCCACCCCATGTTCGGCGGCAAACGAGCCCTGATAGTCCATGGCAAGATCATGGATCACTTGGGTGAGCGGCTGCCATTGGGCTAAAAACGCCGCTGCGCTCATGTGGGCAGGCTGGGTGAGGTTAACGTGCAAGTTGCCATCCCCAATATGCCCAAACACACATAAAACAGCCCCTGGGCACGCGGCGTTAATCTGCTGGGTAGTACGCTCAATAAACGCCGACATGGCCCCAATCGGTACGGAGATATCGTTTTTAATGCTGGCCCCGGCGCCCTTTTGCGCGCTGGGAATGCTGTTGCGTAGCCGCCAAATTGCCGCGGCCTGATCGGCAGTGTGGGCAATGCGGTAGTCGCTGACACCACGAACGGGGTGCTCGAGCGCCTCGGTTAGACGCTTAGTTAACTGCGCATCATCGGCGCTGCTGCTGAGCTCAACCAGCAAATACCACGGGTGTTGAGCCGGCAGGGGCTCGGCGCAGTCATGGCCATACCGTAGGGCGTAGTCGAGCGGCTGACGGCCCATGAGCTCACAGCTACTGATGGTATCGCCACTGGCGCGGCGAAGTTGGCTAAACAGCGCGACCGCGGCATCAACGCTGTCTAACCCGACAATGGCGGTAGCGCGTTCGTGAACAGCCGGAAAGAGCTTTAGCGTGGCCGCGGTAATAATGCCCAAGGTGCCTTCGGCGCCAATAAACAAATCTTTGAGCGCATAGCCGCTGTTATCTTTGCGCAGCCCGCGCAAGCCGTGCCAAATCTGGCCATCGGGCAAAACCACCTCAAGGCCCAAGGCCAAATCACGGGCGTTGCCATAGCGCACCACATTCATGCCGCCGGCGTTGGTGGCTAAATTGCCCCCGATTTGGCAGTCGGCTTCGGCGGCATAACTCAGCGGAAACAAACGCTGATGACTGGCCGCTGCAGCTTGCACCGCGCTTAGGGTACAGCCGGCCTCCGCGGTGAGGCTGTAGTTATCGGCATCCACCGAGCGAATGCGATTTAACCGCTCGAGCGAGACAATGACCGCGTTGGCCGGCCCGGCGGTGGCGATGGCCTCAGGGGCGGCGCCACCGACTAACCCGGTATTCCCACCGCGCGGAATGATCGTTAGCTGCGCGGCGTTGCAATGCGCCACGACCGCGGCCACGGCCTGGGTATCGGCGGGTCGCGCCACAGCCAGCGCCCGGCGATCGGCATAAAGCCCCCGCTGTTCGCCTAAATAAGGCGCCATCGCCGCGGCTTCGGTGATCAGACCGTCCGGGCCGAGTGCTTGCGCGAGTGCATCGAGTCGAGCGTCGGTATTCATGGGGTCATAATCGCATGCGGGCGCGGGTTGGGACTAGCGCCTCTGGCGCCCCGCCAAAGGGTGTGTATCATTCGCATAGGATGCACAAATCGTTATTAAGGAGTGAGGCATGAAGTTGCGCCATTGGGGATGGGTTGCGGTGTTATTGAGCATGGCAATGCCAGCTGCCGCGGATACGGTCGATATTAATTTGAGCGGTGATGCGGCGGCGTTTGCGTATACCAAACCACTGCAAACCGAAGGCCTTGAGTTGGGTGGTCGTTGGCTGCACGACACCGACGATGGGGATGTGGTTGATGCCAACTTGCACTTAGTGGACCGCCCCGAGCCTGGGCGCAACGCATTGGTATTAGGCATTGGCGGTAAGTTGCCGGTGATTATGGATGATGTGCGTGATGCCGATGGGGCGGCGGTGGCGATCGGCGGCAAGCTGCGCTGGACGCTGCCTGAGTACAACCGCGCAGCGGTGGCGGGCTCGATTTACTACGCCCCGTCGGCCACGTCGGTTAGCGATATCGATGGCTACCAAGAATATAGCGTGCGTGGTGAGTTTCAGTTGCTCGAGCAAGCCAATGTCTATTTGGGCTTTCGCCACATTGAGCTGAGCTTTGATAAAGACAGCGACGGCGCTGATCGTGACTTTGAAGACGGCGTTTATGCCGGCTTTAATATCGGTTTTTAACCCACGACCGTCGCTCAGGCCAAGCTGGGTGAACTGGCTGAATGCCGGCGTGGTTGGCGCGATGTTGGTCCTGACTTCGCCGGTCATGGCCGACAGCGCCAAGGCAGCCAAGCCTGAGCCAACGCAAGCGGTGGTGCTGATGTACCACCGCGTTGGTGAGGCGCAGTATCCGAGCACCAACGTCACCAAAGCGCAATTTCGCGCACATCTTAACTATCTTGCCGCCGAGCAATTTAACGTCATCGGGCTCGATACGTTATTAACGGCCTTGGCCAAGGGCACGCCGCTGCCACCGCGTAGCGTTGTGATTACCTTTGATGATGGCTATCGCAGTGTCGGTGAAGTCGCCCATCCGTTGCTGGCTGAACGTGAATGGCCGTATACGGTGTTTGTGAATACCGGCCCGGTGGATGACGGCTTTAGCGGCCACTTAAGTTGGGCGCAACTCCGGGCAATGGCCGCCGAGGGCGCGCAATTTGGCAACCATTCCCATACCCATGATCCGCTGTTTGTCCGCCGCGAGGGCGAAACCGCCCAGGACTGGGCTGAGCGCGTGCAAAACGACATTCAAACCGCCCAGTCACGGTTAGTCGATGAGCTAGGCGATGCGGTGCATACCGCGCCTGGGTTATTAGCCTATCCCTATGGTGAATATAATCAGGCCCTGCTCGATTTAACCGCTGAGCTGGGTTTTCTGGGCTTTGGTCAGCACTCCGGGGCGATTGGGCCACTGGCAAACCGCCAAGCGTTGCCGCGTTTTCCCATGAATGAGCGCTTCGCGGGGTTGGATGGGTTTGCGCTCAAAGTGCATTCGCAGCCCCTGCCGGTGGTCGAACACCAGCCGATTGACCCCGTGCGCGAGACCGCCAAGGCGCCGCGTTTAGTCATTACCCTGGCCGATGAAGCGCTGGGCAGTGCGATGCCGAGTTGTTTTTATCAAGGCGAGCCACTAACGCCCACCTGGCTTGAGCCCGGTAAGCGGTTTGCCGTGCAAGGCAGCGCCGATCTGCCGGTTGGTCGCAGTCGCTATAACTGCACCGCGCCCGATGGCCAAGGCAATTTTTATTGGTTTAGCCAGCTGTGGATTTATGCCGAGGCAGGCACCTAGTCATGCGCGCGCCGGCCCCCCAGCGCTTGCTGCACATCACCGATACCCATTTACTCGCTGATCCAAGCGCGCAGCTGCGCGGCGTGAATGTGGATGCGCGATTGCAAGCAACGCTGGCGGCCATGCAGCCTTGGGCGGCGCGTGCCAATGGATTGGTGCATACCGGGGATTTAGTCCACGACGGCAGCATGGCCGGTTATCAACGCTTACGCGATGCGCTTAGCCGCTTAGGCCTGCCTGGCCGCGTCATGCCGGGTAATCACGACGATCGAGCCGGGATGGCGCAGGTGTTTGACCAAGGCCTGCTGCGCGCCGAGCCCACTATGATGCTGGGTAACTGGATGGTGGTGTGTTTGGACAGCTTAAGCGATGGGGCGGTAGAAGGCCGGTTGAGCGCCGAGGATTTGGCCACGCTTGATCAAGCGCTGAATGATACCCGCGCCGATCATTTGCTGGTTGCGCTGCACCATCCGCCCGTGGCGGTCGGCACGAAATGGCTGGATGCGATTGGGTTGCACCAGCCCGAGGCATTGTGGGCGCGACTTGATACCGAGCCGCGTTTGCGCGGTGTGTGTTGTGGTCATATTCACCATGCGTTTAGTGGCGAGCGCGCCGGTGTGCCGGTCTACGCCACCCCCGCCACCGCCGCGCAGTTTTTGGCCGGAGCCAAAGACTTTGCCATGGACGCCGATGCCCCGCCGGGGTTTCGCTGGTTGGATTTACACCCGAACGGCCGCATCACCAGTGATGTCATAACCGTGCCGGGCTAATGGCAGCGCAGTGCTTCCAAGCAACCCGCGCAAGCTTTAGGGTAGCGGTTTTAGTTCACTAACTCGGGGAGACTCTCGCAATGGAATATCGCTCTTGGATGTGTGTGGTTTGTGGTTGGATTTACGAAGAAGAAGACGGTTTGCCCGACGATGGCATTGCGCCGGGAACGCGCTGGGAGGACATTCCAGCCGATTTTGTCTGCCCAGAATGCGGCGCCGGCAAAGCCGATTTTGAGATGATCGAAATTTAATCGTGTCCGCGTCGATTGCTGGGCTATATGCCATTACCGATGCGCGCCTGCCCCGGCGCGTTGGCCTTGAGCAAGCGGTGGCGGCGGCCTTGCGGGGTGGCGCGCGCATCATTCAGTACCGCGATAAAAGCACCGACAGTGCCCGGCGATTAGCCGAGGCCACGGCGCTGAGCGTGCTGTGCGCCAGCGCCAAGGCGTTGTTTATCGTTAATGACGATGTGCCATTGGCCAAGGCCGTGGGTGCCGATGGCGTGCATGTCGGTCAGAGTGATGCGCAAGTCACCCAAGCGCGCGGGCAGCTGGGTGAGGGGGCGATCATTGGCGTGTCCTGCTATGGTGACTTGGAACGCGCACAGGCGGCGGCCAACGCCGGGGCCGATTACTTGGCCTTTGGTAGCGTGTATCCATCGCCTACTAAACCGCAGGCGGCAACCGTGCCGCTATCGATTTTTGCTCAGGCGCGGGCATTCACCGATCTACCGCTGGTCGCGATTGGCGGGATTAACGCCGATAACATCGCAACGGTGCGCGCCGCTGGCGCCGATGCCATTGCCGTTGTGGATGCGGTGTTTGGCGCTGACGATATTGAACAAGCCTGCGTGACATTAGGAAGAGCACTATGAAAGCAAACCGCTCTGAAGCGCTTTTTGCCGAGGCCAGCCAGCATTTGGTTGGCGGCGTTAATTCAGCCGTTCGGGCGTTTCGCTCGGTCGGCGGTACGCCGGTGTTTATGCGCCGGGGCGAAGGGGCGTGGATTGAAGATGTCAACGGTAAGCAGTACGTCGATTACGTGCTCTCGTATGGGCCGTTGGCGATTGGTCACGCCCACCCCGATGTCGTCCAAGCCATTAGCGAGACCGCGGCCAGTGGCACAAGCTTTGGCGCGCCCACCGAGCTAGAGACCGACATGGCCAAAATGGTTAAGTCGATCATGCCCGGCATTGAGCGCATTCGCATGGTCAATTCGGGTACCGAAGCCTGCATGAGCGCGGTGCGCTTAGCGCGTGGCTATACCGGCCGTGATCGCATCTTAAAATTTCGGGGTAACTACCACGGCCATGTCGACGCGCTATTGGTTGAGGCCGGGTCGGGGGTGCTGACCCTGGGTATTCCGGGCTCACCGGGGGTGCCTGCGTCAGTCACCGAAACCACCTTAACCGCGCCGTTTAACAATATCGACGCGGTGCGCGAGGTGTTTGCGACCTACGGCGATAGCATTGCCGCGGTATTGGTCGAGCCCGTCACTGGCAATATGAACTGTATTCCCGGGTTGCCCGATTTTTTGCAGGGGCTGCGTGATCTTTGTGATGACAGCGGCGCGCTGTTGGTGTTTGACGAGGTGATGAGCGGGTTTCGTGCCTCGCTAGCGGGGGCGCAAGGCCTTTATGGCATCACCCCGGATTTAACCTGTTTGGGCAAAGTCATTGGCGGCGGGCTGCCCGTGGGTGCGCTAGGTGGCCGAGCGGACGTCATGGATGAGCTCGCACCAACGGGTCCGGTGTACCAGGCCGGCACGCTCTCGGGTAACCCGCTGGCTATGGCCAGTGGGCTGGCCACGCTGCGCCATTTGGCCCAGCCCGATGTCCACGCTCAAGCGCAGCAATGGACAACGCAATTGCTCACGGGATTAAGTGAACGCGCAGCGGCGGCCAACGTCGGCTTGGTTACCCATCAGGCCGGCACCATGTTTGGCCTTTTCTTTACCGATGCGCAGCAAGTGCTCGGTTTTGAAGATGTGGCCGACTGCAACGCCGAGCGGTTTGTGCGGTTTTTCCACGGCATGCTCGAAGCCGGTGTGTATTTAGCGCCGTCGGCCTTTGAGGCCGGGTTTGTCTCCACGGCGCATGATCAGGCGGCGCTAAGCCATACGCTCGAAGCGGCTGAGCGCGTTTTTGCTGATCTGTGAATGGACTTGAGGCCGCGGTTGCCCCGGCACTGACTTGGCTTGCCGCCCATCCGGCTTGGGCGGGGTTTGCCATTGGCCTGATTGCCTTAGCCGAATCCTTAGCGATTGTCGGCTTGCTCGTCCCCGGCGCGGTTTTAATGTTTATGGCGGGCGCCGCGGTCGGTGGCAGTCAGTTAGAGATTGTGCCCATGCTGGCATGGGCGATTGGCGGGGCGGTTGTGGGGGATGGGCTGAGCTATTGGCTGGGCCGTCATTACCGCGACCAGCTGCGTGATTTACCCGTGATTCGTCGCTACCCCGGTGCCCTGCAACGCGCCGAGGCGCTATTTCAGCGCCACGGCGGCAAAAGTGTGGTGATCGGTCGGTTTGTTGGTCCGGTACGCCCAGTCATTCCGGCGGTGGTGGGCATGCTGGGCATGCCACCGGGCCGGTTTTTATTCGCCAATATCAGTTCGGCACTCGTTTGGGGCCCGGCGTACTTACTGCCAGGCGTTGTCTTTGGTGCCTCGCTTTTGCTCGCCGTTGAAGTGGTGGGGCGTTTAATGGCCTGGCTGGTGGTCTTGTTTGGTGGGTTTTTCTTGCTGCGCGGTTTGTTGCGGTGGATTGATCGGCCGTTGCGTCTCGCGGGCAGTCGCTTAGCGCGCTCATTGGGCCGCCGGCCACCGGCCAGCCGTTGGCGAGCGTTATGGCAGCCGGTGCATGCGGCCTTGCGGGCGTTGCGCTATCGGCGGGGTTGGCTGTGGTGGTCGGGCTTATTGGTCACACTCGCCACCGGCTTCGCGGCGACTCAGCCGTGGTTGCCACTGGGTTGGGAGCAGGGCTGGGTGGCGTTCGCGGATGCCCAGCGCAGCCCTTGGCTACAAACCTTAGCTTGGCGTGTGACCCAACTGGGGGGCGGATTACCCATTACCCTTGCGACCCTGTCGTTGGCTGCAATTTTGTGGCGCGCGCAGCAAACCCAGCGTGCCGGCTTGGTGTTGTTGGGCGTGGGTTTGAGTCTTGCGCTGGCTTATGGCCTTAAACCCCTAGTGGCCCTGCCCCGGCCGAATGATTTAACTCAGCTTGCCGCGTTTTCTGCGGCCTTTCCGAGTGCCCATGCCACAGGCATCGCCGCATTGGTGACAGCGTGGGTGTGCTGTTGGCCGGCTTGGCCGTATCGGCGAGCGCAGGCGGCCAAACTCGGGTTAGCGCTGGGTATCGCCTTGGTCGTTGGGGTGAGCGGTTCGCGGGTGGTGTTAGGCGTGCACTGGCCTTTGGATACGCTGGCGGGAGCGGGTTTGGGTGTGGTGTTGGGCGCCTTGCCGGCATTAGCCGGCCGCGCTGGGGCTAAGCGGGTGGATGGACCGGTGAAAAACGCCCGCCCGGTGGTCGCATCAATGCTGGTGTTATTGCTTGGCGCGGGATTGACCCAAGCCTGGCAATGGCCCGACCCGCGTTCTAACTATCCCGAGCGCGCGGTCATTGAGCAATGGCCCAGTGTGACCCAGGGTCTCGCGCCCAGCGCTTGGGCGGACCAGCGTTTGAGCTTAACCGGACCGCGTGATGATATTGCGGCGTATTGGCTGGCGGGCATCGAGCGCCCCGCGGGTTTTGCACAACGCTGGCAGGCCCCGTTGCCCTGGCGCTGGCAAACCGCCTTGCGTTGGGTTAGCCCACAGCCTTCGCCTGCGCGCTTACCAGTGTTGCCGCGCTTTCATCAAGGCCGATTGCCAGCAGTGGTGTGGGTGCAAATTGATGCCGCGCAGCGCAGCCGGTGGGTGTTGCGGGCGTGGCAGCAAGCTCAAGCGCCCCAAGCCAGCGCGTGGGTGTTAAGCCTTGAACATGAGCGCATTCGCGGCGGGGTGTTATTGCCTCGGTTTGCGCGGCGGCACGCCACAGCGGCTGAAGTGAACGCCTTGCTAAGCGGCCCGGCTGCGCGCGCGCAACTACAAACCAACGCACAGCGCGTGCCGTTATTCGCCCCACGCAGGGATTAGGCCTTGATCAATGCCTAAGCGATCAAGAATGCGCGCAATGACAAAATCCACCACGCCGGCGATGTCGGTGGGGCGGTGATAAAAGCCTGGATTGGCCGGCAGCATGACCACGCCCATGCGGCTGAGTTTGAGCATATTCTCCAGATGAATCGGTGACAGCGGCGTTTCGCGCGGTACCAAAATCAGATCGCCGCGCTCTTTAATGACCACATCGGCGGCGCGCTCAATGAGCGCTTCGCTGGTGCCCGCGGCAATCCGCCCCAACGTGCCGGTGGTGCAGGGGCAAACCACCATTTGCCGGGGCGCGCCTGAGCCTGAGGCCACCGGCGCGGTCCAGGCTTTGGGCCCAAAGATAGACAGCTGCCCTTCAGCGGCGTTAAAGCGCTCGCTCAATGCCGCGGCCATATCGGCCGGTCGGCTCGGCAGGGCAATGTCGTTTTCCATTTTCAACACCAGCCGCCCGGCTTCGGAGATTAAGCCATACACCGGCCGGCCCGCATGCAGCAGGCACTCGAGCAAACGCAGTCCATACAACCCGCCCGAGGCGCCGGTGATGGCAAGCGTGATGGGGGCGTGGTTCATGCCAAAGCTCCGTTGTTGTTAAAGGCATCGAGCAAGCGCTGATGAATGCCGCCAAAGGCGCCGTTGCTCATCACCACGACGCGGTCATTGGGTTGGGCGTAGGCGCTAACGGCGCTGACTAGGCTCGATACATCGGGGGCACTGGTCACCGCGTCGCCCAATGGGCGTAATGCGGCATTAATATCCCAATTCAATGTCGGCTCGGCAAGCACAAACACCTGATCGGCCTCAGCGAGTGCGTGGGCGAGGGTATCGGCGTGCACACCCATTTTCATGGTGTTTGAACGTGGTTCGATGACGGCCAGCAAGCGCCCGCTGTGCGTGCCCTCGCGCAGCGCGCTCAGGGTGGCCGAAATCGCGCTGGGGTGGTGGGCAAAGTCATCAAAAACGCTGATACCTTGAGCCTCGCCCACCCACTCAAGCCGTCGCCGCACACCGGCAAAATCAGCCAATGCGCCGATGCTTTGCGCCAACGGCACACCGGCATCACGCGCGGCCAACAGGGCTGCAGCGGTGTTCATGGCGTTGTGCGCACCGGCAAGCGGCGGCGTGTAGGGTTGATTGCCCAGCTGCCAGGCGTTGCCGCTTCGCGTGACTTGCCCGGGGCCTTGGGCCTGCTGGCCAAAATCAATGCGCCGTGACCAACAGCCAGCCGCCATCACCCGTTCTAGCGCGGGCGCATCTGCATTAACAATCACGCCGCCTTGGCTGGGCACTGTGCGCACTAAATGGTGAAACTGCTGCTCAATGGCGGCCAAATCCGGGTAAATATCGGCGTGGTCGTATTCCAGGTTATTGAGTACGACAGTATTGGGGTGAAAGTGCACAAACTTCGCGCGCTTATCAAAAAAGGCGGTGTCGTACTCATCGGCTTCAATCACAAAAAACGGCGCATCGCCCAAACGCGCGGCCGTATCGAAATTACCCGGCTGCCCGCCAATTAAAAACCCGGGGTTGAGCCCAGCTGATTCGAGTAGCCACGCAATTAGGCTGGCCGTGGTGGTTTTGCCGTGCGTTCCCGCCACGGCGATGACCCAGCGATCGTGCAGCACATGCTCGGCCAACCAGGCAGGTCCACTGGTATAGGGCTGGCCGCGATCAAGTACGGCCTCGACGCTGGGGTGGCCACGCGTGAGGGCGTTGCCAATAATGACTTGATCGGCGCTAGCCAGTGCGGCATTGGGTTGGTCGCTGGCAATAACGTCAATATTGGCGTTGGCGAGCACCTCGCTCATCGGCGGATACAGTGGGCCATCTTGGCCGGTAACCTGGTGCCCGGCGGCTTTGGCGATCACCGCCAAGCCGGCCATAAATGTCCCGCCAATGCCTAAAATGTGCACATGGCTCATGCGCCCGTGACCGCGCGCACAAACAGACTCGCGCCAAAGACATAGAGTAGCGTGATACCAAAGCTCAACACGCCGCTTAAGCTCAGCGCCGAGCGCAAAATGTGATTAACCACCGCGATGTTCCAAATGAGTAGCGCAAAAAAAGCAAAGGCCGCGGTGGCGTTGGCCTCGCCCGGGGCGCCAATGATTAACAGCACCGGCAAGGCGGCCAGCGAAATAATCGCATCACAGCCAAACAGCGCTGTAGCCGTTTGCATAAAGCGTTGGCCATGCCCGCGCAGCGCGAGGGCAGCGCCCAAAAACGCGGCGTTATAACCCACCATGAGCGCAATCTGCAGAAACGGCCGGGCCTCGGGCGAATATTGTTGAATGACGGGAATGTTCAGCGCGGCGGTCAGCGTAATCGCTAAACCAAGCAAACGCGGCGAATAGGGGAGATCCTCAGGCCCTGCGCGCAGGGTGGCGATGGCCAAGAAGCGTTGGATGAGCCCGCTTTGCAACATAGATATGCACTGCCTAATCAATACCAAATAATGGCCCAAATACTACGCGCTCAAGGCGCTGACGTCTTGTGAGCCGGCGTGCGCTGCACTGGCCGGGGAGGCAAACCCCGTTAGCCTTGCTAGACTAGCGCCTGATTATCGGAGGGGGTCTGTCGAGGATGGCTGCAAAGAACGCTTTTTACGCTCAGTCCGGCGGGGTGACCGCGGTGATTAACGCCAGTGCCTGCGGGGTGATTGAAACCGCCCGCGCGCATCCTGAGCACATTCGCACTGTTTATGCCGGCGCCAATGGCATTTTGGGCGCCCTGCACGAAGATTTGATCGATACCGCTGCGGAGTCGGCGCAGACCATTGCCGCGTTGCGGCATACCCCCGGTGGGGCGTTTGGCTCGGCGCGCTATAAACTCAAAGGCCTAGATGAAAATCGCGCCGAATACGAACGCTTAATTGAAGTGTTTCGGGCGCATGATATTGGCTATTTTTTCTATAACGGCGGCGGTGATTCGCAAGACACCGCGCACAAAGTCTCGCAGCTGGGTGAGTCGATGGGCTATCCGATCACCTGTATCGGCGTGCCCAAGACGGTGGATAACGACTTACCGATCACCGATACCTGTCCAGGTTTTGGTTCGGTGGCCAAATACACCGCCATCGCCACGCGCGAAGCTGGGCTTGATGTGGCCTCCATGGCAAAGACCTCCACCAAAGTTTTTATTCTCGAGACCATGGGCCGGCACGCGGGTTGGATTGCCGCGGCCTCGGCGCTCGCCAAAGACCAGCCCAGCGACCCCCCGCATGTGGTGTTATTGCCAGAAGTCCCCCTCGATCAAGCCCGCTTCATGGCGCAGGTCAAAACCAGCGTCGAGCAGTTTGGTTATTGCGTGGTAGTGGTTTCGGAAGGGGTTAAAACCGCGGACGGACAATTTCTTGCCGACCAGGGCAGCAAAGATGCTTTTGGTCACGTGCAACTGGGGGGCGTCGCGCCAACCGTGGCGGCCATGATTAAGGCGGAGTTGGGCTATAAATATCACTACGCCATTGCGGATTATTTGCAGCGCGCTGCCCGCCACGTTGCTTCAGCCACCGATGTCGAACAGGCCTACGCGCTGGGCAAAGCCGCGGTGGAGTTGGCTTTGGATGGCCATAACGCGGTGATGCCAACGATTGTGCGCGAGTCGAGCGCGCCTTATCGCTGGCATATCGGCCAAACCCCGTTGGAGACGGTGGCCAATATCGAGGCCAAAATGCCGCCGGCCTTTATTGATGAGAGCGGCTTTTTTGTCACCCCGGCCTGTCTGGAGTACTTGCGTCCGCTCATTGCTGGTGAGGACTATCCGCCGTATCGCGATGGGCTGCCTGACTATGCGCGCATTCGCGGGGAGCGAGTGGCGCGGCGACTGCCGGCGTTTGGGGACTGACCCCAGCCCGGTGGCTGGGTATAATTGCATTCAATCGACTTAACTATTCAGGAGCGCAAGCATCATGGCCTACGAGGGCATCACCGCAGGAAAGAGCCTGCCCGACGACGTCAACATTATTATTGAAATTCCCGCCAACGCCGACCCGATTAAATACGAGGTCGACAAGGACTCCGGCGCCATTATGGTGGATCGGTTCATGGGCACCGCCATGCACTATCCAGCCAACTATGGCTACATCCCCGAGACCCTGTGTGGCGACGGTGACCCGCTGGATGCGTTGGTTGTTACCCCGTTCCCGCTCGCGGTGGGGTCGGTGATTCGTTGCCGCCCGATTGGGGTATTGGAAATGGCGGATGAAAGTGGCGAGGATGCCAAACTGCTGTGCGTGCCGATTAGCAAACTCACGCCCCTTTACGATGGCGTCAAAGCCCCAGAAGACCTGCCCCCGCTATTGCTGGCGCAAATTAGCCATTTCTTTGAGCACTACAAAGATCTCGAGCCCGGCAAGTGGGTCAAGATCAATGGCTGGAAAGGCTATGACGCCGCGGTTGCCGAAATCCACGATTCTGTCGCACGCGTAAACGGTTAGTCGGCGTGGTTAAACTCACCCGCATCTACACCCGCACCGGCGATACCGGTCAAACAGGCCTGGGCGATGGCACCCGTGTTGCCAAAACCGATGCCCGCGTTACCGCGTTTGGCACCATTGATGAGCTCAATGCGGTGCTGGGCATTTGCCGATTGCATGCCGCCGGCGAGCTCGATCAGGGGCTGGCCCGTATTCAAAATGACTTATTCGATGTTGGCGCGGATTTGTGCACGCCCGAAGTCGACGACCCACCCTACGAGCCATTGCGCGTGGTTGAGGGCCAAGTCGAGTGGCTCGAGCAAGCCATTGATGCGGTGAATGCGCATCTGGAGCCGTTGCGCTCGTTTGTCCTGCCCGCGGGCAGCCCGGCGGCTGCCCACTTGCATCATGCCCGCACGGTGGCACGCCGGGCTGAGCGCGATATTGCTGAGCTTGCAGTGCACACACCAATTAACGAAGTGGTGCCGCAATACATTAATCGCCTATCCGATTATTTATTCGTCCTCGCCCGTGATGCCAACCGTGAGGCTGGCGGCGATGTGCTCTGGCAGCCTGGCGAACACCGATAGCCATGGCCTGGCAGCAGGTCGAGTTTGCCATTGCCGCACCGCGTACCGGTCTGGCGGAGGCTGCGCTCGAAGCGATGGGGGCGAACGCGGTGACTTGGGCGCAGGCGCCGGGTAGCGATGCGGTGCTCGAGCCAGCGCCGGGGCAAACCCAGCTTTGGGATCACGTGCACGGGTCGGCGTTATTTGAACAAAGCGTCGACCCGGTGGCCGTTGAAGCGGCACTGGTCGAGGCGTTAGGCCAGCCGCCAGCGCGGTTGCGCTGGCAGGCGCTTGCCGATCAGCCCTGGGAGCGCGCGTGGCTTGCGCACTTTCAGCCGCAACGCTTTGGTGAGCAGTTGTGGGTGGTGCCGCATGGCACGCCCGCGCCAGCTGCTGGGGCGGTGAATGTGTTTCTTGATCCGGGCTTGGCGTTTGGTACCGGCACCCACCCGACCACGGCGCTATGTCTTGAAGCGCTGGCCGCGCAGCCGCCGGTGGGTCAGCGAGTGATTGATTATGGCTGTGGCTCGGGATTATTGGCTATTGCCGCTTTGCGCTTGGGCGCAGATTCGGTGATTGCCATCGATAATGACCCGCAGGCTCGCTTGGCCACGCAAGACAATGCCCAGCGTAATGGGGTGGCCGACCGACTCACAGTGGCTGATATCGATGCGCCGTTGCCCCAGGCGGATTGGGTGATGGCGAATATTTTGGCGGGCATTTTATGCGAGCTTGCGCCTGCGCTACTGGCCGCGCTGGCGGTGGATGGCCGCTTAACGCTGGCAGGATTGCTCAGCGAACAGGCGCAAAGCGTTCGGCAGGCCTACACCCCGGGCGTTCAATTTGGCCCGGCGGTGGCACAGGATGATTGGGTACGATTAGATGGACGGCGCATAGCGCTTTAATGGACGCGGCGTTGTCGTTATGATCAACGACTCTCCGGCGAAGGATGGATACGATGGCGATTGACTCCTCACAAGATGCCCCAGGCGTCGGCCCCATTCGGGCCTGCGTGCAGGACACACTCGCCGATTATTTCGCGCAGTTAGACGGCCATTCTTGTGTTGATCTGTATCGCATGGTGATTGAACAGGCCGAAGCGCCGCTATTTGAAGTGGTTATGCGCGAGTGCGGTGGCAATCAAACCCGCGCGGCCGATGCGCTGGGGATTAACCGCGGCACCTTGCGCAAAAAACTACGCCAATACGGCCTCGAGAGTTAAAAACCCGCCACGGAGTGATTCATGAAGGCTGCGGCCCCATCGATGCCGGTGCGCCGAGCATTAATTAGTGTTTCTGATAAAACTGGGCTTGAGCCGCTGGCGCACGCGCTAGCCGACATTGGCGCAGAAATTCTCTCGACCGGGGGCACCGCCCAACAACTGCGCAAAGCCGGATTGGCCGTGACCGAGGTCAGCGAGCACACCGGCTTTCCCGAAATCATGGCCGGCCGGGTTAAAACCCTCCACCCCACGATTCATGGTGGCCTGCTGGGCCGGCGCGGCGATGATGAAGCGGTTATGGCCGAACACCATATCGCCCCGATTGATTTGCTTGTGGTCAATCTCTATCCCTTCGAGCAAACCGTCGCCAACCCCGATTGCAGCCTTGAGCAGGCGATTGAAAATATCGATATCGGTGGGCCGGCTATGCTGCGCGCTGCGGCTAAAAACTACGCCGGCGTTGGCGTGGTCACCGACCCCGACCAATACCCCGAGGTTATTGCCGCGCTGCAAGCCAACCAGGGGTTGGATGCCAGTCAACGTTTTGCGCTAAGCGTGGCGGCGTTTAATCACGTGGCGCGCTACGATGCGGCCATTAGCCAATACCTCTCGGCGCAATCGCCTGCCGATGAGCCACCGGCCCCAAGCGTGTTTCCGGGTCAGTTCAACGGCGCATGGCAAAAAGTCGACGACTTACGCTATGGCGAAAACCCGCATCAGCGCGCGGCCTTTTACCGCGACACCAATGCCCCCGAGGGGGCGTTTGCGCACTACCAAAGTCGTCAGGGCAAGGCGTTGTCATACAACAATCTAGTCGATGCCGATGCGGCGTGGGCTTGTGTGAGTGCGTTTAGCCAACCGGCCTGCGTCATCGTTAAACACGCCAACCCCTGTGGCGTGGGTACAGCCGAGGGCTTGGCCAAAGCCTATGAGCTGGCCTTTGCCACCGACCCCACCTCGGCGTTTGGCGGCATTATTGCGTTTAACCAAGGGCTCGATGCCGAGGCGGCCAGCGCCATTGTGCAGCGTCAGTTTGTTGAAGTGGTGTTGGCGCCGGGCTTTAGCGATGCGGCGCTCACGGCGTTGGCGCAAAAACCCAATGTCCGGGTGCTGCAAATGCCCAGCGCACCCACCTCCGCGGCCACATGGCGTCTGCAGCCCGTGGGCGGTGGCTTGCTGGTGCAAGACGATGATCAAGCCATTGGCACCGAGTCGGGGCTTCAGTGTGTCACCCAAGCCGGCGTTGATGCCGCGCTCACACAAGAGCTAGATTTTGTTTGGCGGGTGGCGAAGTACGTGAAATCCAATGCCATTGTGTATGGCCGTGAAGGCCGGACGTTGGCCATTGGCGCCGGGCAAATGAGTCGGGTCGATAGCGCGCGTATTGGCGTGCGCAAGGCCGAAGACGCGGGCTTATCGCTGGTGGGGTCGGTATTGGCTTCTGATGCGTTTTTTCCGTTTCGCGATGGCATTGATCAAGCGGCTGAGGCCGGCGTGCGCGCGATTATTCAGCCCGGTGGGTCGATGCGCGATGATGAAGTGATTGCCGCGGCCGACGCCCATGGCATGGCCATGGTCTTTACCGGCATGCGGCATTTTCGCCATTAACCGCAAACAAGGACAGGCATGAATATTTTGGTTGTAGGCAATGGCGGTCGCGAGCATGCGCTAGCGTGGCGACTTGCCCGCTCGCCGCAGGCTCAGCGAGTCTATGTTGCCCCAGGCAATGCGGGCACGGCGCTTGAGCCTAATATCGAGAATTTAAATGTCGGCGCTGAAGACATTGATGCGCTGCGCGATAGCGCCCGGCGCTTGGATATTGGGCTCACCGTGGTCGGCCCGGAGGCCGCGCTGGCCGAAGGGATTGTCGATGCGTTTACCCAAGCCGGTCTGCCGTGTTTGGGCCCGGGGCGATTGGCCGCCGAGCTTGAAGCCTCAAAGGCATTCGCCAAAGACTTCTTAACCCGTCATGACATTCCCACCGCGCGCGCTCAAACCTTTACCGATTTAGAGGCAGCGCGGGCCTATATCGCAGATCATGGCGCACCGCTGGTGGTGAAAGCCGATGGGCTGGCGGCGGGTAAAGGTGTCACGGTTGCCATGACCTTGGACGAGGCATTGCTGGCCGCTGAGGAAATGCTCGGTGGGGCGTTTGGGCAGGCCAGCGCGCGCATCGTGGTAGAAGACTATCTGGTGGGCGAAGAGGCCAGCTTTATTGCCTTGGTTGATGGCGAGACGGTGGTGCCGCTGGCCTCATCGCAAGACCACAAAGCCCGTGACGCCGATGATCAAGGCCCTAATACCGGTGGCATGGGCGCGTATTCCCCGGCCCCGGTGCTCACCGATGCCGTTCACGCGCAGGTGCTTGAGCGCATCATTCACCCCACGGTGCGCGGGTTAGTCGCCGAAGGCCGAGGCTATTCTGGGTTTTTATATGCCGGTTTAATGATTGACGGCAGTGGGGATGCGCAAGTGCTCGAATTTAATGTGCGCTTGGGTGACCCCGAAACCCAGCCCATTATGATGCGCTTAGCCAGTGACCCGGTTGAACTGTTTAGTGCGGCGCTCAATGGCACGCTCGCCCAGCACACCGTGCGCTGGGATCCGCGTCCGTGCGTCGGGGTGGTGTTGGCCGCCGGTGGCTATCCGCATGCCTATGACCGCGGCCATGTCATCCATGGGTTAGATGCGGCCGCCGCGCAGCCGGGCAAAGTCTTTCACGCCGGTACGGCTTTTAACCAAGCCGATCAGGTGGTGACCGCGGGCGGTCGTGTGCTGTGTGCCTGCGCCCTGGGCGAGGATATTTTGGCGGCGCAAAAAGCCGCTTACGATTTGGCCGCCTTGATTCATTGGTCGGGGCATTTTATGCGCCCGGATATTGCTCACCGCGCGGTTCGCGCGCTTGTCGAAGGATCCAGCTCATGACCCTAGCGTATTGGATGGTGGTGATTATGATCTTAATGCCCATGGTGTTTGCGGGCATCGCTAAATCGCAAGGGGGGTATGACAACGCCCGGCCGCGTGAGTGGCTCCAGCAGTTGGAGGGGTCTCGCCAGCGTGCGCACTGGGCCCAACTCAACACCTACGAGGCGCTACCGGGGTTTTTTGCCGCGGTGATTATCGCCCATCAGCTGCAAGCCAATCAGACGCTCATTGACGCGCTGGCGGTGGGTTTTGTGCTGTTTCGTATCGGCTATGGCGGGTCATATATTAAGGATCGCCCGGGGCTTCGTAGCATGGTTTGGTCCGCGGCCTTACTGTGTGTGCTGGGGCTATTCGTTGTCGCTGCCATCACCGGGCGCTGACGGCGGGTTTTGACTGCCGGGGCGTGGCCCACTCGGGCGCGTGGTTAAAAAGAGTATGCCGATGACCATCATGGCGCTTAGCATTAAGCGCAGATTCAGTGAGGGCAGGGTTAGCCACATATACGTCCAGCTCATGGCGATGAGCACAACGCCGGTGATTTTGGCCCGGCGGGGAATCGCTCGATGATCGCGCCAACTGCGCAGTAACGGGCCAAAATGGCGGTGGCTGTAGAGCCAGGCATGCAAAGCAGGCGAGGCCCGTGAGGCACAGGCGGCGGCCAGCAGCAAAAAAGGCGTGGTCGGTAAGAGCGGTAACACCGCCCCCAGACTGCCCAAGCCCACAAATACCAACGCCAGTGCCAGCAGTACCCGACGTAACAGTATTTCACGCCAACTCATCAGTTCAGTGGCTGTGATCAGCGCTCATGGCGGTCGGTGGTAAGACCGGGACGCTAATCGGGCGCGGGCCGGCGTCTTCAAACACTAACGTCAGGCTAAATTGCTCACCCTCAGTGAGTGCTTGGGTTAGCCCCATCAACATGACATGGCGCCCGGCCGGGGCAAAATGCACGCGATCGTTGGCCGGGATGCGCACCCGTGGGGTGTGTTGCATACGGCTATTGCCACCGGATTCGATGGTTTGGTGGAGTTCAGCGCGCGGTGCGCGCTCGGTGCGAACCCCCACCAAATGATCACCGCGGTTACTGGGGTTAATGATGTCGAAATACACCGCGCCAGTCGGCAGGCCCGGGGCAGTGGCCCGCGCCCAAACATTCTCAATGCGCAGGGTTTGTGCGCCGGCTTGCGTGCTAACCAGCACGCTCATGGCGGCGGCGACTACAAGCGCCATTAAGCGCGGGGCGTGGGCTGAAATCATTGGTTGTCTCCTTTAAGGGGTTGCGGTTGATCGCCGTTGCGCAGGGTGATGATCGGCCAGTGGTTGGCTTGGGCCGCCGCTTTAAGCGTTGCGTCAGGGTCAACTGCCACCGGGTGGTCGACGTGGTCTAGCAGGGGTAAGTCATTGTGCGAGTCACTATAGAAGTGCGTCGCGTCGGTCTGCTTGCCCGCGGCATCGAGCCAAGCCTGCAAAGCGTGAATTTTGCCCGCCTGAAATGTCGGCGTACCGGTGTGCCGGCCGGTAAACGCGCCGTCGATGATTTCCGGTTCGGTGGCTAACAAGTACGGAATGCCAAAGCGCTCGGCGATCGGCTCGGTTACAAATCGATTGGTGGCGGTAATAATCATTAGGGTATGGCCGCGGCGACGATGCTGCTCAACCAGCGCTTGGGCGGCCGGCAGCACCCGCGGTTCAATGTGTTGGGCAATAAAGTCCTGACGCCAGCGACAAAGCGTGTCGTAGTCGTTATCGGCGAGCGGTTGCAAGGCGAAGGCTAAAAACGTGGCAATATCCAGCTGGCCGGCTTCGTATTCGCGCATAAAGCGACGGTTTTGGCTCTCGTGCTCAAGCGCTGAAACGGCGCCTTGCGCAATGAGGTATTGCCCCCACAGGTAATCGCTATCGCCACCGAGCAGCGTGTTGTCGAGGTCAAAAATAGCCAATTGCACGGCGGTTTCCTTGATCAGTCGATTGCCGGAGGATTCTGCTATGTGGAAGAATGCAGCACAACAGCATTATAGGTTTGTAAAACTCAGTGATTGATTCAAAGGGTTTTCGCCCGAATGTCGGCATTATCCTCGCCAATGATAGCGGCCAGCTTCTATGGGCGCGGCGCATTGGTCAGGATGCCTGGCAATTCCCGCAGGGCGGAATTCAGCGTAACGAAAGTCCTGAGGCTGCATTGTATCGCGAGCTCAATGAAGAGGTGGGCCTGCAGCCTGCCGATGTGGCCGTGCTGGGTGCCACCAAGGGCTGGTTGCGCTATCGCTTACCCACGCATTTAGTCAGACGCCGGCAGCGCCCGGCCTGCATTGGCCAAAAACAAGTTTGGTTTATGTTGCGGCTATTAGCTGACGAGGTCCAAGTGAAGTTGGATGCGAGCGATGAGCCAGAGTTCGATGCGTGGAACTGGGTGTCGTATTG
>CAJXMZ010000013.1 GCA_913056315.1 uncultured Ectothiorhodospiraceae bacterium
TGGCTCCCCGGGACGGATTCGAACCGCCGACCCAGTGATTAACAGTCACTCGCTCTACCGCTGAGCTACCGGGGAATAACCTGTGTAACAGACCGCGTAGTGTAGCGATTTCAGCCCCGCCGTCAACCGACGGGGCATCGAGGCGGACTGCCTAGCGGCGACCAAAAACCGTCTCAAGACGGTCCATCGCTTTTTCTAAATTGTCCATGCTCGTGGCAAACGACAAGCGCAAATGCCCCGGTAAGCCAAAGGCGGTTCCGGGCACTAACGCCACATTGGCCTCACTAATCAGATATTCAGCCAACTCGGTATCGCTGCTGACCGTCTCAATTGACGCGATCGCCTCGCTGACATCGGGATAGGCGTAGAAGGTGCCATCCCCTTCAATGCAACGCACACCCTGCATGGCATTCAATCGCTTTACGACATAATCGTGGCGTTCACGAAACGCTTTAACCATGGGGGCGATGACCGACTGATCGCCGTTTAAGGCTGCAACCGAGGCGGCTTGCGAGATCGAGCTGGCGTTGGAGGTACTTTGCGACTGGATCTTTTTCATCGCCGCAATCACGTTGGCCGGGCCCGCTGCATAACCAATGCGCCAACCGGTCATGGCGTAGCCTTTGGACACCCCATTGACCACCACGGTGCGTGGCAACAGGTCAGGACAAACCATAGCGATATTCGCAAATCCCTCGTCGGTCCAAAGAATGTGCTCATAAATATCATCGCTGGCGATAAGGACGTGGGGATGGCGGCGCAGTACCTCACCCAGTGCCTCGAATTCGGCATGGCTATACGCCACCCCGGTGGGGTTGGATGGGCTATTGAGCACGACAATGCGTGTGCGCTCAGTGATGGCCGCCTCAAGCTGCGCGGGCGTGATTTTAAAGCGCTGTGATTGATCCGCTTCAATCACCACCGGCACCGCATCGGCCAGTAAGGCCATATCGGGATAAGACACCCAATAGGGCGCCGGGATCACCACTTCGTCGCCGGCATCTAAAACGGCACTAAAGAGGTTGTAGAGGCTTTGTTTTGCACCCGAGGAGACTAAGATTTGGTTGAGCTCAAAATCCAGGCCGTTTTCGCGCGCGAACTTCGACTGAATGGCTTGTTTAAGCGCAGCACTGCCGTCCACCGCGGTGTAGCGGGTTTGGCCATCATGAATCGCGTCAATGGCCGCTGCGCTGATATGATCAGGGGTATCAAAATCGGGTTCGCCGGCTCCCAGGCCGATAATGTCATGACCGGCGGCGCGCATTTCGGCGGCTCTGGCGGTAACGGCCATGGTTGGCGAGGGCTTGACGCGTTTTACACGCTCGGCAAGTTGAATATCCACAAACTATCTCCACTACCTGATTTTCTTAATGCTAATGATACGCCAAACCCACAGGGGCCTGAACCACTATGAGCGAACCGCGACCTGAATTTGTTCTAAAAAGTGATTTTAAGCCCGCGGGTGATCAGCCCACCGCGATCGCTAGCCTTGCCGCCAGTCTACAGGCTGGCCATGACCACCAAACACTGTTGGGCGTGACCGGCTCGGGTAAGACCTTCACCATGGCGAGCTTAATTGCTCAAGAACAACGCCCCGCGGTTATTTTAGCGCCGAATAAAACGCTGGCCGCCCAGCTGTACGGAGAGATGAAGGCGTTCTTTCCGGACAATGCGGTTGAGTATTTTGTCTCGTATTACGATTACTACCAGCCCGAGGCCTACGTGCCCTCGTCTGATACGTTTATCGAAAAAGACTCCTCGGTCAACGAGCACATTGAGCAAATGCGCCTCTCCGCTACCAAAGCGATCGTTGAGCGACGCGATACCGTGATTGTTGCCTCGGTGTCGTCGATTTATGGCTTGGGCGACCCGAGTGCGTATTTAAAAATGGTCTTGGAGCTCGAGCGGGGCGCGACCATCGATCAGCGGCAAATTTTACGTCGGTTAGCGCAGCTGCAATATGCCCGCAACGATCATGATTTCTCGCGCGGCACCTATCGTGCCCGGGGTGATGTCATCGATATCTTTCCGGCGGAATCCGAAGATGAGGCAGTACGTGTTGAGCTATTTGATGATGAGGTAGAAAGCTTGGCGTGGTTTGATCCACTCACTGGCGAAGTGCTGCGCCGGGTGCCACGGCTGACCATCTATCCTAAATCACACTACGTCACGCCGCGCGAGACCGTGCTCAACGCTGTTGAGAAGATCAAAATTGAGCTTGTTGAGCGGCTTGAGCAATTGCGCAACGCTGGCCGCTTGCTCGAAGCGCAACGCCTAGAGCAGCGCACACGCTTTGACTTAGAGATGATGCATGAGCTGGGTTATTGCAACGGCATCGAAAACTATTCGCGTTATTTGTCCGGGCGTGGGCCAGGCGAGCCGCCACCGTGCTTGTTTGACTACGTGCCCGACGACGCCATGCTGTTTGTTGACGAATCGCACGTCACCGTCAGCCAAGTCGGCGGTATGTACCGGGGAGATCGTGCGCGCAAGGAAACGCTTGTTGAGTACGGGTTTCGACTGCCGTCGGCATTGGATAATCGCCCGCTGAAGTTTGAGGAGTTTGATCAAATTGCGCCCCAGCGCGTGTATGTATCAGCCACGCCAGGGCCTTATGAGCAAAAGCATGCCGCTGTTGTGGCGGAGCAGGTGGTTCGGCCGACCGGGTTGGTGGACCCGGCGGTGGAGATCCGCCCGGCCGGTAGTCAGGTTGACGATGTGTTGGGTGAAATTCGCGAACGCAGTGAAGCCGGTGACCGCGTGTTAATCACCACGCTCACCAAGCGAATGGCCGAGGATTTAACCGAATACCTCTCTGAAAATGGGGTGCGGGTGCGCTACTTGCACTCTGACATTGATACCGTCGAGCGCACCGAGATTATTCGCGACCTGCGCCTTGGCGAATTTGATGTGCTAGTGGGAATTAACTTGCTGCGTGAGGGCTTGGATATTCCTGAAGTCTCGATGGTTGCCATTCTTGACGCGGATAAAGAGGGGTTTTTGCGCTCGGAGCGCTCTTTAATTCAGACCATTGGTCGAGCTGCAAGACATGTGAATGGTCGAGCAATTTTGTACGCCGATAGCGTGACCGAATCGATGCGTCGGGCTATCGATGAAACCGACCGTCGGCGCGAAAAACAAATCGCCTACAACCTCGAGCACGGCATCACACCGCAGGGGATTCGCAAAGCGATTGCTGATGTGATGCAGCGCGGTGAGGCCGGTGCGCCGGATACCGCTGAGCACTATGCCGAGGTGGCTGAGCAAACCCGCGCCTATGCTGATTTGACGGCTGCGCAGGCGGTGAAAAAGATTAAGTCGCTGGAGTCTCAAATGCATCAGCATGCCCGCAACCTCGAATTTGAGGAGGCGGGCAAGCTGCGCGATGAAATTAAGCGCCTACAGCGTCACGCGCTGGGTGAACCGGATCGGGATACCGGTTAGTCGCGATCAATCGCAAAGGGTGACCACGCTTGTCGGGTGGCCATAATTTCCATGCGATTAATGTTGATGTGCGCGGGCAGGGTTGCCACGTGGAAAATCTGCTCGGCAATGTCTTCAGGCTGTAACGGTTCGGTGCCCGCGTAGAGCTTGTCCGATGCGGCTTGATTGCCTTTGGTGCGAACCAATGTGAACTCAGTCTCTGATAGCCCCGGCGCAACATCAGTCACCCGAACGCCCGTGCCGAGCAGGTCACAACGCAGGTTGTAGCCAAATTGCTCGACGAATGCCTTGGTCGCGCCATACACATGGCCGCCCGGATAAGGCCATTGCCCAGCCACTGAGCCTAGGTTAACGATGGCCGCGCCACGGCCTGAGGCGATTAGCGTGGGGAGCAGCGCATGGGTGACGTTCACCAGACCCGTCACGTTGGTGTCAATCATGGTGTGCCAGTCTTCAAGCGCGGTTTTTTGCGCGGGGTCAGGGGATAGGGCCAGGCCTGCGTTATTCACCAAACAATCAATTTTCGCAAATTGCTCGGGTAGTGAAGCGACGGCTTTTTGCACCGCCTCGGCATCGCGCACATCCAATGTCATGGTGTGAACGCTGGCGCCCGCGGCGCTTAATGTTTTGGCTAATTCAGTGAGTCGCTCGGTGCGACGGCCGCTAGCAACCACTTGCCAACCCGCAGCAGCAAAGCGCTTTGCGGTGGCTCGACCAAATCCCGATGTTGCTCCGGTGATAAATACCGTGCGCGCTTGATCACTCATGCACTCTCTCCGCGTTAATAATTATTCTAGGGAGTTTATCGCGTTCAGCCGCTTAACGCCTAAAAGCGTTCAGCACGCAGTACTTCGCAATCAACCACACTCACCACACCAATATGTCGCTCAACCACGGCAAACGCGGCATCTAAAAGCGGGTCAACGCGTTCGGGGCGCACGATGCACGATACGTTGACCATGCCGCCGGCACGCCCGATTTCGCCTTCGCGGGTCCATTGCCCTGATCGCCCCGATCCGGCTAATACCGGTAAGACGGTGTACCCAGTGACTTCGGCTTTATGCAGCGCGTTTGTTAGGCGTTTTTCCATCACTGCTTCAATAATAATGTCGACACGTTTCGCTTTGTGGGTCTGCATTGCTCAGCCTCCGGCCAACGCGTTGGCAACCGCTAAATAAATCGGTATGCCCAGCGTTAAGTTAAACGGAAAGGTAATCCCCAACGAGAGCGTTAGATAAATAGACGGATTGGCTTCGGGCAGGGCGACCCGCATTGCCGCAGGCACTGCGATGTAAGATGCCGATGCCGCTAGCGTCATAAACAGTAGAACACCGCCTGGGCTAAGCCCTAATAGCATCCCGGTGCCTAACCCAAAGCCCGCGCCGAGCACTGGCATAATCACGCCAAATGCGAATAACCCAGGCGTGAGCACTGAGCGGGCCTCGCGCAGGCCGCGCCCAGCAATTAAGCCCATATCCAGTAAGAACAAACACAACACCCCTTGGAATGGGGCTTGAATGAACGGCGCGATCATTTGCATGCCCTCATCGCCGGTGATCCAACCAATCACAAAGGCGCCGACTAGCAAAACAATTGAGCCATTGAGCAATATTTCGCGAATTAACCCCTCTTCCATGTCTGCTGACTGCTTGCCAAAGCGCGCCACAATCCACAGCGCAGACAGGATAGCTGGGGCTTCCATCACCGCAGCGACCGCAACCATGTAGCCCTCGGGGTTAAGCCCAGCTGATGTGGCAACCGATGTCGCGGCCACAAACGTGACAATCGAAATCGACCCGTAATGCCCGGCGACTGCCGCGGCATCAATAGTGGAAAGGCGGGTCATCCCGCGCAGCAGCGCAAACGCCAGCACCGGCAATAAAAATGACAGCACCATGCCGGCCAGCAAGGACAACACCAAGGTGGTATCAATGCCGTGATCGGCAACACTCACACCGCCCTTAAAGCCGATGGCAAACAGCAGGTAAATCGATAAGCCCTTGGCAATGGCTTCGGGAATAGACAAATCAGAACGCGCAAACGCCGCGGCCACACCGAGAATAAAAAACAAAATAATCGGTGAAGTCAGATTATTGGCTGCAATTGCCAGCGTGCCGTCCATTGTTACCCCAGTGATTGTTGTCAGTTGGGCGTAATAATCGCTTGCACGTGATCGGGTTGCAATGAGGACACGCGCTCGCGAAAACTCATTAAGGTCGCGCCTAGCTAGTCAGTCACCAAGCCGCCATCAACAACGAGCGTTTGGCCGGTCACCGCACGCGCCCACGGCGAAGCGAAAAACAAGACCGCATCGGCGAGCTCGGCCGGCGTGGTGACATGACCCAATGGGGTTTGCTCGGCGATTAAGTCAAATACAAACCCCGGGGTGGCTGCGCTCGCATCCGTTGTGCGTAACAGTCCACCGGCCACCATATTAACGGTGACGCCATCGGGGCCGAGTTCTTTGGCCGCGGTGCGCGTGAGCGCCATTAATGCGGCCTTAGCGGCGGTGTAATCATGGTATGGAACGACGGGGTTTTGAAACAAGTTGGTCCCTATGGTGATGACACGACCGCCTTTGTGCGCAGCAAAAGCGGGCTGCATGGCTTGAATGCAGTTCAGCGCACCGCCCACGGCAACCGACGCTTGATTCGTGAAGTCATCGAGGCGCATGTCAGTGAGTCGCTTGCGCTCATCGCCGTTAAAGACAAAGTCGTTGAGTGCGTTGTGCACTAGTGTGGTGGGGTGACCTAAGGTGGCTTCGATGTCAGCGACCATGGCGTGAACGGCGCGCACATCGCGAATATCCGCTTGAAAGGCCTTGGCCTTCGGCCCTAATTCGGTGGCTAGGGCTTCGGCGGCCTGCTTGCTGCGATAGTAGTTAATGGCAATGCTCGCCCCTTGTTGAGCAAAGGCCCTGGCAATGGCGGCGCCCAGGCCGCGGGCAGCGCCGGTAATGAGGATGGTTTGTTCGTCGATCGGTAACTGCATAGCCCTTCTCCCAATATCACCATTGTGGGGGGCGAGGGCTTGTCACGCTGACGGGTTGCTTGCGGGCTCAATGCCGCCAACTCCCTACGCCGGCATGACCCGGGTCAGGTTCCAAGGGTGCCTCTCAGCCCACTATTCGTGGGCGCCCCTGTTGTGCAAGCTTTTAATCTAGCAGAACAGTTAACGGTTTGCGCGCTGGTAGGGCGGTGCGCGTCTGGGGATTAGGCGACGGCACCCGGAGCACCCGTGATATTTCTCCCTTTGGCAACGCCAACTAATCCCGCTATACTCTGCGCTCTGGTAACAGGCGCGTAGCTCAGCTGGTTAGAGCACCACCTTGACATGGTGGGGGTCGGTGGTTCGAGTCCACTCGTGCCTACCAAATTTATCGTCGAATAGGCATGTGGCCTTTGGTATGGGTCACCACTGTGGAGTCCGTATATGCCCCGAATTACCCTTCCTGATGGCAGTCAACGCGACTTTGCTGACGCGGTGACTGTGCTTGACGTGGCCGCTGACATTGGCCCGGGGCTGGCGAAAGCCACCGTGGCCGGTCGGGTCAATGGCGATTTAGTGGATGCAACCGACCGTATCGAGGCCGATGCGCAGCTGCAAATCATTACGCCAAAAGACCCTGAAGGCCTAGAGATTATTCGCCATTCTTGCTGTCACTTGCTTGGGCAAACGATTAAGCAGCTCTACCCCGAAGCGCAAATGGCCATTGGCCCGGTGATTGAAGAGGGGTTTTATTACGACATTCGCTATGACGCTGGCTTCCACCCCGAAGACTTAGAGCGCATCGAGCAGCGCATGGCCGAGCTCATTGATCAAGAATACGACGTCATAAAAAAGGTGACGCCACGCTTTGAAGTGCTGCAGCTATTTCGTGAGCGCGGCGAGAACTACAAAGTCGAGTTGGTCGAAAACCTGACTGACGTTGAATCAATGGCGCTTTATCACCATCAAGAATACGTTGATATGTGCTTGGGGCCCCATGTGCCCAATACGCGCTTTCTCAAGGCCTTTAAGCTGACTAAGTTGGCTGGCGCCTATTGGCGCGGTGATGCCAATAACGAAATGCTCCAGCGTATATACGGCACCGCATTTAGCGATCGTAAAGCGCTCAAAAGCCATCTCAAGCTGCTCGAAGAGGCACAAAAGCGTGATCATCGGCGTATAGCGCGCAGCCAAAACCTATTCCATCTGCAAGACGAAGCCCCGGGCATGGTGTTTTGGCACCCCAATGGCTGGCGCATTTATACGGTGTTGCAAAACTATCTCCGCGCCCAACTCGAGGATCACGGTTATCACGAGATCCGTACCCCTGAGTTGGTGGATCGCAGTCTCTGGGAGCGCTCGGGGCACTGGGAGAAGTTTCGCGAGGATATGTTCACAACTCACTCGGAGCATCGCGACTACGCGGTTAAGCCGATGAACTGTCCGTGTCATGTGCAGGTTTATAACCAAGGCCTGAAAAGCTATCGCGACCTGCCGCTGCGCTTGTCGGAGTTTGGTAATTGCCACCGCAATGAGCCCTCCGGCACGCTGCACGGGCTCATGCGTGTGCGCAATTTCGTCCAAGATGATGCGCATATTTTTTGCACTGAAGACCAGCTGCAAGACGAAGTCTCGGGCTTTTTAGACTTGGCCTTTACTATCTACCGCGATTTTGGTTTTGATGACGTTGAAGTGGCGTTGTCTACGCGCCCGGCTCAGCGCGTTGGTGAGGATGCGCTGTGGGATAAAGCCGAAGCCGCGCTGGGTGAGGCGCTCGATGCCAAAGGCATGAATTGGCGGGTTAACCCGGGCGAAGGCGCGTTTTATGGGCCCAAAATTGAGCTGTCGATGCGCGATTGCCTTAATCGCGTTTGGCAATGTGGCACCATGCAGGTGGACTTCTCGATGCCTGGGCGTTTGGGCGCAGAATATGTCAGTGAGGCGGGCGATCGAGCGGTGCCGGTGATGTTGCATCGGGCCATTTTCGGGTCGTTTGAGCGCTTTATTGGTGTGCTCACCGAGCACTACGGGGGTGACTGGCCGGTCTGGCTGGCGCCGCTGCAGGTGCAGATTATGAACATTACCGATCGACAGGCTGATTATGCCGATTCGGTGCGGAAGATATTGAAGGAACGGGGATTTCGGGCTGATTGTGACTTGAGGAACGAGAAGATCGGCTTTAAGATTCGCGAACAGTCAATGCAACGCGTGCCGTATATGGTGGTCGTTGGCGACCAAGAACGCGAATCGGGTCAAATTGCCGTGCGTACCCGCACGGGTGAAGATCTTGGGGTAATGTCGGTGGAGGCGTTTATTGAGCGCCTTGAAGCCGACGTTGCCCGACTAGGCAGAACGCTTTTGGAGGAATGAAGCATCGCTATACGCAGAAAGCCGGGGGCGCGACGTCAGCAGCCCGGCGCCGGTGAAAATCGGCGCATTAACGAAGAAATACAGGTGCCTAACGTACGCCTGATTGATGAGAACGGAGAGCAGGTGGGCATTGTGTCCACTGAAGACGCCATTCAGCGTGCCGAAGGCGTTGAGTTAGATGTCGTCGAGCTTGACCCCAACGCCGATCCGCCCGTATGCCGGGTAATGGACTTTGGTAAGTGGAAGTTCGATCAGTCGAAAAAGCAGCAGGCGGCGAAGAAAAAGCAAAAGCAGATTCAGGTCAAAGAAGTGAAGTTTCGGCCGGGTACCGATTCCGGTGATTACGAGATTAAATTACGAAATCTCAAGCGTTTTCTTGAAGAAGGCGATAAAATTAAAGCCACGCTGCGGTTTCGCGGTCGTGAAATGGCGCACCAAGAGCTTGGTTTAGAGCTTTTGCAGCGCCTTGAGAAAGACTTAGAAGATCATGCAACCGTTGACCAGCGCCCAAAAATGGAAGGCCGGTTGATGGTGATGACGATGTCCCCGCGTAAGGGGAAGTAACGGGCCACGAAAAAAACGGAGAATCGGTCAATGCCGAAGATCAAAACAAACCGCGGCGCCGCTAAGCGCTTTCGCAAAACGGCCACGGGGCGGTTTAAGCGAGGGCATGCTTTTCACAACCACATCCTGACCAAAAAGGATGCCAAGCGAAAAGCCGGGCTGCGAGCAACGACATTGGTAGCGGAGTGCGATACGCCGGCGATTCGGCGCATGCTTCCCTACGTCTGAGTCAACAAACCATATAGAGGATTCTGAAGATGGCAAGAGTAAAGCGTGGCGTGATTGCGCGCCGCCGCCACAAGAAGGTCCTCGGCAAGGCGAAAGGTTACTACGGCGCACGTCGCAAGACGTTCAAAGTAGCTAACCAGGCGGTCATTAAGGCCGGCCAATACGCCTACCGAGATCGGCGGGTTAAAAAGCGCGAGTTTCGCGCTCTGTGGATTCAGCGGATTAACGCGGCAGCACGGGTCAACGGGCTGTCCTACAGCCGTTTAATGAATGGCCTGAAGCGCGCGGAAATTGAGGTTGATCGTAAGGTGTTGGCCGATATGGCCGTTCACGATGCGGCCGGCTTTAGCGCAGTCGCTGAGCGGGCCAAGGCAGCCCTTGCCTAATCCCCAGCGGGGATATGGCCCACAAGGGGGAAGGCGGCGTAGTCTTCCCCCTTTTTTGTCAGTTAATTGGGATACGCGATGAGCGATGATCTGCAAGCACTCATCGAGCAAGCCGATGCAGCCATTCGAGCCGCGACAGACTTGTCCGCGCTCGAAGCGGTGCGTGTGGCCTACCTCGGTCGTAAAGGCCATCTAACCAATCAGTTAAAGTCACTCGGCACGTTGCCGGCCGACCAACGCCCTGCTGCCGGTCAGGCAATTAATGCGGCCAAGGCTGAGGTGACACAGCGTATCGAGGCGGCGCAAGCCGCCCTCGAACACGCCGCCCTCGATCAAGCCCTAGAGCAAGAGCGCGTGGATGTCACATTACCCGGCCGCGGCAATGCCCCGGGTGGACTCCACCCGATCACCCGAACGCTAGAGCGTATCGAGTCGATGTTCCAAGGCGTTGGGTTTGCTGTGGCCGAAGGCCCCGAAGTTGAAGATGATTATCACAACTTCGAAGCGCTCAATATTCCGCCCGAGCATCCAGCACGGGCCATGCACGACACCTTTTACTTTGATGCTCGGCATTTGTTGCGAACGCATACCTCGCCGGTGCAAATTCGCGTGATGGAATCGGGTGGCGCACCGGTGCGGGTTATCGCGCCCGGTCGGGTATATCGCTGTGACTCTGATTTAACCCATACGCCGATGTTCCACCAAGTCGAGGGGTTGTTAGTCGACGAAGGGGTGACGTTTGGTGATCTCAAAGCCATTCTTGAAGATTTTGTGCAGCAGTTTTTTGAGGCGGATTTAGCGCTGCGCTTTCGGCCCTCGTATTTTCCATTCACCGAACCCTCGGCAGAGGTCGACGTTGCCTGCATGTTTTGTCACGGCGACGGCTGCCGGGTCTGTAGCCACAGTGGTTGGTTAGAGATTTTAGGTTGCGGCATGGTCCATCCCGCGGTTTTTGAAGCTGCTGGCATTGATGCCGAGCGCTACACCGGATATGCCTTTGGCATGGGCGTGGAACGATTGGCCATGTTGCGTTATGGGGTCAATGATCTGCGTATTTTCTTTGAAAACGACCTGCGCTTTTTGCGCCAATTTCGCTAGGGGCATGGCATGAAGATTAGCGAACAATGGCTAAGCGAATGGGTGGCATTACCCGCGGATACTCAGCAACTGGCCGAGCAGCTAACGATGGCTGGGCTTGAGGTGGATAGTGTGGCGCCGGCAGCGCCACCATTTAGCGAAGTGGTCGTGGGCGAAATTATGAGCGCCGACCCGCATCCGGATGCTGAGCGCCTTAAGGTCTGT
Source organism: uncultured Ectothiorhodospiraceae bacterium (assembly GCA_913056315.1). Lineage (GTDB taxonomy): Bacteria > Pseudomonadota > Gammaproteobacteria > Nitrococcales > Nitrococcaceae > Spiribacter. The sequence continues at coordinate 11,283 of CAJXMZ010000013.1, forward strand.
CAAGTTAGCGACGGCGGTGAGTCGCTGTATACCGTGGTGTGTGGCGCGCCGAATGCGCTCAGCGGGCTCAAAGTGCCCTTTGCGCGCGTCGGTGCCCGGCTGCCCGGCGATATTAAAATTAAAGCCGCCAAGCTGCGGGGCGTAAAGTCATTCGGCATGCTGTGCTCGGGCAAAGAACTCGGGCTTTCTGATGAAAGTGCTGGGTTGATGCCGTTGCCGGGCGACGCGCCAGTGGGGGAAGACTTTCGGGCCTGGTTAGGGCTCGATGATGTAGTCATTGAGATTGAGCTCACACCCAATCGCAGTGATTGTCTTAGTATAGCGGGTGTGGCCCGAGAGGTCGGCGTGCTGGGTGATGTCGATGCTCGGCAGCCCCAAGCCAACGCCATCGAGCCGGTGAGCGATGCGGTGCCATCATTGCATTTAGCATCACCTGCCGACTGCCCGCGCTATTGCGCGCGCATTATTCACAATGTGGATACCACCGCGCCGACACCGATGTGGCTACAAGAGCGCCTACGCCGAGCGGGTGTGCGCCCGCTGAGTATTGCCGTGGATGTTACGAATTACGTCATGCTCGAGCTGGGTCAGCCAATGCATGCGTTCGATGCCAAAGCACTGAATGGCGGTATTACCGTGCGTCGAGCCTATGCCGGTGAGCAATTAACGTTACTCAACGGCGATACCGTGCGCTTGCAGGACAACACCTTGGTGATCGCCGACGAACAAGTCGCGGTTGCAATGGCGGGGGTAATGGGTGGCGCTGACTGCGCCGTTGGCGACACCACCGAGTCAATCTTGTTGGAATCGGCTTTTTTCGCACCGTCGGCTATTGCCGGTCGTGCCCGCCAGTATGGGTTGCATACCGACGCCTCCCATCGCTTCGAGCGCGGTGTTGACCCCGAGCTATGTCATATAGCCCTTGAGCGGGCGAGTGCTTTGTTAATCGATGCTGCGGGCGGACAAGCGGGTGGCGTTGTTGAGGCCTGTGAGACGGCGCATTTGCCCGCACGGCCATCGGTTAGTGTGCGTCCTGATCGGGTCAATCAGTTGCTAGGCACCGCGATTGATCCCAATCAAATGCGTTCTATCTTGACGCGCTTGGGGATGCCGCCGAGCGAGCAGGGCGAAGTATGGCAAGTCAGCCCACCGAGTTGGCGGTTTGATATTCATCGCGAAGTTGATTTGATTGAAGAAATCGCCCGCATATATGGCTATAACCAGTTGCCCAGTCGCCGCACATCAGCGCCGGCTGCGGTGCCACGGCAATCGGAGCGCCACCTGACCAACCAGCGTGTGCGCGCGCTCTTGGTGGATCGGGGCTACCACGAGGCGCTGACCTATAGCTTTGTCTCCGATACGCTGCAAAGCCAGCTCGATCCTGAGTCAACGCCATTGGCATTGGCCAACCCGCTGTCGGCTGATTTGGCAGTGATGCGCACGACGCTTTGGACTGGGTTAGTACGGGCGCTGGCTTACAACCGCAACCGCCAAATTAAGCGCGTGCGGTTATTTGAGACCGGGTTGCGGTTTCGCGGCAGCATTGATGAATTAACGCAAACATCGGTTATTGCCGGTGTTGCTGCCGGACCGGCTAGCGATGAGCGCTGGGCTAATGATCAGCGCACCGTCGATTTCTTTGATGTGAAGGGTGATGTTGAAGCGTTATTCGCACTGGCTGGCCCGGGTCTTGAGCTTGAGTTTAATGCGCAAGCCCACCCGGCTTTGCACCCAGGGCAGTCGGCGCAAATTAGCCTAGCGGGCCAAGCGATTGGTTGGCTGGGTGCGCTGCATCCGTCGGTGTTGCGAGCGCTTGATTTGGATGGCCCGGTGTATGTGTTTGAAATTGAGCGACGCGCATTCGATGAGCGTGCGTTGCCGGCGTTTAGCGCGCTATCACGGTTTCCGAGTATTCGACGTGATTTAGCTGTTGTTGTTGACGAGGCAGTGAGTGCTCAGGCGGTTAGTGACTGTATTACGCAAACGGCGGGCGAGCACCTGGAGTGGGTGGCGCTATTTGATGTCTATCGGGGCCGGGGTGTGCGTGATGGCTGCAAAAGTCTCGCTATTGGATTGATTCTGCAGGATAATACTCGCACGCTAACTGATGAAGAAGTGGATGCGGTTCAGCAACGTGTTGTCGCTAGGCTGCGAGAAGCACTCGGCGCTGAGCTCAGGGAGTAACAAGATAATGGCATTAACCAAGGCCGATATGGCTGAGCGACTGTTTGAAGAAGTTGGCCTGAATAAACGCGAGGCCAAAGAGCTCGTTGAGCGCTTTTTCGAAGAGATTCGCGGCGCGCTCGAAGCGGGCACACCGGTTAAGCTCTCGGGGTTTGGCAATTTCGACCTGCGTGATAAAAATGAACGCCCGGGTCGCAACCCAAAAACGGGCGAAGAGATCCCCATTACCGCGCGTCGTGTGGTGACTTTCCGCCCGGGCCAAAAGCTCAAAACACGGGTCGAGGCGTATGCTGGACACGACCAGTAATAACGAATTGCCGCCCATTCCGGCCAAGCGCTACTTCACCATCGGTGAAGTCAGCGAGCTATGCGCGGTTAAACCCCATGTGCTTCGGTACTGGGAGCAAGAGTTCACGCAGCTCAGCCCGGTTAAGCGGCGCGGAAACCGACGTTATTATCAACGCCAAGACGTTATCCTAATCCGACAAATTCGCGCCTTGCTCTACCAACAAGGATTCACCATCGGTGGGGCGCGTCAGCAGCTCTCGGGTGAGGGTGCGCGTGATGATGGTAACCAGCGTGCACAAGTGATTCGCCAGATTCGTGGCGAGCTTGAAGATATACTCGCGGATTTGCGCCGCTAATTGGTGCTTACTGCCGCTTGTTGTATCATTGAGTTTCAAATTTCGGGGTGTAGCGCAGCCTGGTAGCGCACCTGCATGGGGTGCAGGTGGTCGGAGGTTCAAATCCTCTCACCCCGACCAATTTCTCCTGTTTTTTAGTAACCTATGTGGGATATTTTTGGGAAAACGGATTCCCTACCCAAGGCAGCAGTCGATCGAAATCGGTGCTATAAGCAGCACCCAGTCGGCCACCGGGTGCTTTTCCTCGAGGATCAGTGGGTCAACAACCGCTGTGGTGACCCTTGCCTGAGCCCTGGCGATTGCCGGGGTTGCCTTCACTTTGGCTGGGACCGAATTCCTCCAGCGAGATCGTGCCGTCGCCATTGCGATCCATGCGCTCGAAGCGCACCGCTGCTCAATGTGCCATCGCCATTGGCGTCGGCCTGAGCGAAGTGCTCGCCCATCATGGCGTGGCGCTCGGTCGGAAGAGGCGAGAAGGGTTCCTGCTGAGCCGAAGCTACAGTGACGCCTACGATGCCGGCGACGGCAAGGCTGATGGCAGCAATGGTCTTGAGATTTTTCATCGGTTCGCTCCTTATAGTTTCTGAATCCCGGCCGTTTGTCGGCCGTTGGATACAGATTGGGCTCGCGCCGTAAAGGAAGAATGAGGAAGGTGTGTGAAAGTATTGAAGATCAGGCGCCGCGGGGCAGAGGCGGGTCCAGGCGATAGCCAACGCCGTAGATCGAGCGGATGATCGTCTCTTCGCCCCGGATGGCCTTGAGCTTTCGGCGCAGATTCTTGATATGCGTATCCACAGTTCGGTCGGTTACGATTCGGTGGTCGTTATGGATACCGTCGAGGAGTTGGTCCCGCGAAAAAACAACGCCGGGGCTAGCATTCAGCCGGGCTAGAAGTCGGAATTCCGCCGGGGTCAGGTCCATGGCCTGCTCATCCAGGCTCGCCTCGTGGGTGACCTCGTTGATGACAAGCGCGGTGTCGGTTGACTGCATGGAAAGAGTGCCTGCCTGAGCTCGGCGCAGTATGGCCTTCACTCGGGCCAGCACCTCCCTCGGGCTGTAAGGCTTGCAGATATAGTCATCGGCACCGAGCTCCAGCCCCAGCAAGCGATCGATCTCCTCGACACGGGCCGTCACCATGATAATCGGGATGTCGGAGAAGCGACGAATTTCGGTGCAGATTGTCATGCCGTCCTTCTCCGGCAGCATGAGGTCGAGCAGTATGAGTGCCGGTGGATCGGTCCGGACGCGCTCTACCACCGCGCCACCGGTCTTGTGCCATTCGGTCTGGTAACCAGCCGCCTGCAGATAATCAATCAGCACGCCGGCCAGTTCGTCGGCGTCTTCCACAACCAGGATGCGCTGGCCCGTCATTCGGCCGTTGCCTCCAGCGGCAGGGTGATCCGCAGGCGAAGCCCGCCCAGTGAGCTCTCTGTGGCATCAATCGTGCCGTTGTGGGCGGTGATGATGCGTTCGACCAGGGCAAGGCCCAGCCCGGCGCCGCCGGACTCCCGGCTGCGGGAGCCTTCCGGGCGATAGAGGCGGCTAAAAAGCCTGGCCCGATCGGCCTCAGCAACACCGGGCGGCGTATCGTCCACCTGCAGCATTGCGTCGTCCCCCTGAGCGTCTATCGTGACCTCGACCCGGCCCGGTGAATCAGTGTAGCGCAACGCATTTTCTATGAGGTTGTCAATCGCCTGGGTGAGTCGAGCCCGGTCGCCCTGTACCGGCACGGCCTGCATGCCAAGTCTCAGATCCAGTGTCAGCCCGGCATCCGAAAAACGCTGATCCCAGCGCTCATTGATTGCCTGGAGCAGATTGCGCAGATCCACTGACTCGAAGTGATAATCGAGTGCGCCGGCGTCGGCCAGCGAGAGCTGATACAGGTCGTCAACCAGGCGCTGAAGCTGACCCGCTTGCGCTTGCAGACGTTTGATCGCCTCCTGATCCACGGGGCGAATTCCATCCTCCATGGCCTCGAGTTCGGCGCGCAATGTAGCGATGGGCGTTCGCAGTTCATGGGAGACATCAGCCGTCATGGCCTGACGGATCTGCTGATTCCGTTCCAGCGCGTCGGCAAGGCGGTTGAAATCGCGGGCGAGCGCGCCCAATTCGTCGCCACGCAGCGCCGGCAGACGGTAGCGAAAGTCGCCATTGGCCAATGCTCGTGTGCCTGCGCGCAGCCGGCTCACTGGCCGTAGGAGGTTGCGGGCAATGAGGATACCCAGCAGACCTGCCGCAAGGAGAAGGGCGGCCGCTATACCCAGGGTCGTGACGAGCTGCCGCTGCTGGAAGCGCTGGGCGAGACGATCCCCAAAGCGCTCGACGGGGGTGAAGCCGATCCAGCCAATGGTTTCCGTTCGGTTTTTGATGGGGAACCAGTGTTCCGGTGGTTCATCGGCCGACCAGACAATCGGCTCCCGGTCGGTCCTGAACAGACCGATGGCATCCGGCATTCGTGATGCCATGCGTCCGAGCGGCCCGGGCAACTGATCAAGGAAGGTCTGCCATTGAGAGGCATCACCCGGCAGTGGCAGGCCGCGGTCGTGACGCTCCCCTAGTTGCCCTGCGAGCGCTGCAGCCGGCTGCAGTTGCCGGTCACGGAAGTAGTCGCGGAAATCCGCACGGAAAGCGATCTGGCTCGTGACAGTCATGGTCATGACGATCAGCAGGGCAAGCCCTGCGAAAGCGAGGGTGAGGCGGGTGCGAAGACCAGCATTAGATAACATGACTCGAGCCCTATCAGGATCTGAAATGCGACGTTTTGCTATTACCGTTTGTGAGTTCTGTCTTCAGGGGCCGGACAATCGTTCATACTCACCGCTCGTTCTTAGATTGAGCGTTACCGGGGCATCGGTGCGATTGCGCCAGAACCAGCCATGTCGACCGTCGAACGCTGCCTCGAGCTCGCCTGCCTGTTCCGGAACGCCTCGGCCGCGCTCATACATAATTCGCTGCCCGGCACCATCGCCGTGTGTGTCATGGTTGAGGACTGCACCGTTTGCGTCCCACTTGAATCTGGCTACTTCTCCCCGGCGCATTTCCAGCTTGATCTCAATGCCTTCGCTTGGGGCCAGAACATGACTGATACTGTCTCGCCATACCCCGGTGTTGCCGGTAGAAGGCATTTGGCTTTCCGTGGGCTCGGATAGTTGTATGGGCGAGCCTTCGCGGACATCGACTGCCGCGGCAATGGCAGCAATCTGCTGTTCGATGGCCGATAAACGCGCATCCATATCGGGGCGAATCATCACGGTGTTGGTGTTTTGCTGAGCTTCCGCATCGGCTTCCTGAGCAAGTTGCTGTTTAATCTCGCCCATTTCGGTGAGTCCAAGTATCCTCCCGGCGCCGGTTGGATCTATCCCATATTCAGCAGGCAGCCAGGCGAGAACCAGGATGGCCGTGCCGATAACCGCGGCAGTGATAGTGGCGCGCAAAAGGCCCCCGGCGGTTGCTTCTACTTGATCGATTTGCTGTTGTATTTTCATGTTCTAGTCCCTGTGCCTCAAGCGACGAAAAAGCCGGTGATCTGCAGACCCATCAGGGCAAACCCCGCTGACATCAACAAAACATTGGCGGTATACGCATGCCGAGCGAAACTCCGGCTCGCTCGCCAGCGCGTCATTACCAGCAGTATTGCTGCAAGAGCGAGGAGCTGACCGACCTCAACGCCAATATTGAATGCGACCAGATTGGAGAAAAGGCCGTCCTCGGCAATCTCATAGTCAATAATTCTGGATGCAAGACCAAAGCCATGAAGCAGGCCGAAGATAGCCGTTGATACCTTTCTTGATGGTTGGGTACCAAACCACAAGGGAAAGGCACCAAGGTTGTCCAGCGCTTTGTAAATCACCGAAAAGCCGATAATTGCATCAATGATGTAGCTGTTAATGCCGAAGTTGAAATAAACCCCGGCTAGCATCGTGATCGAGTGACCGATTGCGAAGAGTGAGACATAGACCGCAATCTGTCGCATCCCATAGAGAAAGAACACGACGCCTAGCAGAAACAAAATATGGTCGTAACCTGTGACCATATGTTTGGCGCCGAGGTACAAAAAAGGGATGAAATGCACGCCCGTGATTTCTTGGATGTAGCCTTTGTCGCCTGATGTGACGGCATGCGCCAAGGCATTGTCGACTGCGCCGAGGCCGATAACAGCCAAAGCGCCGATCAGTAATCGGGTCTTCATAAATCCTCCCGGATTATCTAACAAGCTCTGAATCGCTATTCACCAATGACGGCGCTAGCGTGATGTTGTCTGCTCAGATGAAACGGGGAGGCTTTCTGGGTGGCGGTTGGGTTGGATTGCTCAAGTTCAGCGCCGGCATAGATTGCCAGGCTGGTGCTGCAATGAGGACATAACCCTGCTGCAGCGGCACGATCGCGCTGAGCTGATGCTCATGTTCGGCGGTCATCGCGTGACCGATTAACAATCGATCAGTGGAAGACTGATCATCCATGGGTTCGTCGACGATGTGGTGGTCGTGTTGATGCTCTGCGAGCAGGTGATGCATTGCACCAACGTGTACCTGAGCCGCTAGAAAAACCATCAACAGCATTAAGTTGATGCTGTAACGGGTGCTGGTGCAGAGGTATTGACGCAACATGGATCAAAAGTATCCCAAGCCCAATTAAGCTTCGCAAGGCTCCGCACGCATCTCGACTAATGTTCTGCTGCGGATCCTGCCTGCCTGGGCCACAACAATGGCGCGGCGATCAGTCCCAGGCTGACCAGAACAGCCAGGCCAGCGACCGCAGCCTGCGGTCCGAATCGTGTCATCAGCCAGCCGGACAGGGGATAAGTCAGCAACCAGCACAGGTGGGAGAGCGCAAATTGTGCGGCGAATAGCGCAGGACGATCTGCTATTTCTGATGAGCGACGCAGTAACCGACCGGCCGGTGTTAACACGGCGGCATAGCCAAGACCACTACAAAACCAGACCAGCAGCAGTCCGGTCCATGTCAGCCCATCGCTTACGGTAATCCACTCAAAGCCGAGCAAGGCTGTCAGCATTAACACTGCGCCCAAGAGCATAATAGATCGATCAATAAAATGCTCTAGCAACCTTGGCAGGATCACCGCGGCCAGCATTGATCCCAGACCGAAGGCAAATAATGTCCACGCCACTGCCGACTCTGGTTTGCCGAGGAACTCCCTGACCAACAAAGGCGTATTTACGAGCACCATCGCACCAGCAGCCGCTGCTGCTAGGTTCAACGCGAGTAATCCTCTGAGTCGTGGTGTGGCCATGTAGATACGAATACCCCGGGTCGTGCGATCGTAAAACCCAGTCCTCTCCGGGATGTCTGCATTGGGAAGGAGAACCGTGCCAACCAGTAAGGCAGAGGCCAGAAAGCCGAAAACAGTGCCGATGAACAACGCATCATAGGTCAGAAACACCAGTAGGGCGCCGGCAATTGCCGGGCTCAGGATGTTTTCCAGGTCATAAGCCAGTCGTGAGAGGGAGAGGGCCTTGGTGTAGTCGGCCTCCTCGGTCAATACATCAGGGATCGTTGCCTGAAAAGTCGGTGTGAAGGCCGCCGATGCTGATTGCAGAAGAAAAATCAGGATATAGACCTGCCAGACCGCGGTGACAAAGGGCAGGCTGATTGCTGCTGCGGCGCGCACTATATCGAGTGCAACCAGCAGTTTGCGTCGGTTAAACCGATCAGCGAACGCACCAGCGATGGGCGCAATGCTCACATACGCCAGCATCTTGATCGTAAACACGGTACCCAGAACGAGTGAGGCGTTCTGGCCAGCTAGATCATAAGCGAGCAACCCGAGTGCAATGGTTGCAAGACCGGTGCCGAGCAGAGCGATGACCTGCGCGGCAAAAAGATGCCGATAGGAGCGACTGAGAAGCGGTGCCAACATGCGTGGATTATAAACGCCGTTACTGCGATGACATTCTGCGGTTCAGCTACCCCGAGCTAAGCCGCTCGGCGATGGGTCGCTGCCTGCATATCAATGGTATTTTCGGCCTGGCCGATCTCCCGCCTCTCGAGACCTGCGGGGCAATGGGGTGCAGGTGGTCGGAGGTTCAAATCCTCTCACCCCGACCAATTTCCCACGCCGATCATTGGTGGTGCTTGACTGCCTCTACCAGAATTCCTCCTGCGTATTGCCCCGATTCTCCGTCGTCCACCTCAATGGTCCCTCCGATTTCAAGGTTCCCGGGTTGGTTGCGGCTGGGCAGATCGACTGCTTGCAACGTGATGGCAAGCTGACCTTGCCCGGTGGTGCTGCGCTTTAGGACCTGATTTCCTGTGCTGCCTTTGTTGTCTTCTGTGAAGCGGATTTGCAGATTGATGAACTCGATATCGCTGCCGTCTTGCTGCCGGATCAGGGGTTGAGTGGTCACGGTCAAATCATAATCACTCTCGACGGGCTGGCCTTGGCTCGGAGAGGTTTCTCTGACTGTTACACGGGCGGGCGTTGGCGAGACCCCGAGGGAGCGCATGTTCAGTGATGTGACAGCTCCGTCGGGTGTCACCGAGACTTCTCCAGTACCGCCGGTGGGGATGAGGCTGAGAAATCGGCCATAAGTAAGTGGCGATTGAACTTCGACTTCGGCCTCACCCGTAGGCGGACCAGCCCCGGGTGGGGGATTACCGGCGCCCTGGCCAAGGCTGTTCTCGCTTGTCACCCACAAAGTTATCAATACGATTATTATCTCCCGCCAACGGCGATGCTCACCAGGCAAAATCATTGCAGGCGAGTTCTCGTCTGGATGTGGTAATCCGTTTGTAGCGGCCCATTCTGACTGAGCTTAAACTTATCGGGTCCGTTTACGGCAATATCCGTTGGCAGTGTCTCGGGCAAGACATCGATCCGGTAGCGGCCGAAGGGCAGGCGATCGAGCTGGAAGTGTCCATCCGGCCCGGTCGTCAAGTGATAAGGCGGATGGCTTTGGTTGACGGCTGTGATCCTCAAATCCACACCACCGAGTCCGCCGGCGCAGTCGGGTGCGATGACGGTACCCTGAATCGCGCCATACTCATCTAGTGTCGAGCGTCCTGCGACAACAATATCCTCTTCGGACTCGTATGGCTGGTCCATGTCGAGCCGCTGCGACTGCTGGGGTTTTTCGACCATTCGAAATCCGCTTCGGTTATCCACCCGTAGCCAATGTTGTTGAAAGGGCAATCCCTCAAAGGCAAAAAAGCCGTTATAGCGCGTGTTGCGACGGGCAACCACATCGCCTCGGCAATTCACCAGCCGAAGCGGTATTCCTTCGGCACCGAGGCGTTCGCCGGCGAAACGCGCATGGCCATAGATCGCGCCGGTAGGCTCAACCGGAATATCCACCTGGGGCGTTGATCCCGGTCGCACCCAGACCCTGTGTGCCTCACCCCGGGGGCGGTGTAATGGGTTATCCAGTGATGCCGGATCGATTCGGGTGAGGTAGTAGCGATGCGGCGCTAGACCGGAGATCATCAGCTCGCCGTCTGCGTTGGTCTCTCCATTTCCGCCAAGTGGTGTCTGAAGCCGTACGTTCTGCAGCGGGTCGTCGATTGGATCACGGCGTCCATTGCGGTTGCGATCAAGGTAGACTCGCACGTGAATCCGACCGCGCCCGGCCGGGTTGGTCCTGAGTATCGCCGGAGGGTTATCGCGTCGATCGGCAAAGTAAAATCGCCATGCGGCGCGAACGCTATAGTTGCCGTTATTGCCGAGGTCCGCTCCGAGGGTATACCGGCCGCCGGCCAATTCGCCGGTGACGGATAATGCCGCGCGATGCGTGGCGCTTTGCAGGTTCGCATTGAGCGTTGCGTTAACGCTGCGCCGTCTGCCCAGGCGCAGACGCGTAGAGAGGCTCACCCGCTGGAGCCCGGCTGATGGTTGATAATCGAGCTGACCCGACCAGCGCAGGCGTTGCCTTGTATTCATATCAAGCCAGTCACTGAATGCCATGCTTGCGTCGATCGTATTTTCCCGGGCTGACCACTGAAGACGATGCCGCCAGCGAAGGCCGCCGGCGCGCCCGCTTTGCCGGGACGAGACCGTCCGTTGCAACGTCCCGTCCACGCGTTGGGCCTCGCTGCCGCGCAACCGGAAACGCACCGGATAGTCGAAAAAGCGGATTGTCCCGCGAGTTCGGACATTGATCTCCCGCTCTAGCGCACCGTCACCAAATCCCACATCCGGGCTTTGCAGTCCGTTATTCAGGGCAATTTCTCCGGTCAGCGGCCACTGCTGTCGGGGAAACTGCAGCGCCGCACCATAGAGTGTGCCGCGCGCCAGATCATCCAATGCCGTCAGGCGACTTTGCAAAGGTCCCCATCCTTGCAACAAGGCAGCGCGCAGGTAGTCCGAGCGCGTTGACGGTTCGGCGCCGCGGGCGCGTGTGAGCTTGAACCGGGCCGTTGTGCGATCGCGCAGCCCCCATTGAAAGTCCAGCGCGCCCAGCGCTTGCTCATCGCCCTGGCGGGGTTGCTGTCGATCGACAAGCAGTTGGCCCGGACGCGCAGCCTCTACCCGCAACCGTTGATTGCCAGCCGGAATCTGGTTGCGGCCAATCACCGGCCGAAAGCGTCGGGTGATCCGTTGCCCGTCCGGTTGTCGTATAACCACGCGTAACGGGTTGACGCCTGAATCGATCGTGATCCCGTCGAATTGATAGCGCCCGCGTTCGTCGGCTTCGGTCAGGGCGATCAGCTCCCCGTTCTGGTAAAGCTCCACCTCCGAGCCCGGAGCCGCATTGTCCTCGAGCGTATAGTCATCGAAAGTCGTGGTGTCGCGAAGTGGTGAGGTATCCAGTGCAATGCCAACCCCGGAAGCGCCGGTACTAACACGAGGTGATGGCGATAGATTGATATCGCCGGCAGCAATTTCTCGGATGCCTAGGGCCATGGGTTGGGGACTTGCGAAGCGTTTGAGGGTCAGTCGTGCATTATCCACTGTCAACTGATCATTTCCCTGTCGACTTGCGCTGGCGGTGGCAAAGGCAGTCGCGCCGATGATCTCACCGACTGCCGTCATCTGGCCCCGATAGTCGATCAGGCCAGACTCATCGCTTGATACACTGACCTGCGCGGTGCCGCCTGGCGGTTGCCACCACTGATAACCGGTGCCGACTCGCGGTGCCGTAGGGCGTCGTGGGCGCCCGGTCGTCCGATTGAGTTCCGACTGTCGGGCCTGCCTCGCCCTGCGGCGCTGTCTGGGCATGGGTTTTAGGGCTCGAAGGCGAATCACCAGATCTGCCCGGGAGATCTCCACCCTTAGGGGCCAAAGGTGCTCGATGATTTCGCCACGGACATGGACCTCGCGTCGTGTTCCCCGCCGTGGGGGAATGAATGCATCGCGCTCGATGCGTCTTTCATCATCGCCACCGGCGCTTGCCATACGGCGGTTGTCGAGATCTACAAACCACTTTCGGTCGCGTTGGAATAGCCAACCGTTGATTACGCGTCTTTGGACATCGACCTGGATGGGGATTTCCAAGAGCGCGGCGAGTCGTCGAATCGGCAGCCAGACTGCTTCGGTGCTGGCGTACGCTTGCACGCCATCACCGAGGCGTTCGCCGTCCAACTCGACCAGCAATGGGAGCGGGTTGGCGTTGATTTGGTCATCCTGGGCCTGAGCACCCCCGCTGCCTAAAAAGAGGGCAAGAAGGTAGGTTGCCAAGCGCATACGGGAGGTTGGACAAGCGATCAGCGCGACGACGCGCTGCTCCTAGAAAGCGCGGTTAAATCAAGGACGCGGGTAAAGAGCGTCTCCGCAGGCTGCCCGTCGTCGTAAAGTCGCTCGAGCACGTAGCGGATGCGACCTTTGGATAAATCGATGTCGCTGAGGTTCGGAAGTCGATGGATAACGCTTCGTTGGTCGATATCGGTGTACACAGCGAACACGCGTTGGACAAGTCGACGTTCGCTTTCATTATTCTCAACCCAGGTAATGGTGGCTTGGGCATTGACACTCTGGTTGCCCTGGCGTTGCACGGTCAACCCAAGTTTCGGCCCGTCTGGCGTGTCGCTGCGGAACCACCAGTCTTTCGGCTCAATCGCGACACTCGTATCACCTTTGCGCAGTATGACCGGTATGGTGGTCCTCACGACAGTATTGATTTCGATCTGGATGCCCGTCTCGCCACTGGCGGACGGGGCTTCGTCTGTCTGCATCGGAGGCTCAGAGACAAGGAGGTGTGAGCGGTATTCGCCGGATGGTGCGTCCGGCGGAATCCGCGACAGCAGCCTTACCACCTGATACCCATTGGGTGGGACGATTGCCTGTCGCGGCCCGGAAATCAGGTAATCGCTGGCCTGGGGCGTTGGTATCTGAGTCCGCTCGGCAAATTGAAGACGACCGGATGGCGTCATCGCCATGGCGCGCCACTCAATGACATAGCGCTGCGGGCGGTTGGAATTGTTGATGATCTGCAGTTGCGCGGCACGATCTTCGGTATCCAACACAATCCGGGTCGGAAACAAAGTCAGGGCAAGGGCCGATTCGGTGCCTGTCACAGCGACAACTGCGGCCACTAGTGCAGCGGCGGCCGTGATCCATCGCCGATTGTGTGGCTCGCGGTTCACTCGAAGTTTGAAGTGACGATAATCGAAGCGCTGTCGTAGGTACCGGCTGCAGTGTCGCCAGAGACCTCGAGAGTGGCCCCGACCTCAAGGTTTTCGGTGGCGCTTGCAGGGATGTCGGCACTATTGATGCTGATGGATGTGCCGCTCCCTGTCAGGTTGCCCGCGCTTGTATAATTTGCGTCTAGCCCTGTCAGCGATGGGGCAGTTCCACCATTTCCATTTGCAGAGAAATTTTGACCAACTTCAATTGTAATGGTCTGGCCGGTTTTTGTTTGATCGTCTTCACTCTCCACGGTAAAAACCGCGGCCTGTATGGCCTGCGTCCCATCGACCGTATCGTTGACGCTGGATAGGTTGGTGCTACTGCCCGCGTAGGTGCCATCAGGCTGCAGCGTGATGGTCTCGCTACTGCCACTGTCAAGCCCATTGAGAACGGCGCCGAATTGCATGTTCTGGACCGTGGTCACTGAGGTACCCTCGACAATCTGCACGCTGGCGGTGGCTGTATCTGTCCCTGCCGTGGCGACGCTGGAGAAGCTGATGCTCAGAAGCACCGTAGATATGAGTATTGATGGCGTTTTGATATCGATTCTTGCAGTCTTTTTCATCTTCATGCCTACTCGACCCCGCTGTGTCGCTATGAGTTCCAAGGTGCCAGCGACGGATTGGGTATGAACAACTCGCTATGGAGTTGGCTCGCCTGAAAAGTCTCGTCAGGTTGCGCTCAAAAGGTATGCCATGCTCTCGCTCGTTCACCATCCGCGCTACACCATCGACTTGCCGGCTAAGCATCCGTTCCCAATGGATAAGTTTCGCGTGCTGCGTGAACAGCTTGATCGCCTTGATGGGGCGGTTGAGTGGCACACTCCGAACCCGATTAGCGAACATAACCTGGCTCGAATCCATAGTCCGGCTTACCTCAATGCCTTGTTGGCCGGAACGCTGGATGCCGCTGCCCAACGCCGCAGCGGATTTCAGTGGTCGCCCGCGCTGGTCGAGCGAGTCCGGCTGGAAACCGGCGGCACGCTGCTGGCGGCTGAGCTTGCACTCGCCCATGGTCTTGCCCTCAACACCGCGGGCGGCACCCATCATGCCCATGCCGATTACGCTAGCGGCTATTGTTTGATTAATGATCTTGCCGTGGTCGCCGCGGCGCTTTTAGCGCAACAGCATGTCAGGCGGGTTTTGATTGTTGATTTGGACGTCCACCAAGGCGATGGCACGGCACGAGTGTTTGCCGATGAGCCCCGGGTGTTTACCTTCTCAATGCATGCCGCGCGCAATTTTCCCGCCCGTAAGGCAACGAGTGATTTAGATATCGAGCTCGAAGCAGGGCTTGACGATCGCGCGTACCAACAGCATTTGCAGCACTGGCTACCCAAGGCCATCCAGCGCGCTCAGCCGGATTTGGTGATTTATGACGCCGGTGTTGATGTTCACGCCGACGATCGACTTGGGCTGTTAGCCCTTAGCGATGACGGATTGCGGGCGCGAGATGAATACGTGCTGCAAACGATCCGTGCGCAAGGTATTCCGGTTGCGGGCGTGATTGGTGGGGGCTACGACCGCGACACTCAAGCGCTTTGCCGCCGACATGGTTATCTTTTTCAAGCGGCAGCAACACTCGTTTAATTGTCGCGCCGCTTGAGATGGGTGTTTCGTTTTAAATCGGGTAAAGCAGGCTAATGAGCAGCGTGAGCGTTAGCACACCCAGTGCTGTTGAGAAAAATATCGCTGTTGAAACTTGCTCAGGTCGGCGCTGATAGCGTTGAGCCAACACGTAAACATTGGCA
>CAJXMZ010000014.1 GCA_913056315.1 uncultured Ectothiorhodospiraceae bacterium
TCCGCTTTATTTACCCGCGGTGAAACCCAAGCCATTGTGGTAACAACGCTCGGCACGGGGCGCGATGCGCAAGTGATTGACGCCATCGAAGGTGAGCGTCGCGAGCCGTTCATGCTGCACTACAACTTCCCGCCCTATTGCGTGGGCGAGACCGGCTTTGTTGGGTCGCCAAAGCGTCGCGAAGTCGGCCACGGCAAGCTGGCCAAGCGCGGCATCGAAGCGGTTATGCCAGAGCCTGAAGATTGCCCTTACGTGGTGCGGGTGGTCTCAGAGATTACCGAGTCGAACGGCTCTAGCTCCATGGCCAGTGTGTGTGGCACGAGTTTGTCGCTCATGGATGCGGGTATCCCAATTAAGGCTCCCGTGGCAGGCATTGCCATGGGTTTGATTAAAGAGGGCGATCAATTCGCTGTCTTAACCGATATTTTGGGCGACGAAGACCATCTTGGCGATATGGACTTTAAGGTTGCCGGCACCGACAACGGTGTGACCGCCTTGCAAATGGATATCAAAATTAACGGCATTACCCGTGAAATTATGGAACAGGCACTGGCGCAAGCCCGTGACGGCCGGTTACATATTTTGGGCAAAATGAATGACGTTATTCGCGAGCATCGTGACGAAATGTCAGCCTACGCGCCGCGTTTAATTACCATCCGTATTGATCCAGAAAAAATTCGCGATGTTATTGGTAAGGGCGGCGCCACCATCCGTCAGCTCACCGAAGAAACCGGTACCACCATCGATATTAGCGATGATGGCGTTGTGACCGTGGGATCAACGGATAAAGCCGCCGGCGAAGAAGCCCGTCGGCGCATTGAGCTGTTGACCGCCGATGTCGAAGTCGGTCAGGTCTATCAGGGCAAGGTCAACAAACTCATGGACTTTGGTGCCTTTGTGAACATCCTGCCCGGACGCGATGGCCTGGTTCACATTTCACAGATTTCGCATGAGCGCGTTGAGAGCGTGTCGGATGAACTCAGTGAAGGCCAGTCGGTGAGCGTTAAAGTGCTCGAGGTGGATCGCCAAGGGCGAATTCGCCTGAGCATGAAAGCGTTGGAAGAAGCGCCAGCCGACGACTAAGTTATTTGCGCGCGATGCAGGCGACTATCAAACCCCGGTCTAGCCGCTTGCTGACTGGGGTTTTTTTTATTAAAAAGCGCGCTGTTGGCGGCGAAACTCAACCATGCGCTCTTGGGCGCTAATCGCCTCATCAAGCGTGTTAATCGACTCGCCCGGCAGCAGCTCAATTAAGCGAATAAATATCTCTGCCGTGGTGAGCGAATCACCCAGTGCGGTGTGCCGACCACCCACGCCCACCCCAAGCCGCTCGGCAATTCCCTCCATGGTGTGCTCGCCAGTGTGATCATGCAGCAGGATCGATAGCAAAAGCGCATCTAGGGTCGGGTGATCAAAGCGCACGTCGCAGCGACGCTGTTTGAGCTTGAGAAAGCGCATATCGAACGCCACATTAAATCCCACTAGCACGGCATTACCGGCAAAGGCGTGAAAACGGCGGATTGCCTCTTCGACGGGTGGGGCGTCAGCCACGTCTTCGGCGCGAATACCATGAAATGAGGTTGCCAGCGCGGGAATGCTGCGCCCGGGATTGGCGAGCAGTTCAAAGCTCTCGCCATGCATTACCCGACCTCGATGTATGCGCACCGCGGCAATTGAGACAATTTCATCACCCTGGCTTGGTTCCAACCCGGTGGTTTCACAGTCAAACACCACATAATCAAGCTGACTCAAAGGCATGCTGGCCCGATCGCCCAGTGCTGGGGTTTCGCTGCCATCAACCACCGCGTCATAGAATTCAGGCCGTGCCGGCAGCAGGTCGAGGGCTTCTTTTTTATCCGGTGCACCGGGCAGGGGCAATCGCAGTAGGCCGCGGTTGGCGCGAGATAGATCGGGTTGGCTCCATACCGTGGTGTCGTGGCGCTGCAGCACCTCCCGCAAAGTCACGGTGCCACCGACGTCCTCAAGCCCAGTATCTAGCCAGTGATCAAGCTGATCGGGTGCTACGACCGGGCCTGACCAGTTGAGATCTAAGTACACCAGACTGCCTTCCTCGCGCCCGGTAACCGCAATGGCGCTGATGCCAAGGTCGTTTTTTAGGCGACTGAGTAGCGATTCGATGACTTGTGAGAGTAAATACGCTTCAACCTCAACCCACACATCGACTCGGCACTGCAAACGCGGCAGGCTGTCGCTGCGCTCTGAGCGCTTAATGCCATCGATGAGGCTACCTAAGTGGGTGTCGTCTAATCGCCAGTTCTCGCTGAGCATGGAGGTGGTTTCAGCTGATAGCACGGAGAAGTCTTCGGTGAGCCGATGGCTTTCTTCAGATAAGATTTTGCCAAAGCGCAGGGCATCGTCATTGAGCCCCTCATGCTGGGCAAGACGCAGACTCTCGCTGGCTGTGACCACGCTGGTGATCGGGCCTCTTAACGACTCAACCGCCTCGCGTAGGGCATGTTCATGGCGCAAGGCCTCTCGGGTCTGGCGCGAGACATCCTGTAGGGTCATTACAAAGCCGCCGTCATTGAGTTCGGCGTCGCCCAGTCGGGCAACGCGGCAACGCAGCAGTCGCTCGCCGCTGGCGCTAGCGCAAACCAATTCGGCATCATCGGGCATTCTTTGGTTCGCGTCGGTTGGTCGCTCGCCGGCGACCAACCCCAGCGTATGGCGTAGCGGTCCGGCGGTGAGCACCTCGTCGATTGCGCGCCCCAAGCCCAACGCGGGTTCAGTGGCGAGAATATCTTTTGCCGCGCTGTTGTATAGCGTAATGCAGCCCTCGCGATCGCAAACGATTACCCCTTCGCGAATTTCGCGCAAAATGGTCTCAAGGCGGGCTTTGCGCGCTTCAATGCGGGCATTCCAGGCGGCGGCTGATTCTTCGAGCTCATGGCGGCTGCGTGATAGCGCAGTGGCCAGTGAGACGATGGTCTCCGGGAGGCGCTCAAGCCAATGATGGTTGGGGACATCAAGCTGATGACTGGGGTTAGAATTGGCTAGAATTTCGCCCCCGCGACCTGTTGCCACCAGCGGCCGGCAAACCCGTCGGTCAATAATAAAGCCCAGCACAGCCAGGCTCACAAAGCCTAAGGCGGCGATAATGCCAATGACGCCCGGGTTACCGATGGGCGCGGGGTTAGCCAGGGCAATACCAAGCAAAATCACAAGCTGTATGGCGAACACAGCCCCGACGGCTAGCCAAAGGCGTTTTCGCAGCCGGGGCAGCCGTAGGGCGCGCACGGCTATGCAGCCTCTTTGAGCAGCTCCTGCACGCGGGCAAGGACCGCGCCGGGGTTGAACGGCTTGACGATGGAGTCGAC
The DNA here is from genome assembly GCA_913056315.1 of uncultured Ectothiorhodospiraceae bacterium. Lineage (GTDB taxonomy): Bacteria > Pseudomonadota > Gammaproteobacteria > Nitrococcales > Nitrococcaceae > Spiribacter. The sequence continues at coordinate 3,339 of CAJXMZ010000014.1, forward strand.
CGCACCCAGCGATAGCGCTTTTTCGCGCTCAACATCGAGCCCACGCGTTGTCAGCATAAGAACGGGTAAGTGCGCCAAGCCCGGCATGGCTAATAACGTTTGGCATAGGTCATAGCCGCTGCGATCGGGGAGCATGGCATCAACCAAAACCATGTCAGGGCAAGTCTTTTGTACTGTTGCCAATGCTTGCTCATAGTTCACCGCGGTGGTGACTTGGAAACCCGCATGACTGAGGAGAAATTCTAGGGCGAATGTCAGATTCGCTTCATCATCGACGATGAGAATATTTTTTATCATTGCTAAACTCAGCACGCAAAGCGCACTGCCTCCTCCTACTACCTCACTTCCAGTATAGGCTATTCCGGGGGTGATGTGTCGAGGTGGGTTGGTATTATCCATCATCAATTGGCTTGAGGAGATGCCCCATGACGGGCGAGGACGCGCAAGCGCAAACGCAACGGATTGCGCAGGCTTTTCTAGATCAACATGCGCCGTTTGATCGGCTCTCGAGCCCCTTACGCGACCATGTGCTCGCCCATTGTCAACTGTGCGATTATCGCGCGGGCGCCACGATTCTTGAGCCCGCCAGTGGCCGGGCGCAGTACTTTTACTTAATTGTGAGCGGCCGAGTGGATGCGCAGCGGCCCGGTGTTGGCGAAGCCGGCGTCGAGCACTTTGAGCTAGAGGATGGCGAGAACTTTCCTATGGCCGCCATGATTGGCCAGCGCGCGACACGAACGATTTATCGCGCCGGCAGTGACGTGCGGTGCTTGCGCTTGCCGCGCAAAGCCTTTGAGCACCTGCTTGGCGATAGCCCAATTTTTCGCGATTACTGCCTGCGCGGTGTGAGTAGTTTGCTTGATCAGGTTCAACGCGATATCCAACATCACGCAGCGGGGCACCTGGGTGGTGATCTGTCGCTGGAGACGCCGCTAAAAGACCTCGTTCGCGGTAAAGCCCTAACTTGCGAGCCTGAGACGTCAATTCGCGATGCAGTTCAAGCGATGCATGCCCGCGAAGTCGGCAGCATTGTTATTACCGATAACAAACAACGCGCTCGTGGCATGTTCACCTTGCATGATTTACGCGCGGTGATTGCCCAGGGTCATGGCTTAGACGAGCGCATCAGCACGGTGATGGTGCCTGATCCACATACGCTTGATCGGCATACCTATGCCTTTGAGGCGGTGGTGGAAATGGCTCAGCGCCATACACGCCATATTATTATCACGCAGTCATCCGGCAAGGTTGTGGGGGTGATTTCAGAGCGTGACATCTTTGCGCTACAACGCATTAATGTTGTGCATTTAACCCGGGCGATCACCGGTGCCACGACAGTCGAGGCACTGGTACAGGCTAGGGCCAATGTGGGCGCGCTCATTGACACCATGATGGCGCATGGCGCTGGGGTTGAGCAGATTACGCGCATTATTACGCTACTCAATGACCGCACGGTTGCCCGCGCAATCGAGCTTTGCCGAAGCGCCGAGGGCGCGCCAAGCGATGCGTTTACTTGGATTGCATTTGGTAGTGAGGGCCGTAGTGAGCAAACACGCGTGACCGATCAAGATAATGGCTTGTTGTTTAACCCCGGCGACGAACCCGCCGATGCCGTGCGCGCGCGCTTGCTGCCACTGGCACGTGAAATTAACGAAGTGCTCGATCGCTGTGGCTTTAGTTTATGCCAGGGTAATGTCATGGCCAGCAACCCAGCACTGTGTTTGAGCTTGGATGAGTGGGAAGCCATGTTTGCTGACATGGTGGGTAGCGCAACGCCTGAGCACATCTTGCACTCGACTATCTACTTTGACTTTCGACCAGTCTGGGGTGACCTGGCCGCGGGTGAAGCGCTACAACAACGGGTCATCGACTTAGCCCGCAGCAATAGCGTGTTTTTGCATACACTGGCCGCCAACAGCTTGTCGATTAAACCGCCACTGGGCATGTTTCGGGACTTTATTACCGATAAGGATGCCGATGGTGAGCATCGTCTTGACCTCAAAGTGCGCGGATTATCCCCGTTTGTGGATGGGTTGCGGGTATTGGCTTTGCACGCAGGTATTGCGCAGCCGAATACCCTAGCGCGGCTGCGCGCACTGGCCCAGGCTGGGGAGTTGAGCAGCGAGGATGCAGGCGCGTTTGAGCGCTCATTTGGTTTTATTCAGCTGCTACGCATGCGTGAGCATCAGCGCCAAGCCGCGGCGAATGAGCCGATGCACAACCGCTTAGACCCGGATGCACTCAATCCTATGGATCGACGCATTTTGCGTGCGGCATTTCGTGAGGCTCGCCGCTTGCAAAAGAAACTCGAGGTGCGCTTTCAGCTGTAGAGCCAACGGGCAGCCCGAGTCGATAGCGCTAAGTGGATATAAAAAAAGCCCCGGGGCATTGCTGCCGCCGGGGCTTTTTAGTGGGGTATCCAATCGATACCCCGTTGATTGGGCTTAGCTTGCCCGTGGAACGCGGATGCTCTCGACGAGCTCCTGAATATCCGCCGGTGGTGGCGCCGTTGCCCGCGAGACCAGCGTGGCAATGACCACGTTGATAATCGCGCCGACCGCACCAATCGACTGCGGACCAATGCCCATCAGCCAGTACTCAGGCGTATCCGGCAGCATGTTCGTACCGGGGACAAAGAACCAGCCTTTGTAGACGAACACATAGATCAGCGTAAAGCTCAAACCGCTGAGCATACCGGCAATGGCGCCAGCACTGTTCATACGGCGGCTGAAGATGCCGAGCATGAGGACTGGGAACAGTGACGAGGCCGCAAGACCAAACGCCAATGCCACCACCTGTGCGGCAAACCCGGGTGGGTTCAAGCCAAGGTAGCCCGCCACCAAGATCGCGCCAGCCATGGCGATTCGAGCGGCTCTGAGTTCGCCACGTTCGCTGATGCCAGGGTTAATAACCCCTTTAATCAAGTCATGCGATACCGCCGACGAGATTGCCATCAACAAACCTGCTGCCGTTGACAGCGCAGCCGCAAGGCCACCTGCAACGGTTAACGCAATCACCCAATTGGGTAGCTGCGCGATCTCAGGGTTTGCCATCACCATGATGTCACGGTCAACGGTCAGCTCATTACCATTCCAGCCATACTCTGCGGCGGTGTCAGCGAATGCCTCATTGCCGTCGTTGTAGTACTGAATGCGGCCGTCGTTGTTTTTGTCATCAAAGCCAAGCAGGCCAGTCTCTTCCCAGCGGGAGAACCAGTTCGGTACGTTTTCGTACGCTAGGTTACCTTCCTCGGCTCCAATCTCACCCGGCTGCACCGTGTTGATGAGGTTGTAGAACGACATGGCACCCACTGCCGGTGCGGTGGTGTAGAGAATGGCGATAAACACCAATGCCCATCCCGCCGACAAACGCGCGTCACGAACCCGTGGCACGGTGAAAAAGCGCACAATAACGTGCGGCAGCCCCGCGGTACCGATCATCAACGACATGGTCAAAAAGAACATGTTGAGCGTTGTGCCCTTCATCATCGTGTACTGCGAGAAACCAAGATCAACCAGAATGTTGTCCAAGGTCTCCAGCACATAACCACCGTCCATTACCGTCGAGCCAAGGCCCAACTGCGGTAGGGGGTTGCCGGTGATCGCCAACGAGATGAACACCGCTGGAATCGTGTAGGCAAAGATCATGACGCAATACTGCGCGATCTGTGTGTAGGTAATGCCTTTCATACCACCGATAACGGCGTAGAAGAACACAATACCCATGCCGGCAAACAAGCCCACTTCGTAGCTTGTCTCCAAGAAGCGCGAGAACGCCACACCAATGCCTTTCATCTGCCCAATCACGTAGGTGACGGAGGCAACGATCAGCGCGATGACCGCAATCACCCGAGCCGGTTTGGAGTAGAAACGATCACCGATGAATTCGGGCACCGTAAACTTGCCAAACTTACGCAGGTAAGGCGCGAGCAGGAGCGCAAGCAGCACATAGCCGCCAGTCCAGCCCATGAGGTAAACCGATGCGTCATAGCCCAAAAAGGCGATGAGCCCGGCCATCGAAATAAACGATGCAGCTGACATCCAGTCGGCCGCGGTTGCCATGCCGTTGGCAATGGGGTTAACCCCTTTACCCGCGACGTAGAACTCGCCGGTGCTGCCCGCTTTGGCCCATATCGCAATACCGATATAGAGCACAAACGTGGCGCCGACGATAAGGTAAGTTGTTAATGTGAGATCCATTTCGCCTCCCCCTCGTTATTCTTCGTGAACGTCGTATTTTCGGTCCAACGCATTCATTTTGAATACGTAGGTGAAAATAATGACGATAAAGGCGTAGATGGCACCCTGCTGGGCGAACCAAAAGCCTAAGGGATAACCGGCAATTGCAATATTATTGAGTACCGGGGCGAGAAGAATGCCGAGTCCGAAAGAAACCGCAAACCAAATGATCAGCAATGTGATCAACAGTCTGACGTTCTCTTTCCAGTAGGCCATAGCGGCCTCTTGATTACCTGAAGCCATTACGTGAGCTCCTCCTGCTGACGTCATATGGGTAGCAGTGCAGCCAAAAACTGCCCGCTGCCTTCTTATTAAGCGGTTACCCGCTCCTCTCGTATGATGCCGTGTTCAATCAATTAAGCAATCCCCACGCAAAGCCTTTGATGGCGGGGGTTTGAACAAGTGCTGCGGGGGTGGTTAGGGTTAATGGTTACGCAACGTAACAAATCGCTTGGCCACCGGCGGCGCAGCATACGCCGCCGGTGGCCAAGGGGCATGATTAACGGTTCGCTCGAGCGCTAATTAGATCATCAACAACGCTGGGGTCAGCCAGCGTGCTGGTATCACCCAAGCTGTCGAGCTCGTTGGTGGCGACCTTGCGCAAGATTCGGCGCATAATTTTGCCCGATCGGGTTTTCGGAAGCCCAGGGGCCCACTGAATGATATCGGGCTTGGCAATTGGGCCGATTTCTTTGCGAACGAGATCTGTGAGTGCTTTATGCAAAGCCTCGTCCGGCTCAATGCCGTTAATGAGCGTGACATAGCAATAAATGCCTTGGCCTTTGAGGTCATGGGGATAGCCCACAACCGCGGCTTCGGCCACTGCCTCGTGTAACACCAACGCGCTTTCAATTTCGGCAGTTCCCATGCGATGGCCGGAGACGTTCAACACATCATCCACCCGACCCGTGATCCAGTAATAGCCATCGGCGTCGCGCCGCGCGCCATCGCCGGTGAAATACTTGCCCGGATAGGTCGTTAAATAGGTGTTCTTAAACCGCTCATGGTCACCATAAATGGTGCGCATCATGCTGGGCCACGCATGGGTAATGCACAAGTTACCCTCGGTTGCGCCTTCAAGGACATTGCCGTCGTTATCAACCAGCTGCGGTTGTACGCCAAAGAACGGCAAGGTCGCCGAACCGGGTTTCAGATCAATCGCCCCCGGAAGCGCTGAGATTAAAATTGCACCGGTTTCGGTCTGCCACCAGGTATCGACAATGCGGCAGCGCTCATCGCCCACTACGCGGTAGTACCACTCCCAGGCCTCGGGGTTAATCGGCTCACCAACACTACCTAAGATACGCAGGCTCTGGCGTGAGTGCTTTTTGACCAACGCCTCGCCTTGGCCCATGAGCGCGCGAATGGCGGTGGGGGCGGTGTAGAAGATATTCACCTGGTGATCGTCGATGACTTGCCAGAATCGATCGGCATTGGGGTAAGTTGGCACGCCTTCAAATACCAAGGACGTCGCGGCATTCGATAACGGGCCATAGACGATGTAGCTGTGCCCAGTGACCCAACCCACATCGGCAGTACACCAATAAACTTCGCCATCCTTGTAATCAAAGATGTACTTAAAAGTCATTGAGGCTTGCAGCAAATAGCCGCCCGTAGTGTGCAAAACGCCCTTGGGCTGGCCGGTCGACCCCGAGGTATAGAGAATAAATAGCGGATCTTCAGCATCCATCGGCTCGGGTTCACACTCAGTGCTCGCCGCGGCAACCGCCTCGTGATACCAAATATCGCGATCTGCGTTCCAGGTCACTGGATTGCCGGTGCGCTTAACGGTAATCACGCTGTGCACAGAGCTCAGGCCATCGATGGCTTTTTCGACATTTTCTTTTAGCGGCACTGGTTTGCCGCTGCGCACGCCTTCATCGGCGGTAATCACCGTCTGGCAATCAGAATCTTCGATGCGATCGCGCAATGCATGCGGCGAAAAACCGCCAAAAACAATGGAATGAACCGCGCCGATGCGCGTGCATGCGAGCATGGCCGCGACGGCCTCAGGGATCATGGGCATGTAGATTGAAACCCGATCGCCTTTGCTCACACCACGTGATTTGAGCACATTGGCCAGTCGGCACACCTGTTCATGCAGTTCGCGGTAGGTGATGTGACGGGTATCGCCGGGCTCATCGCCTTCCCAAATGATGGCATTGCGCTCGCCGTGCGTGTCGAGATGACGATCGAGGCAGTTATAGCTGACATTCAGCTTGCCGCCTTCAAACCAACGAATGCGGCCTTCGCTAAGGTCATTATCGTTAACGCGATCAAAGGGTTTAAACCAGGTTAGAAACTTCTCCGCCTGCTCGGCCCAAAAGCGATCTGGGCTTTCAATCGACTGGCGATACATCTTCTCGTATTGCTCGCGATTGAGCAGCGCGTTTTGCGCGACTTGTTCTGGAACCGGGTACATTTTTTCTGCGGCCATGCCGTCTCTCCTCCGTCGTTACAATACTTAACGTTCTGCGCCGTTATTTCACTCTATCCTGCTTGTCGTTGGCGCTCGAGTCCAAATTTTTGCCGTCGCTCCCACAAGGCTTTGCGGCTTAAGCCTAACCGTCTGGCCAATTCTGTCTCGGTGAGTTCCGCCTCGTGCGCGCGCACAAACGCTTTAAAATACTCGGCGAGCGATAAGTTGAGTGTGGGTGCACAGGTCTCGCCTGAGGTGGTTTGTAGCGCGTTTTCAATGCTCAAGCGCAAGGCTTCATTGTCGAACGGCTTAGCAATATAGTCGGCAGCGCCACGGCGCATGGCATCAACGGCAGCAGGCACGCTGGCATAACTGGTCATAATCACCACTGGCACGCCGTCGGCTTGTGTAATGATGTCGAGTCCACTGCGACCGGGCAGGCGGACATCGGCCAAAATGACGTCGTAATCGTTCAATGCCCCCATAGCAAGGGCTTTTTCTACCGATTCAACCCCGGTGGTGTGCATACCAAAGCGGCTGAGCAATCGCTCAATGGCCTCGCGAATGACACTCTCGTCTTCGATGATTAAAACCTCAGGCATCCAAGACCTCCGGTGGCTTGGCGGTAGCGCGCGGCAATTGAATGATCGCCTCGGCGCCGGTGCCTCGGCCGCGGCGTGATTGCAAACGCACGCTGCCATGATAATGACTCAAAATATTATCCACTAAAGCAAGCCCTAACCCAGTGCCTTCGCCGGGGCGCTTGGTGGTAAAAAACGGCTCCATAATTTTGCTACGAATGCTGCTGGGGATGCCGTGGCCGCTATCGGTAATGCGGATTTGGACATGATTGCGTTGGCGCTTAGCGCTGGTATGGATCCGTCCGCCGTCGGCGCTAGCATGGACCGCGTTGTTATAAAGGTTAACGAACACTTGCACCAAGCTTTGATGCGCGGCAAGCACCTGCATGTCTTTAGCAATGTCGTAAGTGAACTCAATTTGGTTGGCTTCGGGGTCCAGCTGCACTAGGCGACCTGCTTCCAGGGCGATGGGTAGCAGGGGAATGTCGTCGGGTCGCTGCGGCGTGGCGTCATGGCCAGCATGGGCATAACTGGTAAGCGTTTGGACGATATGACTAATACGCTGCGTTTGCTCAAGAATGCTTTGGGCGCTGGTTTGTTGGTTATTGTCTTGGGCAAGCTCTTGGGCTAAGCAGGCGATGGCAGTGATGGGATTGCCAATCTCGTGCGCAACGCCGGCAGCAAGCCGTCCAATCGAGGCAAGCCGCTCGCTGTGGGCAAGTTCATCTTCTAAACGCTGGCCATCGGTAACATCCTCGATGAGCACCAAGTAGTCATTGTTGCTGCCACCGGGTGTCTCGCTGATGAGCGTTTTGTGCAAATTGAGCCAACGAACGCCCTGCGGTAGCGGTAGGGAGCGTTTGTAGGCATGGCTGGTGTTTTCGTCGATGAATTGCTCGAGCAACTCACCCCACGGTGCTGGGACTTCGCTGACCAGTCGGCCCAGCATGGCGCTTGCGCCAATACCGGTTATTTGATGCAGGGCCGGGTTCCAGCGCGCAATGCGTTTACCGGTTGAAATGGCCACAACCCCTAAGGGTAAGTCTTCGAGCATTTGACGGTGGTACCGACGCAGCGCATCAAGCTCGGCGGCAATGCCGCGCAGCCCGTTGCGCGATTGCTCTAGACGCTCTTCGATAATGTGCATGTTTTGCGCAATCACGCTGCGGCTATCCACATCCAGTCGCAGACACTCATCAACGATGTCGCGCGCAAGCACCGGCCCCATCATGCCGGAGAGATTGCTTTGAACTTGTTCGCGTAATTGTTGCAGTCGATTAGGCCGATTTTCGCTCCAGGCTAAGTTGCGATCGTTAAGCGCTTTTTCAATCTCGGCACGGGCCGCCGGCTCGCCCATAACAGGCGTTAGCTGGACGACAAATTCACCGGGCGAGGTGGCGATTAATGCCCCGGATGGAATACGCACGCTCACTTCGCGGCAAGCAGCAGCGGCCTCGTATTCGCGTGGGTTTTGGCGCGTTAACAACGACACGGCCACAAGCACAATCGCATTGGTGCTTACGGTCCAAAAAGCCAGCTGTCCAAAATACGCGGGTGACTGCGCGGTAGCGATGTCCAAGCCGGCGATATGAATGGGTCCAACAGTGCTGAGCGCCGGCAGCAGGGCGGTAAACCCCCAAATGGTGCCGCCGGCCATCAGCCCGGCAATAAAACCCGCGCGCGTGGCTGCCGGCCAACTCAATAAGGCAATGATCCCGGGTAGCAATTGCGCCATGGCTAAAAACGAGATAAGTCCCCAAGCGACCAACCCCTCGGTTTGCGCCAAACTCAGGTAAAAGCCGTAGCCCGCGGCAATGAGCCCGCCGATGAGTGCTCGGCGCAGCCAGCGCAAGCGCCCGTAGAGGTCAGGATGGGGCGTGACGCGAATAATCGGTAAGACCAAATGATTAAGGCACATCGATGATAGCGCCAGTGTGGTCACAATAATCATCGCACTGGCCGCGCTGATCCCACCGAGGTAGGTCAGTAGCGCGAGAGCGGCCGAGTCGCTCGCCATTGCGATGCCCAAAACGCTGTAGTCCGCCGGGGTGGTCATGCCAAGTGCCTGAGCGGCCCATAAAATGGGTGGGATGGCCATGGCAAGGACGAGCAAATACAGGGGGAAACCCCAACTAGCGGTGCGCAAGCCGCGTGGGTGCAAGTTCTCTGCAAACAGCATGTGAAATTGCCGGGGTAGCAAAAATGCCGCCGCAAAGCTTAAAAACAGCAGACCTGTCCACGCTTGCGAGCCGACGTCGGAATGAAACGCATCAAGGCGGGTTGGGTTGGCCTCAAGCCAAGTGTGCAGTCCACCCCAGCCGCCAAAGGCCATGGCGATGGCAATGATTGCTAGCAGGACGAGGGCAAACAACTTAATGAGCGATTCAAAGGCAATCGCGGCTACTAAACCGCTGTGCTTTTCCCGCGGCGATACGTGGCGCGCGCCAAAAATAATGGCGAAAACGCTAACCAACAGACAAAACACCACGGCAATCACTTGCGGCGGGGAGTCACCGCTGAGCACCTGAGTTGACTCGGACACCGCGCGAATTTGCAGTGCAATATAAGGCAGGCTGCCCGTGAGCAGCATGAGTGTGACCAAGACACCGGCCAGCCGGCTATCAAAGCGAAAAGCAAAAACATCAGCAATCGAGGTGAGCTGATGGCGTTGGGTGAGCCGTAGCAGCGGCATCAGCACAATGGGCGCGAGCGCAAAGGCCAGCGTGACACCCAGGTAAATGGTTAGATACAACAACCCCGAGTCAGCCGCAAAGCCGACACTGCCGTAATAACTCCAGGTCGTGGCATACACGCCGAGCGAGAGCACATACACCGCTGGATGGCGCACAAGGGCCCGTGGAATCCAACCTTTTTCGCTTGCTTGTGCAATGACAAACAACACCAACAAATAGGCACTGGCGCTTAAAAAAAGCGCGCCCAGGCTAAAGGTCATGGCGTTGGCGTCCCACTAATAACGCAACCAGCGCAATATAGCCAAAGCCGATGCAAAAAGCGCTGTACCAGGGTGGTTCGCGGCTAAACCACCAGGTTGTTAGCGGCGAGGCGAACACAAGAATGCCCACGCCAAGCAGCAGCAAGCCAACAGCGGCTGAATCCATTCGAGCCATGGTTTCTCTCCCCCGTTTTGTTACTTAACGTATCACGGCTTGCAAGCATTCCCAATTAAGCCTTTGCCCCCATGCATTGCGACGGTGTCCAATGCCGAATCGCCCAATCAAGCAGTTCATCCACGCGCAGGGTGTCTCTAGGCTCGGGCAGTGGCTGATTAAGAAATTCAAGCGCTTGGCGCAGGGCAGGGATGGGCTGGTGGGTATCAATCGCTGCCGCGGCGTTGGTTTTGCTGAGCTTGCGGCCATCGGCGGCGTACACAACGGGCACATGCAAATAGCGGGGTGTTGGCAGACCCAGGGCTTGCTGCAGCGCAATTTGCGGAGCGGTTGCGGGTAATAGATCCGCGCCTCGCACCACGTCGGTTACACCAAGGGCTGCATCATCGAGCACCATCGCGAGGTGGTAGGCATACAGGCCATCAGCCCGACGGACGACAAAATCGCCGACCTCGGTATCGAGTTGCGTGGTTTGTACGCCGAGCGCGCGGTCAACAAAGCGAATGGGTGTGTCGTTGACACGAAAACGCCAACTGCGTGCGGGGCGATGAGCGCCTAGACCCGCCCGGCAAGTGCCGGGATAAATCATGCCCGCTGGCCCGCGCTCGGCTTGGGCAGCCACTTCGCGCCGGGTGCAACCGCACGGGTACGCCTGCTCAGCACGAATGAGGCCTGCCAGGGCCTCGGCATAAACGGCGGTGCGGCTTGATTGCTGCTGAATGGGCCCATCCCAGTGCAAACCCAAAGCGGCCAAGCTGGCGGGAATCTCGGCAATGGCCGCCTCGCGGCTGCGTGATTGGTCAACATCGTCAATGCGTAAACGCCAACGACCACCCACCGCGCGGGTGTCTAAATAGCTCGCCAGCGCAGCAACCAGCGAGCCAAAATGTAGCGGCCCCGTCGGACTCGGGGCAAAACGACCAATCACAGCGGTGTTTTTCATGCCGCAATGATAACGCTGTGCAAGCCCATGTGCCGTGAGGATGTGGCTTGCTATTTCCCAGCGCGCGATAAAGGCGGTATTTTTACGCCTTTATTTCGTCAAGGGTAATGGATCGCCTCGATGCGTCTTAGCAGAATCCGTTTGGCCGGCTTTAAATCGTTTGTTGAGACCACGCCGGTGCCGTTTCCCGGCGGCATCACTGCGATCGTTGGCCCCAATGGCTGTGGCAAATCCAACATTATCGACGCGGTGCGCTGGGTGATGGGGGAGAGCTCGGCTAAGCATTTGCGTGGCGGCTCAATGGCAGACGTCATTTTTAGCGGCTCGAGTGCGCGTAAGCCCGTGGGCCAAGCCAGCATTGAGTTGGTATTTGATAATAGCGATGCGACTTTAGGCGGCCAATACGCCGGTTTTGCTGAAATTGCGGTGCGTCGGCAGGTCAACCGTGATGGCCAATCGGCGTATTACCTCAACGGGACGCGCTGTCGTCGTCGCGACATTACCGATGTGTTCTTGGGCACCGGGCTTGGGCCGCGGAGCTACTCGATTATCGAGCAAGGCACCATCTCGCGGTTGATTGAAGCCAAGCCTGAGGAGCTGCGCGGTTACCTCGAAGAGGCGGCCGGCATTAGTTTGTATAAAGAGCGGCGGCGCGAGACCGAGCGGCGCATGCGCGATACGCGCGAGAATCTTGAGCGTCTCGACGATGTGCGCGATGAGGTGGGTCGTCAGCTCGAGAAGCTCTCGCAGCAAGCGCAAACCGCCGAGCGTTATCGGGTGTTAAAAACGCAAGCGCGCGAGCGTCAGGCCGAGTTGTTTATTTTGCGTTTACGCGAACTGGACGCGGAGCGCCAGGCGTTGCGAGCGGCGTTGAGCGAGCGTGATAACGCGCTTGAAGCCAAAGTTGCCGAGCAGCGTAGCCTCGAGCGCGATATTGAGACGCTGCGCTCGCAACACACCGAAGGCAGCGATGCGCTGAATACTATTCAGGGCCGGTACTACCAAATTGGTTCAGAGATTGCGCGTGTCGAACAACGCATTAGCCATCGGCGCGAATTGCGCGAGACCAGTAACCGGGAATTAGCCCGCAATCGCGATGAGCTCAGCCAAGCGCAGACCGCGCTTAAAGCGGATGAAGATAAAGCAGCGTTACTTGCTGAGCGTATTACAACGCTTGAGCCGGAGCTAAGCGCCGCCGATAGCCAACTCAACCAAGCCAGTCAGGCAGTCACGCAGGCACAAAGCACCTATGATCAGGCGGTCGCCGCGCGCGATACCGTGGTCAACGAGCGCACCGATGCCGAGCAAAGTGCCGAAGTTGAGCGCACGCGAATTGAACAACTCGAAGAGCGGCAAATTGAACAAAAACGCCGCCACGAAAAACTCTGCGCGGAGTTGGCCAGCTTGAGTGGTGCTCATAGCGAGCGCTCAGAGGCGCTGGCCAGTGAGCGTGAGCGTCTTGAAGAACAACGCGACCAAGCCCAAGTAAAAGTCGATGCGCTGAGCACTCAGTTGCAAACCTGCCAAGCCGAACAAACGCGTGCGCAAGCATCAGTCGATCAGGCCCAACAAGCGCTTGTTGATGGGCAGGCCCGCCAGACCAGTTTGCAAACCCTGCAGGAAGCCGCGCTGGGCAGTGATGCCGAGGTCAGTCGTTGGCTTGAGACCATCGGAATTGAGGCTGGCCAGCGGCTAGGTGAGCAACTCAGCGTTGAGCCAGGCTGGGAAGCGGCCGTCGAAGCGGTTTTAGGTGATGCCCTTCAGGCGATTGCCAGTTCTGCCACCGATACCGCGGCTGAGCGTGCGCATGAGCTTGCGTTTGGCCGCATTATGCTGTTTGGCCATCACGCCCAGCCAACGCCGTTCGATGGCCAAGCCAATCAGCAATCGCTGTTGCTGCATAAGGTACAAGGCCCGGCGCTTATCACCGAGCTATTGGCGTTTGTGCATACCGCCGAGGATGAAGCGCAGGCGAAAAAACGGCTCTCGTCATTGCCGGCTGGCCATTCGGTCGTCACCCCACAAGGCCAATGGTGGGGGCATGAGTGGTTGCGGATTCGGGCCATGGACGATGATGCCCAGGCCGGTGTTTTAGCGCGCGGCCGTGAGTTAGACGCGCTTGCTGAGCAAATCGCCCAATTTGAGTCATCGCTTAGTCAAGCCCAAGCGCAACTGGCGCATGCTAGCGCTGAGGCCCAGCGTTTGGATGGTGAACGGGCCGCTGCGCTGGATAGTCGTGCTGAACTTGAACGTGAGCTGGCTGGCGTTTTAGCACGAATTGATGCCGAGGCCAGCCAACAGCAAGCCCAAGTCGAGCGTCAGCAAACGCTAGAAGCTGAGCGCGATGACTTGGCTGATGCCATGGAAGAGAGCGTGCAATCGGTTCGCGCAGCGCGAACCCGTTTGCAAGCAGCAATCGATCAAGCCGAAGCCGCCGATGCCCAGTACGCGGCTAAGGTCGAGGCCTGTGACCAGGCCAAAGCCGACGTGGCTAGCGCGCGAGAGGCCGAGCAAACGCTGCGCGATCAGCGTCAAGATATTGCCCTGCGTTTAGAGAGTGCGCAGACCGCTCGGCAGTCGCTGGATGAGGCCATTGGCCGATTGCAGGCGCAAACCCAACAGCTCGAGCAGCGCAATAGTGAACTGCTTGCCGCACTTGATGAAGTGTCCGACTCTGATGAGAGCCTTGAGCAAGCCCGCCAAGAGGGGCTTAACCAGCGTGTGGCGGTTGAGGCCGAACTAAGCCAAGCCCGCGAGCAGTTGGAGCAAACCGATAGCCAGTTGCGCGAGCTCGCAGAAAAACGCTCAGCCGCTGAGACCGCGGTGACTGAGCTGCGCACAGCGGCTGAATCCACCCGCCACCGTGACTACGAAATTCAAGCGCGTGAGCAAAGCCAGCGTGAGCAGCTGCAAAGTCTTGAAGTCGACACCCAAGCGCTTGGTGAAGGGCTGGATGAGGCGGCCACTCAAGCCGACTGGGCGCGTGAAATTGAAAAAATCGATCAGCGCATCCGCCGTTTAGGCCCGATTAACTTAGCGGCCATTGATGAGCATCAGCATTTAGCCGAGCGCAAGGGGTATCTGGATACCCAGCAGGCTGACTTAAGCGAGGCGCTCGAGACCTTGCAAACCGCCATTCAGCAAATTGATCGGGAAACTCGCACGCGTTTTCGAGAGACCTTTGACAAGGTGAACACCGGCCTACAGCGGCTTTTCCCGCAGCTTTTCGGTGGCGGTCAAGCCTATTTAGAAATGACCGATGATGATTTGCTCGAAACGGGCGTGACCATCATGGCGCGACCACCGGGTAAGCGCATTAGCAATATTCACCTGCTCTCCGGCGGTGAAAAGGCGCTGGCGGCGGTGTCATTAGTATTTGCCATTTTTGAGCTCAACCCCGCGCCTTTTTGTATGCTCGATGAGGTGGATGCGCCGCTGGATGAGGCCAACGTCGGGCGTTTTTGTGACCTGCTCGCGCAGATGTCGCAACGCGTGCAATTTATTGTGATTACGCATAATAAAGCCACCATGGAGGCAGCCAGCCATTTGACCGGCGTGACCATGGCTGAGCCCGGTGTCTCGCGGCTGGTGGCAGTGGATGTTGCCGCCGCGGTGGAAATGGCCGGTGCGGATGCTTGAGTTAAGGACAAGGGCGTTGCAATCTGACGGCATGAACAAAGGCAAGACCCGCTATGGATGAACTGCGCTGGATATTGTTGGGGCTAGGAACGCTAATTGTGGTTGGTGTTTATGGCTATTCTCGCTTGCAAGATTGGCGAACTCAGGGCCTGCCTTGGCGGCGGCGAGCACCGCAACGTGAGCCGTTTGCTGATGATAAAGACCCCGTGCTTGGCGATGAGGATCCGATCCTTGGCTCGGTTACGGTGCGTGATGACAGCCAGATGGATCCAGCTAACCCGATTGATCCAGCCGATTCAGTCGATCCAGTCGATTCGGTTGACTCGGTTGCCGAGCCCGAATTAGAACCCGAGCTCGACTTAGCGCCCGTGATGGATGCCGAGCCGGCCGCCGATTTGTCGGTGGCAGCCAGCGATGAAGACAAAGTGGTGGCCCTGTCCGTCATGGCACCCAGCGGGCGGCCCTATTTGGGTAGTGACTTGCGCGATGCGCTTTTGAGCGCGGGGCTTAAGTTTGCCGAGCCGGGTGTGTTTCGTCGTAGCTTAGATACCCAAAACGGCACTATTGCTTTATTTACCGTGGCCAATATTGTCGAGCCGGGCGTGTTTACTCGCGAAACCTCCGAGGGTGAAACCTTTTCTGGGGTGGTGTTCATTATGCAGCTGCCCGGGCCGTTTGATGGGTTATCCACCTTTGAGCAAATGCTTACAACCGCCCAACGCCTGGCCGAGCAGCTGGGCGGTCAAGTCCTCGATGGGCGGCGCTGTGACTTGACTACGCAATCGATTGAGCATATTCGCGAAGAATTGGTTGAATACCGGCGACGGGCTAAGCTCGCAAGCCGACGCGAGGGCTAAGCGCGTGGCAGACTCGGCGAGCGATCCGGCTGCCCGCGCTCAGGCCCTTCGTGAGCAGCTCGACTATCATAACCACCGTTATTACGTGCTGGATGATCCGGACATCTCCGATGCCGAATACGATCGCCTGCTCAGTGAGCTTGAGCAAATTGAAACAGCGCATCCTGCGCTTCAGACTGCTTGGTCGCCTACGCAGCGGGTCGGAACAAAACCACTCAGCGAGTTTGCGCCCGCGCAACACCTCGAGCCGATGCGCTCACTCGCCAACGCGTTTGACCCAGCAACGCTCAGTGATTTTGATCGCCGGGTGCGCGAAACACTAGATATTAAAGCCGTTGAGTACGTTGCCGAGCCCAAGCTGGATGGGCTATCAATTAACTTGCGCTATGAGCACGGACGGCTTGTGTGTGCCGCCACCCGCGGCGACGGCGAGGTGGGCGAAGAGATTACCGCCAACGCCCGCACCATTCGCAGTGTTCCGCTCACCCTTCGCACCGATATCCCGCCACAACAAGTTGAAGTGCGGGGTGAGGTGGTGATTCGTCGAGCTGAGTTTGATGCGCTCAACCAGCGGCGCTTGGCGCGTGACGAAAAACCCTTTGCCAACCCGCGCAACGCCGCCGCGGGTAGCTTACGGCAACTCGACTCGCGCATTACCGCGAAGCGGCCGCTGACATTGTTTGTGTTTGGCGTTGGCTATAGCACCGATGCACTGCCCGCCACCCATGCCGGTGTGCTTGAGCAGTTGGGTGACTGGGGTTTTTTGATCAATGAACGCGTTGAGCGCGTGGACGGTGTGCAAGGCTGCATGGCCTACCACGATGCGTTAATCGCCCGCCGTGATGCGTTGGACTATGAAATCGATGGCGCGGTGTACAAGGTCAATGATCGCAGCGCTTGGTCAACGCTTGGCAGTACTGCCCGGGCGCCGCGCTGGGCGCTTGCGCACAAGCTTCCAGCGCGGGAAGCCACAACCCAAGTCCAAAAGATCGTGCCCTCGGTCGGGCGCACCGGCGTGGTCACACCCGTTGCCAATCTTGAGCCGGTGGAAGTGGGGGGCGTGAGCGTGAGTCGTGCGACCTTGCACAATATTGACGAAGTCCATCGTAAAGATGTGCGTGAGGGCGATACCGTGATGGTGCGACGCGCGGGCGATGTCATCCCTGAAGTGGTGAGCGTGGTTGAAAGCCAGCGCCCTGCGGGGCTAACGCCTTGGTCAATGCCAGCCCAATGCCCGGTTTGTGGCGCCGATGTAGTGCGGGTTGACGATGAGGCCGCGCATCGTTGCATGGGGGGGCTGTATTGTCCGGCGCAGCGAATGGGGGCGCTGATTCATTTCGTCTCACGCCAAGCCATGGATATTGATGGTCTGGGCGATAAGCTGATCGCGCAACTGGTCGACAGCGAACGCGTGGCCACGGCGGTCGATTTATATCACCTCAGCGAAGTCGATTTGCTTGGGTTAGAGCGCATGGGGGAGAAGTCAGCGCATAATCTGATTGCCGCGATCGCTGATTCACGGCAAACCACCCTGCCACGCTTTCTCTACGCACTGGGTATTGCCCAAGTGGGTGAGGTAACGGCGCGCTCGTTAGCCATGCACTTTGGCAGTTTGCAAGCGGTCATGGAGGCAAGCGATGACGATTTGTTGGCTGTGCCGGACATTGGCCCGGTAGTCAGCGAATCGATTCAGGGCTTTTTTGCCCAATCGCATAACCGCGAGGTCATCGCGGGTTTGTTGGCCGCTGGGATTACCTGGCCGCAACCGCAAAGCCCCAAGAAAGCCGATCAAGGCGTGCTAGCGGGTAAGACGTTCGTGCTAACCGGCGCGCTGAGCGAGTGGACTCGCGATGAAGCCAAAGCGGCCATTGAATCACTGGGTGGCAAAGTCAGCAGCAGCGTCTCAAAGCGTACCGATTACCTAGTGGCTGGCGAGGATCCGGGTTCAAAGCACGACCGTGCTGTCTCACTTGGCGTGCCAGTGCTGGATGAGGCCGGTTTGCGCGAGCTACTCAGCCAGCCGGCGCCATGAGCGCCGACTGACTGGCTTTATCGGCGGTTATTGGTCGGGGTCAGCCCAGCTTGCCGAATACTCAATTTGCGCTTCGGTGCGCAATGCATCGATGCGGTTTTGAATACGCTCGTTAATCACCTGCCGGCGCAGCGCTTCGGCGACGTCGGCAAATTCCGGTGTTGGCATGCTGCGGGTTTCATCAAGCTGAATCACATGCCATCCAAATCGAGTTTCAATCGGCGCTTGGGTGACGGCGCCAGTATCGAGCTGGGCAACGGCATCGGCAAAGGGAGCAACCATATCGTTGGACGAAAACCAGCCTAAATCGCCGCCCTGCTCAGCACTGCCATCTTCTGAGTACTGCCGGGCTAGCTCAGCGAACGCTTCGCCATTAGCCAGCCGCTCAATAATGCCTTGGGCTTGGTCTTGTTCTTGAACCAAGATATGCCGGGCGCGATATTCCTGGTTTGGATTATCAACATAAGCACTTTGATAGCGCTCGCGCAGCGTGGCTTCGGCCACCGGCTCACCGCGGGTAATGTCGCGCACAAATGCCTGCGCTAGGGTTGTGCGACGACTGTTGTGCAGTTGCGCACTGACATCAGGGTCATCGTCTAGATTGGCCTGTTCGCCCGCTTGCGAGAGCAGCATTAAATTAATGATTTCTTGCAAAAACTGTCGGCGTTGGACAGCAGGCAGGTCGGTTTGCCCTTGGGTTTGCTGTGCGACCAACTGATTGAGCTCGCGCTCAGTGACCGGCTCGCCATTAATTTGCGCCAAGACCGTGCGGGTATTGTCTTGTGCTAGGGCGATGCTCGCGGTGAGACCCAGCGCTGCACTGAGCGCTAGACGGGTGAAGGTGAAGGAGACTGGGCGCATAAAAACTCTCAAATGCTTAGGTTGATGGTGGGTTCGCTTCGCTCGGGGTGAGCGCTTCAATGCTCAAAGCATGAATGCAGTCAGCCCGAATTGCATCCCCCATTGCTTGGTAAATCAATCGATGGCGGGCGACGCGATGGTGGTTGGCAAAGTCTGGGCTCACTACATAGACATGATAGTGCCCACCGCCGGCTTGGGCACCGGCATGACCGGCGTGTAGGTGGCTATCATCGCGCACGCTCAGTGCCTCAATGGTGAGCGCTTGATTCAGGCGCTCACGAATCATCGCGGGCCGTTCAGCAGCGCTGGGATGCGTCATGGCAAAACCCGCTTGAACGGTTTAACCCGAACGCGCTCGTAAACCCCAGCGGCCACATAGGGGTCTTCGTCAGCCCAGGCCTGAGCGCTTTCAAGCGAGTCAAACTCGGCAATAACCAGACTGCCGCTAAAGCCAGCCGGGCCGGGATCGTCGGCATCAATGCTGGGGTGGGGGCCGGCCAGTAGCAAACGGCCCTCATCGCGCAGGTCTTCAAGCCGTGCCAAATGGGCCGGTCGGGCTTGGGTGCGCTGCGTTAAGCTGGCCTCTACATCGTCGCTAATAATGGCGTAGTACATGGGTTGTTATTCCTCCAAGGGGCGAAAACGCTACCATAGATGACAGATTTGAACACCGCTGGAGTGCTTATGAGTCAGTTTTTTGAAATTCATCCCGACACCCCCCAGCCACGGTTAATTCAGCGCGCGGTAGAAATCATTCAATCCGGCGGCGTTATTGTCTATCCCAGTGGCACCACTTATGCGCTTGCCTGCGGCATCGATGAAAAGGCGGCGGTCGAGCGAATCCGGCAATTGCGTGGGCTCGATGACAAGCACCACTTCACGTTGGCCTGCCGAGACTTATCCGATATTGGCAGCTATACCCGGGTTGATAACACCGCATTTCGTTTGCTCAAAGCCCATACCCCTGGGCCCTACACGTTTGTTTTGCGAGCCAGCGCTCAGGTGCCCAAGCGTTTGCAACATGCCAAGCGGCGCACGATTGGTATTCGCGTTGCTGAACACCCGGTCGCTAGAGCTTTGCTGGAGGCGCTCGGTGAGCCGTTCACCACAACGACTTTGTTGTTGCCTGGTGAAACGCAGGTGATGACCGATCCAGTTGAAATACGCGAGCGTGTCGGACGCGAAGTGGATGCGGTAATCGATGCCGGTGCCGGCGGGCTCGAGCCCAGCGCCGTGATCGATCTCAGTGCGGATGTGCCCGCTGTGATTCGCCGGGGTGCCGGTGATGCGAGCGTGTTTGAAGCATGATCAGCTATGATAGCGGTTTGCCCATTGCCGGTTCACGGAGGTTGAATTGATTAACACTATCGCCAATGGCGAGCGGGTCGTCTCTGGCATGCGTCCCACTGGGCGCTTGCACCTAGGCCACTACCACGGCGTGCTGCGCAACTGGGTTGCGTTGCAACAAGACAATGAATGTTATTTCTTTGTCGCCGATTGGCACGCGCTGACCACCGCTTACGACGAGCGGGAAGTCATTTCCAAACATGTTTGGGACATGGTGGTGGATTGGTTGGCTTGTGGTGTTAATCCAAGCCTATCGACGTTATTTATTCAATCTCGCGTGGTCGAGCATGCTGAATTGCACCTACTGCTATCGATGATTGCCCCGTTGGGCTGGCTCGAGCGAGTGCCAACGTATAAAGATCAAATCGAGCAGCTGCGCGAAAAAGATTTGGCGACTTATGGCTTTTTGGGCTATCCGGTTTTGCAAAGTGCCGATATTTTGATCTACGGCGCCAGCGGCGTGCCGGTGGGCGAAGATCAGGTCTCGCATGTCGAGCTCACCCGTGAGCTGGCGCGGCGCTTTAACCACTTATTTGGCCGGGAACCAGGCTTTGAAGAAAAAGCCGAAGCGGCAATCGCGAAAATGGGCAAAAAAGCCGCCAAGCTCTACCGCGAGCTGCGTCGACGATTCCAAGAACAAGGCGATGCCGAGGCGCTCAAAGAAGCGCAGGCGTTGCTGGGCGAGCAGCAAAACATCACCTTGGCCGATAGTGCCCGGTTAGCGGGCTACCTCGAAGGCGGGGGGCGAAGCGTTTTGGTTGAGCCTGAAGCGCTGCTGACCGAGGCGCCGAAAATGCCCGGGCTAGACGGCCGCAAGATGTCTAAGTCCTACGGCAACGCGCTATCGTTGCGCGAGTCGGATGCCGACATTGAGCACAAGATTCGCACCATGCCGACAGACCCGGCGCGCGTGCGTCGCAACGACCCCGGTGAGCCAACCAAGTGCCCGGTGTTTGACTTGCATAAGGTGTACTCCGATGAGGGCACCCGCGAGTGGGTTGAGCATGGTTGTCGATCGGCGGGTATTGGCTGTTTGGAGTGTAAGCGTCCGGTGATCGAGGCGGTTCAGGCCGAAGTGGGCCCGATTCGTGAGCGCGCCGAAGCGCTTGAGCAAGATCCAGAGCAAGTCCGCCAAACCATTTATGAGGGCTGCGAGCGCGCTCGCGGTGTTGCCCACGAAACCATGCAAGCGGTGCGCGCGGCGATGGGATTGGATTACCGGCCGCGATGAACCAACCCAGCGCGGGCAATTTATTGGTCGAAGAGGTGATCGCCACGGTGCGTGGCGAGCCCTATGCCGGCCTACCCAAAGACCTCTACATCCCGCCCGATGCACTCGAGGTATTTTTAGAGACCTTTGAAGGCCCACTGGATTTATTGCTGTATTTGATTCGGCGACAAAACCTCGATGTGCTCGATATACCGATTGCCGAAATTACCCGGCAGTACATGCACTATGTCGAGCTAATGAAAGACTTGCGCCTGGAGTTGGCCGCTGAATATTTGGTGATGGCGGCAATGTTGGCAGAAATTAAATCGCGAATGTTGTTGCCACGGCCGCCAGCCAGTAATGAAGATGATGACCCTGATGCACGCGCTGAGCTTATTCGGCGGTTGCAGGCCTATGAACAATTCAAAGAGGCCGGCCAGCAAATTGACCGCTTGCCGCGCGTGGCGCGAGATATCTTTCCGGCTGCTGCCGCTGGCCCACCCGTGCCATTGGTCGAGCGTGCCCCTGAGGTAGCGATGAGCGAGCTGCTTGCTGCTTTCGCCGGCGTGCTCGAGCGTGCCGAGATGTTTAATCATCATCAAATTCAACGCGAGGCCCTATCGGTGCGCGAGCGAATGAGTGAAACCCTCGAGCAGCTCAGCGAACAGACCTTTGTGTCGTTGGAGCGGTTGCTGCGCCCCGAGGAGGGGCGTGCCGGTGTGGTTGTGACGTTCTTGGCTATTCTCGAGTTGCTTAAAGCCACACTCGTCGAGCTCGTCCAGGCCGAGCCGTTCGCGCCGCTGTATCTGCGCCCGGGCGGCCCGCTCACGTCGACGGAGTCCGGGGCATGAGCGAACCGGCCCTGGAGAGCATACTCGAGGCCGCGCTGCTGGCGGCCGGCGAGGCCCTGTCGGCGTCGGTTTCGATAACGAGCTCCGGGAGCGACCTCGACCTGTTCCTGGTGGGTCCGGACCGGAACGAGGTGCTCGCGTCGAGTACCGCCACGGCCGACACCGAGGAGCTAACCCACGTCGCGACGGCGCCTGGCACCTACTATGTCGTGGTCGTCGGCTATCAGGGCGCGACGACGCTCGATCACGAGTCCCACCTCATCGCACAGAACGGCGAAAACATGGATCATGCCGCCGAGATGCTCGTCGGCATCGAACAGCAACAGATCGCCGTACAGGCGGCCGAACTGGGTGAATCGGGCGCACGGGCAGAGTTCGACGAAGCGAACAGCCTCTTCGAAGAACACGCCGCAGCAATGGCGGTATCCGGCGAGGAAGAAACCCAGCTGGCCGAATTACG
>CAJXMZ010000015.1 GCA_913056315.1 uncultured Ectothiorhodospiraceae bacterium
ACCGATATTCCGCCGCATAATTTGCGCGAAGTGGCATCGGCCTGCATTCGTTTGCTCGATGAACCACAAGCCGATATCGATGCGCTTTGCGAGCATATTCAAGGCCCAGACTTTCCGACTGATGCCGAAATCATCACGCCAGCCGAGGACATTCGCCGTATCTATGAAACCGGTCATGGCGGGCTGCGATTGCGCGCGCGCTGGGAGCAAGATGGGCGGGATGTGGTTGTAACCGCACTGCCGTTTCAAGCCTCAGGCAGCCGTGTGCTCGAGCAAATCGCCGCGCAAATGCAGGCGAAAAAGCTGCCAATGGTTGAGGATTTGCGCGATGAGTCGGATCACGAAAACCCGACTCGCTTAATCATTACGTTGCGCTCGAATCGGGTCAATGCTGAAGAAGTGCTGCAGCACCTATTTGCCACCACCGATCTTGAGAAAACGTATCGGGTGAATTTAAACGTGATTGGCCTTGATGGTCGGCCGCGCGTGAAAAACCTGCGTGATCTGCTAACCGAGTGGCTTGAGTATCGTCGCGATACTTTGCGTCGGCGGTTGCAATGGCGACTGGATAAGGTCGAGGCGCGTTTGCACGTACTCGAAGGCTTGTTGGTTGCCTATCTGAATATTGACGAGGTGATTGCCATTATTCGTCAATCCGACGCGCCCAAGCCGGATTTAATTGAGCGTTTTGGCTTAAGCGAAACCCAAGCCGAGGCCATTTTAGAGCTGCGGTTGCGGCATTTGGCTAAGCTTGAAGAGATGAAGATTCGCGGTGAGCAAGATGAGCTGGGCACCGAGCGTGACAAGCTTGCCAAAATCTTAGGCTCCAAAGCGCGCATGACGGCGCTGATTCAATCTGAGTTGCAGGCCGACGCTGAGCAATATGGCGATGCGCGTCGCTCAGCGATTGTCAGCCGCACGAGTGCGCGGGCGTTAAGCGAAAGCGATTTGGTGCCAAGCGAGCCGGTCACCATCGTGTTGTCAAAAAAGGGCTGGGCACGCGCAGCCAAAGGCCATGACGTCGATCCCGAGCGCCTATCCTATCGGGCAGGGGATGCATTTGCCGCGGCCGCGCTCGGTCGCAGCAATCAAGCGGCGGTGTTCTTTGATAACCAAGGGCGCAGTTATAGCTTGCCGGCCTACACATTGCCCTCGGCACGTGGGCAAGGTGAGCCCCTAACGGGACGGCTTCAGCCCCCGGAGGGCGCTCGATTTGTGCATGTTGTCGGTGGTGAGCCTACCTCTTATGTGTTGTTAGCCGCGGATAGTGGGTATGGGTTTGTTACGCAAATTCAGCATCTGTTAGGTCGGCAAAAAGCCGGTAAAGCCGTATTGAATTTGTCAGCGCAGGCGGCCATGTTGCCACCGGTTGTCATTGAGTCAGACGCCAGCCGCGTTGCGGTTGTGACCACGGCAGGGCGGCTGTTGGTGTTTGCGCTTGACCAACTGCCAGCGCTCGCTCGTGGTAAGGGCAATAAGCTCATTGATATACCGGCGGCCAAGCGTAAAGACGGGAGCGAGAAAGTCGCGGGACTCTGCGCCTTAGGTGTCGATCAACCCCTCGTGGTGGCGGCAGGACGGCGTAACCTGACCCTGAAACCCACCGATTTAGAAAGCTATGCCGGTGAACGCGGCCGCCGTGGTCGGGCGTTGCCGCGGGGCTTTCAGCGCGTTGATGGTTTGGCTGCGTTGGTTAAAGACTAACGCTTAAGGCTGTGTCGCCGTGGGGGTGTGCCAAGTGATAGGCACCTTCCACGGCGCCCCGGCGATTTCCTCGACCAAGCGCGGTAACAAATAGCCAGGAAGTTGCGCGGCGAGTTCGCGCATTAAGGCGCTGGCGGTGGGTTGATCCACCGCAAAATGCGCTGCGCCTTGGACGCGGTCGAGTAAGTGTAAATAGTAGGGCTGTATCCCCATCCCAAAAGCCCGCTCGCTTAAATCAACCAACGCTTCAACCGTGTCGTTGACCCCGGCCAGCAGAACGGCTTGGTTATACAAGCGAACGCCCCGTTCGCTGAGGGCCTGCATTGCTCGGGCCACCTCGTCATTGAGTTCGTTGGCATGATTAGCATGAACCACCATGACCGCCTGTAACCGGCTTTGGGCTAACCACCCCAGCAAAGCCGAATCGATGCGACTGGGCAGCACCACAGGCAAGCGGCTATGAATGCGGATGCGGCGTAAGTGGTCGATATCCTCCAAGGCCTGCGCAAGCTCGGCTAAACGTCGGTCATTTAAGCTCAGCGGGTCTCCCCCGCTGAGTATGACCTCATGGATGCTGGTGTCGGCACGCAAGTAAGCCAGTGCTTGAGTCCATTGCTGGGTGCTCGCGTTGGCATCGGCGTAAGGAAAGTGGCGCCGAAAGCAGTAGCGGCAATTAATTGCGCAAGCGCCAGTGGCAATCAGTAATGCCCGGCCTTGGTATTTGTGGATAACACCGCCGTCATGCAAACACGCGAAATCACCAACCGGGTCGGTATTAAATCCAGGCGTGAGCGCGGTCTCAGCGCCTATGGGTAGTACTTGGCGCAGCAATGGATCGTTCGGATCGCCCGGGCGAATGCGCTGCAAATAACTCGGCGGCACACGCAGGGCAAATTCGCGGGCAGCCGCGCTGGCGCCTGACAGCAGGTCAGGATCTAGGTCGAGTTGTTGGATGAGGGTGGCTGGATCGGTAATGGCGGCCTGCCAGTCGCGCTGCCACTGCGGTGCGGTCATGTTCTATCCCTTGGTGTTTTCCGTTAGCATGCTTGCCATTCTAAATGGGCGATTGGCCACCCTAGGCGGTAATGGAGAATTCATGGCGAGCTTTTCAACGAGTCAGTTCAAATCCGGGCTTAAAATTTTACTCGACGGCGAACCCTACACCATCGTCGACAATGAGTTTGTAAAGCCGGGCAAAGGCCAAGCGTTTAATCGGGTCAAGGTGCGGAATCTTAAAACCGGTAAGGTCATTGACCGGACGTTTAAGTCAGGCGAGAGCGTTGAGGGCGCTGATGTCATGGAAACGGACATGCAGTACCTCTACAACGATGGTGAATTCTACTATTTTATGACGCCCGAAGACTTTGAGCAGCATGCAGCCAGTGCTGAGCTTATCGGCGATACGGGTAAATGGTTGAAAGAGCAAGATACCTGCAGTGTCACGCTGTATAACGGTGAACCGCTATCCGTGGAACCGCCATTACACGTGACGCTAACGGTCACGCAAACCGATCCCGGGTTAAAAGGCGATACCAGCAGCGGCGGCAGCAAGCCGGCCACCCTTGAGACCGGCGCGGTCGTTCAGGTGCCGTTGTTCATTCAAGAAGGCGAGTTGCTGCGGGTGGATACACGCACGGGTGAGTACGTCTCTCGCGCTAAGGAATAGCCACGCCAATGACCCCGTCATGGCAGCCTCTGGCAACGCCGGCCCGGTTGCAGGCGCGCGCTGCGTTGTTGGCGCAGATTCGGCAATTCTTTGCCCAGCGCCAAGTCCTCGAGGTGCAAACGCCGGTGTTGGCCGCGCACGGCGTGACAGATGTGCACATCGAGCAGCTTTGTGTTGGGTCGGCCGAGCGCTGGCTACAAACCTCGCCTGAATACGCTATGAAGCGACTGCTTGCCGCGGGGGTGGGGGATTGTTATCAAATGACCCCGGCCTTTCGAGCGGGGGAGTATGGCCGTTTACACAACCCCGAATTTACGCTGCTTGAGTGGTATCGCTGTGACTATGATGCGCCGGCCTTAATGCGAGAGGTTGGCGCGTTAGTCGATCAGCTGCTCGGTCCTGCGCCCATGGCCAGCCAGCGCTATGCCGATGCCTTTATCGCGCAGGGGTTGCCGGATCCGTTGAGCGCTGACACCCAAGTGCTGTGGCAGGCCGCACAAGATCGGCGCGATGTGGCCGCACCGCCTGACGGTCTGGATCGTGACGGCTTGTTGGATTGGCTGCTCAGCACGCAGGTGGTGCCGGGGCTGCCGCGACGTTGTTTTATTACGCATTATCCGGCCAGCCAGGCGGTGCTCGCGCGTCTTAGCCCACAAGATGACCGGGTTGCTGAGCGCTTTGAGCTTTTTTGTGATGGGGTTGAGCTGGCTAATGGCTTTCATGAGCTCACCGACGCCACTGCGCTAGGCGAGCGTTGGCAGCGCGATCAAGCCAAGCGTGTTGCGCGCGGTGATGCGCCCGGAAGCATGGATGCGCGCTTATTAAGCGCTATGGCCAGCGGCCTGCCTGATTGCGCGGGTGTTGCGCTGGGGGTGGATCGCGTTTTTATGCTCGCGCAGGGCCTAGATTCAATCGCCCAGGGGCTCACCTTCGATTGGGGTAATGCCTGAGTCATCGGGTGCTGGGGTGTAGTGCCCGAGTAAATGCCCCAACCGAACGGTATCACCGACGGCAAGATCCGCTTGCCAGCGCATTGCCTCGGCGCCCCAAAGCAAAATCACGGTTGAGCCTAAATTAAACCGGCCCATTTCTTCGCCTGCGGTGTACAAAGGCTGACTGTGCGCATAGCTCCAGCTGCGAATGCGTCGCCCCCGGGGTGGCGTGACTTCCCCCGCCCACACCGTCTCGATACTGCCCACCCCGATGGCGCCAACCAAAACCATCGCCATGGGGCCAGCCGCTGACTCGAACACGCAGATGACCCGCTCGTTGCGGGCAAACAGCTGGGGGATATGCCGAACCATGGGGCTGGATACGCCAAACAACCGTCCTGGAATATGCAGCATTTGCTGGAGTTTGCCGGCAATCGGCATGTGGATGCGGTGATAGTCGCTCGGTGACAAGTAAACGGTTGCGAACTGACCATCAATAAATGGTTGCGCTAACGCTTGGTCACCGCCGAGTAACTCGCTAAGTGTGTAGTCTTGTTGTTTGGCCTGAATGAGCCGGTCTTGGCTGATTTGGCCAAACTCACTAATCACCCCATCGACCGGGCTGGTGATGGCGTTTTGAT
This sequence comes from uncultured Ectothiorhodospiraceae bacterium, assembly GCA_913056315.1. Classification (GTDB taxonomy): domain Bacteria; phylum Pseudomonadota; class Gammaproteobacteria; order Nitrococcales; family Nitrococcaceae; genus Spiribacter. The sequence continues at coordinate 4,944 of CAJXMZ010000015.1, forward strand.
CGCTCGCCATCGGCCGCGCGCCGGGGGCAAGCGCGCGGGTAAAAAAGGCATTAAAGCTTACATAGGCATCGCGCTCAGGGCTGGCTGCTTCGCCTAAATTAACGCCGTAGCTGCGGGTGAACGCGCGAATTAAGAAGTTCTTCCATGGCCGCCAGCGCCAGCGCGCGAGCGCATGAATAACGCGTGAAATAGCGTGTTGCGGTAACACGCTAACAAGCCAACAAAGTATTCGTCCGGCCATTAGCTACGTCCTGCGTTAACGCGTTGGCGAATGATTTTAAACTCCTCGGCCAATACGGATCGGCCGTGCGGCGGTTGCCACAGCGCTTGTAACTGGCCTTGCGGGTCTAACAGCAAAATCGCCGAGCTATGATCCACCGCGTACTGACCATCAGGGCCGGGTTCGTGCAGCGTGTAAGCAATCCCCAGTGCTTGGGTTAGCGTGTCAATTTGATCGCGTGCCCCGGTCACCCCAACGATATCGTCATGGAAGTGACCGACGTAATCATCTAAGCGCTGCAAGCTATCGCGGCCAGGGTCGACTGAGATAAAGACGACTTCAGGCGCCGTCGTTGGCTGTGACTCGAATCGCTCGAGCATGCCGGCTAAGTCAGCCAAGGTTGTGGGGCAAACATCGGGGCAGTAGGTAAAGCCAAAAAACACCAGTTGCCAGCGCCCCTGCGGGTGCGCTGCCTGCCACGTCTGGCCGGTGTGCTGTTGCAATCTCACCGCAGGGAGGTCACGGGCCTGTGGCAGATGGGTCGCGACTAACGCCTGATGAGTGTTGGTGCCCGCTTGCGGTAACCAAACCATGGTCGCTGCCGCCGCAACCGCGGCAACAACAGCAACACCTAACAACAAACCAAGCTGCTTTATTTGTTTCATCGCTCTAGTATGCCATCGCCAAAGGGTACTCACAGCCTATTGGCTGCTAGAATTGTTCCATGCAAACACATGACACCGACGGCTTGGTCACCATTGGCGATTACATTCGTTGGGCGGCTAGCCGCTTCCAGGCGAATGCCCTGCATTTTGGCCATGGCACAGATAATGCGATCGATGAGGCCGCAGCGCTCGTGCTGGGCAGTTTGCATCTGCCGCCCGACCTGCATAGCGACTACTTTGGGTGTCGGCTAACGCGCGCTGAGCAAGCAGCGTTAAGTGCGCAAATTGCTGAGCGCATTGAATCACGGCGCCCCGTGGCCTATCTGCTAGGCCAGGCGTGGTTTTGTGGGTTGGCCTTTGCGGTTAATGAACACGTGCTGATACCGCGCTCCCCCATTGCCGAAATGATTGAAGCGGGGTTTTCGCCGTGGCTGGATACAACCGAAGTTCATCGAATTGCCGATGTGGGTACTGGCAGTGGTTGTATTGCCATTGCCTGTGCGCTGGCTTTTCCCGATGCGCAGGTTGATGCGTTAGATAACAGCGCGCCCGCGGTGGCCCTCGCCACGCGCAACGCCGCTGAGCACGGCGTTGAGGACCAAGTTAGCGCCAGTCAGTCCGATTGGTTGAGCGCGATTGAACCGCAGCCGCTGCTCGACTTGATTGTGTCGAATCCCCCCTATGTCGATGCCAAGGCCATGGCCAACTTACCGGCTGAGTACCAGCACGAGCCGCAAGCAGCCCTTGCTGCTGGTCGAGATGGACTTGATGCGGTGCGGGCCATACTGCCGCAAGCCGCTGAGCGGTTGAGCGAGCACGGCATTTTGGTGTGTGAAATTGGCCATGGGCAAGCAGCGTTTACCCAAGCCTTTCCAGATCTCGCGGTGACGTGGGTGAGTTTTGCTCGCGGCGGTGAGGGGGTCTTTGTGGTTGATGGCGCCACCCTGCGGGCGGCTTTCGCTGCTACTGACGGCTCTGCGGGAACGGGGTAAACTGTCAACTATGGCAGGTAATAGCATAGGTCAGGTATTTCGCGTCTCTACCTTTGGTGAGAGTCATGGTGTCGCACTGGGAGCAGTGATTGATGGCTGCCCGCCGGGGATGGCTTTAAGCGAAGCCGATTTGCAGGGCGATCTTGACCGACGCAAGCCGGGGACGTCGCGGCATACCTCGCAGCGTCGTGAGGGCGATGCGGTTAAAATTCTCTCAGGCGTGTTTGAGGGGCGCACTACCGGCGCGCCGATCGGGCTGCTGATTGAAAACGTTGATCAGCGCTCCAAAGACTACAGCGACATCGCCGAGCAGTTTCGCCCAGGTCATGCTGATTACACCTATTGGCAAAAGCATGGCATTCGCGACTATCGCGGCGGCGGGCGCTCGTCGGCCCGGGAAACCGCTTTACGCGTGGCCGCCGGTGGCATTGCGCGAAAATATTTGCATGAGCGCTTAGGGGTGCAAATTCGCGGTTGGCTGGCGCAACTTGGACCTATTGAGCTGCAGCTGAATGATTGGGATGGGGTCGATACAAACCCGTTCTTTTGTGGTGAACCAGAGCGTTTGAGTGAGCTTGAGGCATATATGGATGCGCTGCGCAAAGAGGGTGACTCGATTGGCGCCGTCGTGGGTGTGCTGGCCCGTGGTTTGCCACCCGGCTTAGGTGAGCCCGTATTTGACCGGCTGGATGCGGATCTTGCCCACGCGCTAATGAGTATTAATGCGGTGAAAGGCGTCGAGGTCGGAGCAGGCTTTGCCAGTGCAGCCCAAAAGGGGACTGAACACCGCGATGAAATGACACCGGCGGGGTTTTTATCCAACCACGCGGGGGGCACGTTGGGGGGCATTTCCACGGGCCAAGACTTGGTTGCGCGCATGGCGCTCAAACCCACATCAAGCATTCGCCTGCCGGGACGCTCGGTTGATATTCATGGGCAACCGGTGGAAGTCGTGACGACCGGGCGGCATGACCCCTGCGTTGGCATTCGAGCAACTCCAATCGCCGAGGCCATGATGGCTTGCGTGCTGCTAGATCACTATTTACGTCATCGCGCGCAAAATGCGGATGTTGACTCGGGCACGCCGATTATTCCCGCCCGCGCTCCCGAATAATCCAGGGCGATGTCAACGCCCTTACCCTACAAGCGCTTAGGCGCTTTTTATTGCCTGTTTTTTGCCGTCCTCGGTGTGCTCTCACCGTATTGGGGCCCCTATTTGCAAAGCCGGGGGTTTAGCGCGGCGGAAATTGGCACGCTCATTGCCCTTATGCACGGCACAAAAATTCTCGCGCCCAACCTTTGGGGCTGGGTAGCCGATCGAACGGGCGCGCGAATGCGCATCATTCGGCTGGCTTGTGTTGTCGCGCTGCTGAGCTTTGCCGGCGTTCTGGTGCCCGGTGGCTTTATGTGGATGGCGCTGGTGATGGTGGGGTTTAGCTTTTTTTGGCATGCCGCGTTGCCGCAGTTTGAAGCCAACACCCTAAGTCATTTGGGGGAGAATACGCATACCTACCCGCGCATTCGGCTTTGGGGGACTGTGGGGTTTATGGTGGCAGTCCTCACTGTGGGCGAGGCCATCGATCGAGTGGGCGTAGCGATTGTACCGGGTGTGTTGCTGAGCTTGTTTGCGCTGCTGGCCCTTATGAGTTTTGCCGTGCCGCCCGCTAAGCGCAATAGCGCGCCTGACCCCGAGGGCGGTTTACGTGCCGTTTTGCTTCAACCCGAGGTGCTCGGGCTTTTGGGCGCGTGTTTTTTGCTTCAAGCCAGTCATGGTCCGTTTTACGCGTTCTATAGCATTTACCTGCAAAGTTATGGCTATTCGGGTACGGCGATCGGTTTGCTCTGGGCGGTTGCGTTAATCGCTGAGATTGGGGTGTTTTTAATGATGCCCCGGTGGTTACCGCGATTGGGTCACCGGTATTTATTGGTTGGCGCCATGGTTTTGGGCGTTATTCGATGGATTTTGGTGGGCCGTTATCCTGAATGGGTGGCCATGCAGGGGCTTGCTCAACTTTTGCACGCGGCCACCTACGGGATGTATCACGCGGCGGCCATTTCGCTAATTGATCGTTATTTTACCGGGGGGCTGCAAGGCCGTGGTCAAGCCATTTATAGCAGTATGACGTTTGGCGCCGGCGTTGCGATCGGCAGCTTTGTTGCGGGCATGTTGTGGGACCCCATCGGGGGTGCGTATACGTTTTACTGGGCAGCGGGTGTCTCAGCGCTGGGGGGTATTTTGGCTTTCGCTACACTGCCTCGGCGTGTCCGACCCTTGCATGTTGGCGCTTAACCGCACTGCGCGGGGCGCGTATACTAACTTGATTAATACTGTACGAATGGACCGCATGAGGAACAACAATGGGCGGACAGACCCTCTACGATAAGCTCTGGGATGCACATGTCGTGCGCGATAACGGCGACGGCACCGCGCTGCTCTACATTGACCGGCAACTGGTTCATGAAGTGACATCGCCGCAGGCATTTGAAGGCCTGCGCCTAGCCGATCGCCCGCTATGGCGGGTCGCGGCCAATCTGGCTGTCGTCGATCATAACGTTCCCACGACTGACCGAGACCAAGGCATTGCCGATCCGATATCCGCGTTGCAGGTGGATACGCTGACTAAAAATTGTCAGGCCTATGGCATTACGCAATTTGGTTTGCTCGATCGGCGCCAGGGCATTGTGCATATTATTGGCCCCGAGCAAGGCGCAACACAGCCCGGAATGACGGTGGTTTGTGGTGACTCGCATACCTCAACCCACGGGGCGTTTGGTGCGCTGGCCTTTGGTATTGGCACCTCTGAGGTTGAGCACGCGCTAGCCACCCAAACGGTGGTACAGGCGCGCTCAAAACGCATGCTTGTGCGGGTGGATGGTAAGACCGGCCCAGGGGTGACTGCCAAGGACATTATGCTGGCGATTATTGGCAAAATTGGCACAGCCGGTGGCACCGGTTATGCAGTGGAATACGGCGGCGAAGCGATTCGCGCGCTGCCCATGTCCGGTCGTATGACCATTTGCAATATGTCGATTGAAGCCGGCGCGCGGTGCGGCATGGTCGGCGTTGATGAGACAACCATTGAGTACCTGCGCGATCGGCCTTACGCGCCCAAAGGCGAGCATTGGGATCAAGCGGTTGATTATTGGCGCAGCTTAGTCAGCGATACGGATGCTGAATTCGATCGGGTGGTTACCCTTGATGCGGCGACGATTAAGCCGCAGGTTTCTTGGGGAACCTCGCCTGAAATGGTGGTGGATGTGGATGGTGTGGTGCCCGATCCTGCGGCTGAACCGGATGAGACCAAGCGGGCCGGAATGCAGCGAGCGCTTGAGTACATGGGGTTAACGCCGGGCACGCGGATTCGCGACATTGCGCCAGAGAAAATCTTTATCGGCTCGTGCACTAATTCGCGCATCGAGGACTTGCGCGCAGCCGCCCAAGTGTTACGTGGCAAGCATATTGCCAAAGGCATTCGTGAGGCCATGGTTGTGCCAGGGTCGGGATTAATCAAATGGCAGGCCGAGAAAGAGGGCCTGGCTCAGGTGTTTAAAGAAGCGGGATTTGAGTGGCGCGATGCCGGTTGCTCGATGTGTCTTGGGATGAACCCCGATCGATTGAGCCCCGGAGAGCGTTGCGCTTCGACGTCTAATCGTAATTTTGAGGGCCGGCAAGGCGCCGGCGGCCGAACCCATTTGGTAAGCCCAGAGATGGCAGCGGCCGCCGCGGTTGCAGGCCATTTTGTCGATGTCAGGGAGCTTGAATCGTGAGTATGGAACCCATTCGTCAAGTTGATGGCCTGGTCGCGCCTTTGGATCGCTCTAATGTCGATACCGACGCCATTATTCCTAAGCAGTTTCTTAAATCGATTCATCGCACCGGCTTTGGCCCCAATCTGTTTGATGAGCTGCGTTATTTGGATGCGGGCGAGCCAGGCCAAGACTGTGCGAAACGACCGCTTAATCCGGATTTCGTGCTCAACCAGCCGCGCTATCAGGGGGCAACGATTTTGCTCGCCCGCGAGAACTTTGGCTGCGGCTCATCGCGCGAACACGCACCTTGGGCGCTGGCTGACTATGGCTTTCGGGTGCTCATTGCGCCAAGTTTTGCCGATATTTTTTATAATAATTGCTCAAAAAACGGCATCCTGCCCATTAGCCTCAATGCGCAGATTGTCGATGCGTTGTTCGCAGCCACGCAGAGCACCGAGGGCTATCGCTTGCACGTTGATTTAGCCAAGCAAGTGGTGAGTACCCCCGACGGCAGCGAATACCCATTCGATATTGATCCGCATCGTAAGCACATGCTGCTTGAAGGCCTGGATGAAATTGGCCTCACCCTAGGCCACGCTGATGCGATTCGTGCCTACGAACAACAACGTCGTCAGGTGACGCCGTGGTTATTTGAAGACTTGGATATGGCATGAGTCATAAAATATTAATGTTACCGGGCGATCACATCGGCCCGGATATTGTGGCGGAAGCCGATCGATTACTGCGTTGTCTTGCCGCTGACTTTGGTTTGCAAGCTGAACTTGAATACGCAAACTTAGGTGGCTGCGCGGTAGATGCCGAGGGCGCGCCCTTTCCTGAGTCAACACGCGCGCTAGCACAGGCCGCTGATGCCATGCTGTTGGGTGCTGTGGGTGGGCCGGAATGGGATGCCATTGAACGTGATAAGCGCCCCGAGCGGGGCTTGCTGGCGATTCGCGAAGCGCAGGGTTTGTTTGCCAACTTACGCCCCGCCATTTTGTTTCCTGAGTTAGCGGATGCCTCGAGCCTGCGCGCTGAGGTGGTTGCTGGCCTGGATATCTTGATTGTTCGCGAGCTTACGGGCGGAATTTATTTTGGTCAGCCCCGGGGTATTCGCACCCGCGATGACGGCGTGCGCGAAGGCTTTAACACGCTGGTGTATGGCGCTGACGAAATCGAGCGTATTGGTCATGCCGCCTTCGCTGCAGCAAGCCGTCGTCAAGGCCGGCTTTGCTCGGTGGATAAAGCCAATGTGCTTGAATCAAGCGAGCTCTGGCGTGAGGTGATGAGCGATCTCGCCGCGCAGTATCCGCACGTCGAGCTCAGTCATCTGTACGTCGATAACGCGGCCATGCAACTGGTGCGCGCACCCAAACAGTTTGATGTCATGGTCACCGGTAATTTATTCGGTGATGTGCTCTCGGATTGTGCGGCTATGTTGACCGGATCAATTGGCATGTTGCCTTCCGCTTCGCTCGATGCCAACGGCCGGGGTTTATACGAGCCGGTGCATGGGTCGGCGCCGGATATCTCCGGTCAAGACCGCGCCAACCCGCTGGCAACATTGCTATCGGTGGCGATGATGCTGCGGTACAGCTTAAATGAAAGCGCCCTAGCTGATCGGGTTGAGCACGCCGTGCAAGCGGTATTGGGTCAAGGCTTGCGCAGCGCTGATTTGGCCGCCAATGGCGTTACCCCAGTGGGTACTCGGGCGATGGGTGATGCGGTGATTGCGGCGCTGCGGGCGCAGACGGATTAAAACTTAAGTGTCACAACGCGACATTTCGTCGTGGCTTTGAGGGGTTTATGAAAAAAGTAGGTTTTGTCGGCTGGCGCGGTATGGTCGGCTCGGTGTTAATGGCACGAATGCAGGCTGAAAATGATTTTGCCGACATCGACCCGATGTTTTTTTCGACGTCGCAAGTCGGCGCGGCCGGACCCGATCGCGGACATGGGGCCAAGGCGCTCGCCGATGCCCACGACCTCGATGCACTGGCTGCCATGGATGCCATTGTTACCTGCCAAGGCGGTGACTACACCGAGGCGGTGTATAAGCCGCTACGTGAGGCGGGATGGCAAGGCTATTGGATTGACGCGGCATCGACTCTGCGCATGAATAGCGAGAGTGTGATTGTGCTCGACCCGGTCAATGCCAGCGTCATTCGTCAGTCTTTAAGCAATGGTACGCGCACCTTTGTTGGGGGTAATTGCACCGTCAGCCTCATGCTCATGGCAATCGGTGGGTTGTTTGCGCATGGCCTAGTTGAGTGGATATCACCGATGACCTATCAGGCGGCGTCTGGGTCGGGTGCGCAGCATATGCGCGAACTGCTTGGGCAAATGGGCTATTTACGCGATGCCGCTGGCGCGCGTTTGGATGACCCCAGCGCTGCTATATTAGAAATTGACCAAACGGTGAGCGACGCGCTGCGCAGCAGCGACTACCCGGCTGATCAATTTGGTGTGCCGCTTGCGGGCAGCCTGATTCCATGGATTGATAAAGCCATGCCCAGTGGGCAAAGCCGCGAAGAGTGGAAGGCTGGGGTCGAGACCAACAAAATCCTTGGCCATGATTTAGCGCCCATTCCGATTGACGGACTTTGTGTGCGCATTGGCGCCATGCGCTCGCACGCGCAAGCGCTCACCATTAAGTTAAAGCGCGATATCCCGCTGGCCGACATTGAGGCCATGCTCGCTGAGGCAAATGACTGGGTACAGGTCATTCCGAATGAGCCCGAGCCAAGCCAACACTATCTCACGCCGGCCGCTGCCAGTGGCACGCTTAATATTCCCGTCGGTCGATTGCGTAAGCTTGAAATGGGGCCGACGTATTTGTCGGCGTTTACTGTGGGTGATCAGCTGCTTTGGGGCGCTGCAGAGCCGTTACGGCGGATGCTCCGCGAGGTTGTGACGCTCTGATGCGCTATCTATGTTGCGGGCTGCTGGCCGGCCTGCTTGGTTTTGCTGGAACAGGGCAAGCGGTAGAGTTGGGGGCGATTGAGCTAACCTCCGCACCACGCACGAGTTGGCAGGCGCAGGTGGCGCTGATCAATGACACCGGGGTTGCGGCCGATAAGTTGAGTTTGCGTTTGGGCACGGCGCAGCAGCACGCCCAAGCCGGCATCAACCCGGCAGTGGTTGAGAAAATTGCGCTTGCATGGCAAGGCGATGCTGATCCGTCAGTGATTACGGTGCGCCCAGTCGATATCGCTGAAGAGACTGACGCGATTGAGTTTTTGATCCAAGTGCGCTGGCCACAAGGTAAGCTCATTCGCGGTTATCAAGTCACCCCGGGGGCAGCGCCAACCGCCACGGCGTTGGGCCATAGTCGGTTCGGGCCGACCCAAACGGCGGATACGTTGTTTAGTATCGCGAACGCGTTGCGCCCAAGCACAGTGGCAACCAATCAAATGATGCTGGCGCTATTGGCGGAGAATCCGCGCGCCTTTAATGCCCCGAATGTGAATGCCTTGCAGCGGGATGTGCTGTTGGCTGTGCCGCCCCGAGCGGCATTGCAGTTTCCCGATGCAAACGCCGCCACAGCGCAAGTACGCGAGCAAACGCGTATTTGGGAGCAAACCCAAGCCAATGACCAAGAGCCAGTCGATCGGCCCTTGCGTGTTATCGCACCGCCCGATGCCATACCCAATACGGCTGTGTTTGATCAACCTGAATGGCAAGGGCTGCAAAGTCAGCTCGACCAGGTTGAGTCGTCGAATGCGCGCCTAGCCAGTGAAAACGCCCAGCTGCAATCGAGCCTATCGGCATTGCGTGAGGATGTGGCTCGGCTTGAAGCACAGGTTCGTCAACCCGTGCCTGCACAGCCCGACACTCATCAGGTCGATGCGAGCCCCGATCGCAGTGCTGAGGTCGATGTCGAGGGGGTTAAAGTCTGGCTGACTGGGCAATACCAGCAAGCTATCGCGAATCCAGCGCAGGCTTTTACTTTGCCCTTAGTGCGTTGGTCCAGCGTGGGTCTGGCGATTTTAGTGGCGCTGTTAGTGCTGACGGCCATGATGGCGGCAAAACGCCGGCAAGCGCGGGCAAACGACCCCGCAGCGCTACCAGCGAATTGGCGGGCCGATTCGGCTCGCACCAGCGAGTTTTACGATCAGGCAGTAACGGTTGGCCCGGCGGGTGATGTGCAAGGTGATCCTATTGAGCAGGCCAGCGCGTTAATTGCCTATGGCAAGCTTGATCAGGCGCAAAATGTGCTGGATGAAGCCCTAGGCGAAACGCCCGATAGCATCGATTTACGCATTAAATTGCTGGATGTGCTGGCCATGCGCGAGGATCAGGCGGGGTTTGAGGCTGAGGCGCATGTCCTGCATGCGCAGTTGGCTGATGAGCAAGACCCACGCTGGCAGCGTGCGGCTCGTCAGGGCCGAGATCTTAGTGGCTCTGAGCATCCGTTATTTACCCCTCCATCATCGCCTGACTCCCCAGGCTGATTCGGTTCGATGCCTCGTATTGCGCTTGGCTTAGAGTATGACGGCAGCGCCTACCGTGGCTGGCAACGTCAAAGGCGCGTTGCATCAGTACAAGCTTGTGTTGAGCAGGCCCTTGGCCAGGTGGCTGATGAGCCGATTGAGTTGCATGCAGCTGGGCGCACCGATCGTGGCGTGCATGCCTGCGGCCAAGTGGTGCATTTTGACACGACTGCCGAGCGGCCCGATGAGGCTTGGCTACGCGGGGTCAACAGTCATTTGCCCGCGGATATTGGCGTGCGCTGGGTGCGTTATCCCAGCGATGATTTTGATGCCCGGCGGTGGGCGTATGCCCGTCGTTACCGGTATTTGCTCATGGATAGCGAGTTGCCGCCGGTGCTTTGGCGTTCTCGGGTTGGTTGGACATGGAAGCCTTTGGACGCTGAGCGTATGCATCAGGCTGCGCAGTGTTTAATTGGCGAGCGCGATTTTAGTAGCTTTCGAGCGGCGAGCTGTCAGGCAAAGCACCCCTATCGCATGCTGCGTAGCGTGTCCGTTGAGCGTATGGGGCCATGCGTGGCAGTGGACGTTGAGGCCAATGCTTTTTTGCACCACATGGTGCGTAATATTGTGGGTACTTTGATGGTGGTGGGTTGTGGTGAGCAAAGCCCAGACTGGGTGGCGAGCGTATTGGCCGCGCGTGATCGGCGTTGCGCGGGCCCAACGGCCGTAGCGCAAGGGCTCTATTTTTTGGGCGTGCTCTATGATCAATCGCTTGCATTGCCGGGGCCTGCTCGTGGCCCGGTTTTTGCCTGAGCACAGCGCGAAGCGTAAACTGTTAGGGTGCGTACACGGATAAAAATTTGTGGGGTAACGCGCCCTGAAGATGGCGTAACCGCGGCGGAAAGCGGCGCGGATGCAATTGGGTTAGTTTTTTACCCGAAAAGCCCGCGGGCGGTGAGCGTTGCCCAAGCCCAAGCCATTGTTGACGCATTGCCGCCGTTGGTCAGTGCCGTGGGGTTGTTTTTGGATGCTCAAGCCAGTGATATTGAGCACATTAGCGCGAATGTCGCGCTGGATTTATTGCAATTTCATGGTCATGAATCGGCGCAATTTTGCGAGCAGTTTCAGCGCCGCTACATTAAAGCCATTGGCATGGCCGGGGGTGACCCTTGGGCTGTAGCGCGCGAACACCCGAATGCCTCCGGGTTGCTCTTAGATGGGCATGCCCCCGGCGCAGCGGGTGGCAGTGGTGAGCATTTTGACTGGGGGCAAGCATTGCCCTCGAGTCATCGAATTATCGTTGCTGGCGGTCTTGGCGCGCATAATGTGGCCAACGCGGTCGAGCTAATACAACCCTGGGGCGTTGACTGCAGTAGCAGCGTTGAATCTGCCCCCGGCATTAAGGACGGCCGCAAAATCGCAGCCTTTAGCGAAGAGGTCTATCGTGTCCAACGTCATTCAAGCTATTAACGCGCCAGTCGACTATGCGCATTTTCCCGACTTGACCGGGCATTTCGGTCCGTATGGGGGTCGGTTTGTGCCCGAACTGCTGATCGCGCCGCTAGAGGAGCTATCGGCAGCGTATGAGCGCTATCGCAACGATCCAGTGTTTCAGTCTGAGTTACTGGCTGACTTGCAGTATTACGTCGGCCGGCCAACGCCGCTGTATTACGCCCAGCGCTGGTCTGAGCGCGTGGGTGGTGCGCGCATTTATTTAAAACGTGAAGACCTAGACCACACCGGCGCGCATAAAATTAACAACACCATGGGCCAAGCGCTGTTGGCCACGCGAATGGGCAAAAAACGCATCGTGGCTGAAACCGGCGCCGGTCAACACGGCGTGGCAACGGCCGCGGTGTGCGCGCGGCTTGGGCTGGAGTGCATTGTCTACATGGGCGCAGAAGATGTGCGCCGGCAGTCGGTTAACGTCTACCGCATGCGCTTAATGGGCGCGACAGTCGTGCCCGTTAACTCCGGCACGCGCACGCTAAAAGACGCGCTCAATGAAGCATTCCGCGATTGGGCGGCAAATGTCGATGACACCTTTTACATTATTGGCACGGTGGCTGGGCCGCATCCGTATCCTGAGCTCGTGCGCGATTTTCAATCGATCATTGGTCGTGAGACCCGCGAGCAATGTCTCAACGAACATGGCCGTCTGCCCGATGCACTAGTGGCTTGCGTCGGTGGTGGCTCTAACGCCATTGGTATGTTCCACCCGTTCTTGGAAGACGAGGACGTGGCGATCTATGGCGTTGAAGCCGGCGGTGATGGCGTCGAAACAGGCCGTCATGCGGCGCCCTTGTCGGCCGGTCGGCCGGGCGTGCTGCACGGCAACCGAACCTATTTGATGGAAAATGAAGACGGCCAGATTATGCCCACCCACTCACTGTCGGCTGGGCTCGATTACCCTGGCGTGGGCCCAGAGCACGCGTGGCTTAAAGATATTGGCCGGGTGCAGTATGTGGCGGTGAATGATGATGCCGCACTGGCAGCATTCCATGATCTCTCCCGTACCGAGGGCATTATTGCTGCGCTAGAGACGGCACACGCCATGGCCTATGCTGAGATTTTGGCCGCGCAAATGCGTCCGGACCAAACCATTGTGATTAACTGCTCAGGCCGCGGCGATAAAGATATTAATACCGTGGCCGAGGTCGAGGGGATGGAGCTATGAGTCGGATTGAATATCGCTTTGCCCAACGACGGGCCGAAAATCGTAAGACTTTGGTGACTTACATTACCGGTGGTGACCCGGCGCCGGACGCCACGGTGCCATTGATGCATGCGCTGGTTACCGCCGGCGCGGATGTCATCGAGGTGGGTATGCCGTTTTCTGATCCCATGGCCGACGGCCCGGTCATCCAGCTGGCATGTGATCGTGCGTTGGCAAAAGGCACTGGCATTGCTGGTGTGCTGGAAATGATTCGCGATTTTCGTCGCGACGACCAAGACACCCCCGTGGTGTTAATGGGTTATCTCAATCCGATTGAGCAAACTGGCTACGCTGCCTTTGCGCGTGAAGCCGCGGCCGCTGGGGTTGACGGGGTGCTTACCGTGGATTTGCCGCCAGAAGAGAGTAATGAGTTAGTGACCGCGCTGTCCGAGCACGCACTCGATCCCATTTGGTTGGTAGCGCCAACGACCAGCAATGAACGTATTCGCGCCATTTGTGATCAAGCGCGTGGCTTTGTTTATTACGTCTCACTCAAGGGTGTGACCGGTGCTGCGACGCTCGATATTGACAGTGTCTCAAGCCACGTTGAGTCGATTCGGGCAACCACCCAACTGCCCGTGGGCGTAGGCTTTGGCGTGCGTGACGGCGCTGATGCGGGTCGCTTGGGCCAAGTCTCTGACGCCGTGGTGGTCGGTAGCGCCATCGTTTCGCGCATCGCTGAAAATGTCGATGATCGCAGTGCCATGCTGGCCGCGGTGAGCGAGGTAACCCGTGACCTGCGCCATGGTCTAGATTCACCCGATCTTGAGAAGGCGCTATGAATTGGTTTGAAAAGCTCAAGTCCTCGCGCATTCGCACCGTCGGCGCGAATAGCAGCCGTAGCGTGCCCGAAGGCCTGTGGACTAAGTGCAAGCAATGTAGCGCGGTTTTGTATCGTCCCGAAGTCGAGCGCAACCTTGAGGTGTGCCCAAAGTGTGATGCTCATATGCGCATTGCCGCCCGGCAGCGCCTAGGGGTGTTTTTGGATGCAGGCGGTCGTGAAGAAATTGGCGAGCCGTTGCAGCCCAACGATGTCCTTCGATTTAAAGATTCGCGCCGTTACAAAGAGCGACTAACGCAAGCGCAAAAGGCTACCGGCGAGCGGGATGCCTTGGTGGCAATGCGCGGGCAAGTGCATGGTCTGCCGGTGGTGGCTTGCGCGTTTGAGTTTGGCTTTATGGGTGGCTCGATGGGCGGCGTGGTTGGCGAGCGTTTCGTGCGTGCCGTCGATATCGCCCGGCAAAGCGGTGCACCGTTGGTGTGTTTTAGCGCCAGCGGTGGTGCACGAATGCAAGAGGCGTTGTTTTCGCTCATGCAAATGGCCAAGACCAGCGCGGCTTTGGCGCGTTTGTCTGAGTCAGGCGTGCCGTTTGTGAGCGTGCTCACAGACCCAACGATGGGAGGCGTGTCGGCAAGCTTGGCGATGCTTGGAGATGTCATTGTTGCCGAGCCCAATGCGCTCATTGGTTTTGCTGGTCCGCGGGTGATAGAGCAAACCGTTCGCGAGACGCTCCCCGAGGGCTTTCAGCGCAGTGAGTTTTTGCTCGAGCATGGCGCGATCGATTGTATTGTTGATCGTCGTGAGCAGCGCGCGCGAATTGCCTCGATTTTGGCCATGCTCACCCGAGCCCCCGCCATTAAAGCCGAGCCCGCCGAAGCGGCGGTTGAGACTGAGCAGGGCTGAGTGTAGCCATGAGGGGCGAGCGCCTCGAGCAATGGCTTGACCACTTAGAAGGCGTGCATCCGCAGCCTATCGACATGGAGCTCAGCCGCATTACTGAGGTGGCTGATCGGCTGGGTTTGCGTGCCACTGACGCCTCGATCATCACCGTGGCGGGTACCAACGGCAAAGGCAGTACCGTTGCCTGCCTTGAGGCGATGCTGATCGCTGGCGGCTATCAGCCGGGGGCTTATACCTCACCGCATTTATTACGCTTTAATGAGCGCATTCGGGTTGCTGGCGCTGACGTGAGCGATGCATTGATTCTGGCGGCGTTTAACGCCATCGAGACCGCTCGCGCGACCATTACGCTGACTTATTTTGAATTTGCCACATTGGCCGCGGCGTGGTGTTTTCGTGAGCAAGGCGCCAACCCGTGGGTATTGGAAGTGGGGCTAGGCGGGCGTTTAGATGCGACCAATTGTTTTAATGCAAGTCTAGCGATTGTCACACCCATCGATTTAGATCACATGGAGTGGCTGGGGGATAACCGCGAGGCCATCGCCGGTGAGAAAATGGGTATTGCTCGCCCTGGCCAGCCATTGGTTTGCTCTGACCCCAATCCACCCGACCGTATCGCCAGTCGGGCGGCTGAACTGGGCAGTCATTATTGGCAACTCGGTCGCGATTATTATGCAAGCACTCAAGCCAATGGTTGGTCATGGGCGAGCGACGATCGGGCTTATACCGATTTGCCCCAACCCAGTTGGCTCGGGGATGCAGCGCTTGGCAATGCCGCCGGTGCGGTCATGGCCCTGAGCGGGGCGTATGCGCCAGTCCAAGTCAGTGAGTCGGCTATCCGCACGGGGCTTGCTCAAGCATCGCTAATGGGACGGCAGCAGTGGGTCGATTTTGATGGCCAGCGCTGGATGCTTGATGTTGGCCATAACCCGGCGGCTATCGGCTTGCTCGTTGAGCGGCTTAGCCAATTGCGTGCGCCACCGGGCACCGTGATTCGTTTGGCTTTTGCGCTTATGCAGCGAAAGCCGTTGGCACCGCTAATCGAGCAACTCGTGGACGTGGTCGATGAGTGGTTTGTGCTGACATTGGATGATCCGGATGCGCATTCGCCTGAGTCTGTTGAAGCAGCGCTTGGCGCTCACAACGCCGTATTGCTCGGTCGCGGTGATGCAACGGCAGCACGCACTGCGATGAATGCAGCCTCGGCGCCGCGTGACGTTAACGTCGCGGCGGGGTCGTTTCGGGTGGTTGAAGCTTTTTTACAATTGGCCCCCAGTCGCTTGCAACGCGACGATTAGGCGCTGACACTGACAACTCAGTGGGATTGAGGAGCGACGTTGTGGATCAACGTTTTAAGCAACGACTCATCGGTGCGGTGGTTTTAGTCGCGCTGGCAGTCATTTTTTTGCCGATGTTGCTTAGCGGCCCAGCCGAGCGCACTCGGGTTGATATTGAATTAGCGATCCCCGATGCGCCCACCGCACCGCCAACACCTAACTTGCCGGATGCCGACATGCTTGATCAGCCCGAGCCAGGCCAAGCGCTTGAGTCTCAGCCCGCGCCGGTCGAGCCCGAAGCGCTGCCACAGGCTGCGGCGCCGGCGCGAACCAACGATGGTGACGAGGCTCAAGCGCAATTGGAGTCAGCACCAGAGTCTGAGCCGGTGTCTCAGGC
This sequence comes from uncultured Ectothiorhodospiraceae bacterium, assembly GCA_913056315.1. Taxonomy (GTDB): domain Bacteria; phylum Pseudomonadota; class Gammaproteobacteria; order Nitrococcales; family Nitrococcaceae; genus Spiribacter. The sequence continues at coordinate 21,072 of CAJXMZ010000015.1, forward strand.
GGGTGGGTTCTTTGTCCAAGTGGGCGCCTTTGGTAGCAATGAAAATGCACAGCGCTTAGCGCAACGTTTGCGCGACGACGATTATGATGTCGTGGTGCGCGATGAAACGATCGATGAGCGAACACGGCATATTGTTTGGGTGGGGCCTGAATCGAGCCGCCAGCGCGCTGAGCGTGCGGCCCAGCGCTTGGCTGACCAGCATGAATTGTCGGGGTTTATCGTCGAGCCGCAATCCGCTGACTGATACACTGACCACGGAGTGATGAATGAATTGGCTTGATTTTGCCTTTTTAGGCGTCATTGGTGTATCGGTACTCATTGGGCTTATTCGCGGCTTTGTGCGAGAGGTCATTTCGGTGGTGGTGTGGGTGGCTGCGTTTTGGGTCGCTGCTCGCTATAGCGCTCAGGCTGCTGCTTTGCTGGAGCCTTGGTTGGCCTCGGGCATGCTGAGACTGGTCATTGGCTTTGCCGGGCTGTTTATTGCCACGCTCGTGGTTGGGGCCTTTGTTAGTTACTTAGCACGTGCCATGGTGGGGCGGACCGGCTTAAGTGGTACCGATCGCGTGCTTGGATTAGTGTTTGGCGGGCTGCGCGGTGGGCTGCTGGTCGGCTTAGTGGTGTTAGGCGCCGGTTTAACCGGACTGCCTAACGCGAGTTGGTGGCAGGCGTCAGTGATTGCCGATGGCTATCGCCCGTGGGTGTGTCACGAGCAGGTTGGTGGTTGGTTAGCCGGCGTGCAGCGGTATGAAGCGCTAGCGAATGCACCCATGGATGGCTCCGCTGCCCAGGCCTACTGGCAGGCCTACTGCGAGAGTACGATTGAGCCAACAGATAACCCCGGGAGCTAGAGACATATGTGTGGCGTTATCGGCATGGTTGCCAAATCACCGGTCAACCAAGCGTTGTACGACGGGTTAACCGTTCTCCAACATCGAGGACAAGACGCCGCCGGGATCATTACGTTTGATCGCGGCCGTTTGCATTTGCGCAAAGACAACGGCCTAGTGCGCGATGTTTTTAGCGCGGACGACATGCTCCAGCTCCAGGGTAATATGGGGATTGGCCACTGCCGTTATCCCACCGCTGGCTGCTCGAGTTCGGCCGAGTCGCAGCCGTTTTATGTGAATTCACCTTATGGCATCAGCCTAGCGCATAACGGCAATTTGACTAATGCCGAGGCGATTAAACGCGACTTGTTTTTAGAAGATTTACGGCACATCAACACCCGGTCTGACTCAGAAATTCTGCTGAACGTTTTTGCCCATCAGCTCAGCGAGATGGGCAAGTTGCGTATTAACGAAGCCGATATTTTTTCTGCGATCAGTGGAATCCATGAACGCTGCCGGGGTGGCTATGCCGCTGTCGCGATGATTAATGGCTACGGTATTGTCGGGTTTCGCGATCCCAATGGCATCCGCCCGCTGTGCTTTGGCAAGCGTGAAACCGAGGCGGGCATTGAATATATGATTGCCTCGGAGAGTGTCGCGCTTAATGTGATTGGTTTTGAGCTCATTCGTGATGTGGCGCCAGGTGAAGCGGTATTTATTGATTCAGATGGGCATTTGCACACCCAACAATGCGCGGTCGCACCGCGGCTGGCGCCCTGTATCTTTGAATATGTCTACCTCGCCCGGCCCGACTCAATGTTGGATGATGTTGCGGTGTATAAATCGCGGCTGCGCATGGGTCGGATGCTTGCGCAAAAAATTAAGCGCGAATGGGCAAACCATGACATCGACGTGGTCATCCCGATTCCCGATACCAGTCGAACGAGCGCACTCGACTTAGCGAACGAACTCAACCTGACGTATCGCGAGGGGTTTATTAAAAACCGATATATCGGTCGCACCTTCATCATGCCGGGCCAAGCGGTACGTAAAAAATCCGTCCGTCAAAAACTCAACCCCATTGAGCTTGAGTTTCGTGGCAAAAATGTCTTGCTGTTGGATGACTCCATTGTCCGCGGGACGACCTCTGAGCAAATTATTCGGATGACGCGCGAAGTCGGTGCCAACAAGGTCTACTTTGCCTCGGCCGCACCCCCAGTGCGCTATCCCAATGTCTATGGAATTGATATGCCAGCGGCCCAAGAGCTATTGGCGCACGGGCGTGATGTTGAACAGATTCGCCAAGCCATTGGCGCCGATCACATGATCTACCAAGACCTTGATGATTTGGTTGAAGCGGTGCGCGAGGGCAATTCAAACATTCGTGAATTTGATTGTTCGTGCTTTGATGGCCGTTATGTCACCGGTGATATTAGTGCTGACTACTTGCTCGATCTTGAGGCGCAGCGCTCTGAGCAAACCCGCACCCCGCAGGTGATGAGTGCCGCGGTGAATGACTTAGGCCGTATACATTCATGATTTGGGGCGACGATACGATTGGGCTGCGCGCCGGCTGGGAGCGAACGCCCGAACAAGAACACTCTGAAGCGATTTTTCCCACCTCAAGCTTTAGTTTTAAAAGTGCTGCCGAGGCGGCGGCTCGATTCTCGGGTGAAGAGCCAGGCAACATCTACTCGCGCTTTACCAACCCGACTGTGCGCGCCTTCGAAAAGCGTTTAGCAGCCATGGAAGGCGGCGAACGTGCTATTGGCACCGCCTCTGGTATGGCAGCGATTTTGGCGGTATGTATGGGTCTGCTGCGCAGTGGCGACCACGTGATTTGCTCGTTAGGCGTGTTCGGTACGACCACGTCGTTATTTGCTAATCAGCTGAGTCGATTTGGCATTGAAACGACGTTTGTCAGTCCGACCGATGTGGCGGCCTGGAAGGCAGCGATTGAGCCCAATACGCAGTTGTTGTTTGTCGAAACGCCGTCGAATCCACTCACCGATGTATCAGATATTGGTGCGCTGGCTGATTTGGCGCACGAAAACGACGCACGATTGGTGGTGGATAATTGCTTTTGTACACCGGCGCTGCAGCGACCCCTGGCCCTGGGCGCGGATTTGGTAACGCACTCGGCAACTAAATACCTGGATGGACAAGGCCGCTGTGTTGGCGGTGCGGTGGTGGGGGATGCCAAAACGCTGGATGAGCAGATTTTTGCGTTTTTACGCACAGCCGGCCCAAGTCTTAGCCCCTTTAATGCATGGGTGTTTTTAAAAGGCTTGGAGACCCTCAATCTGCGCATGCGTGCGCACAGTGAGCAAGCGGCCGCACTCGCGCAGTGGTTGGTTACTCACCCAGCGGTTGAGCGTGTGCACTACTCAGGTTTGCCCTCACACCCGCAGCATGCCCTTGCCGCCGCGCAACAAAGTGGCTTTGGCGGCATTGTCTCGTTTGAAGTTAGTGGCGGCCGAGAAGCGGCTTGGGCGCTGGTCGATGCCACGCAAATGCTCTCTATCACCGCTAACCTGGGCGATGTGCGCAGCACGATCACTCATCCGGCCAGCACGACCCATGGGCGCGTGTCGGCCGAGCAGCGCGCACAAATGGGCATCAATGAGGGCTTGATTCGCGTTTCGGTTGGTCTTGAGGACCTGGCCGATATTTGCGAAGACCTTGAGCGCGGGCTCAACGCCGCTCAGGCCAAACGCTAGCCCAATGACGGATTATCGGGGGCTGCTTGAGCGCCTACATCAAGCATCGATTGCGGCTGTGGGTGGGCGATCGGCCGTCGCGCGCGCGTTAAACGAAGGTCAAGTGCCATCTGGCCCATTACAGGTTGTCGCAGTCGGTAAAGCCGCCGCGGCGATGCTCCATGGTGCGGTTGATGTGCGCGGTGATGATATTGCCGCTAGCTTGCTGATTACGCGTGAGGGCTACGAAGATGCGCAGCTATCCGAGCGCCTTGCCGTTGAAGTCTACACCGCGCCGCATCCTGTCCCAGATCAACGCAGTCTAATCGCGGGCGATCAGTTGGTGCGCTTTATTGAACAAGCCCCAGTTGATGCGCAGTTTTTATTTTTAATTTCAGGTGGCGCCTCCAGCTTGGTGGAAAGGCTGGCTGGTCAAGCGGATGCCACCGCCTTAGCCGCGCTCAATGCGCAGCTGCTTGCTAGCGGGCGTGATATTGGGCAAATGAATCAACTGCGTAAAGCGGTCTCCACCATTAAAGGGGGGCGTTTGGCTCGCTGGTTGCAGGGCCGCCGCGCTGATGTGTTGTTAATTTCTGATGTGCCCGGTGATGACCCGGCTGTGATTGGCTCGGGGCTTTTATTTGCCGACCATAATCCACTGCATGCCAATGCCGCAGCACAGCAGTTGCCCGCTGGTTTGATTCCCGCCGACCCCGCGCCTTGGCCCGATGACCCGTGTTTTGAAACAATCCATGCGCAGATTGTCGCCAGTAATGCCATGGCATTATCGGCTGCCCAGCAGGCCGCACAAGCCGAAGGATGGGCGGTTACTAGCCATCCAGGCAGCTTGAATGGTGAGGCCGCTTTGTTGGGTCCGCGCTTGGCTGATTCATTGCTCAATGGCTCGGCGGGAATCACCCTTTGGGGCGGTGAGCCGACCGTGAGCTTGCCGGATAACCCGGGTCGTGGGGGGCGAATGCAAGCCCTGGCACTGGCTGCGGCTCAGGCACTGCAAGGCAGCGATGCCGTGCTCTTAGCGGCGGGGACC
>CAJXMZ010000016.1 GCA_913056315.1 uncultured Ectothiorhodospiraceae bacterium
TACCATCGGTCTTTGCACACCGGGTGCAACGCGCATTAGTACCTCCCCGAGGACGCAGGTTTGCGCTTGGTGTTCAAAGCCACACAAGAAGAGTAGGCGAATCATATTCCCCTCTTCCTCCACCTCAACGGTGCGATTTATGCGATTATCAACGCAACATTAAAAAAGCCATCTATCATGGCACATCAAGGCAAAACATAAGCCCTTAATTCAGTACGTTGATATATTCCGTGTGCTCAAGCACAACTCATGGAAGCAATCGCATATGACACCTTCGTTCAAGCTTCATACAAGCTTGCATTCACGATGTGCTCACCCTTAGCCGCAAAGGCTCAAATCCAAGATAGGGTCAAAGCCGGCACGCACCGGCCCCCCTAGCCCCCCGGGACCCCCTGGTCTGCCCGGACCCCCCAATGCTTCCAAGCAATCTTCCCAATCACCAAAAACCGCGGCTCGCCTTCGGTCCTTGCTATGAGTTCTAGCAAGTTTGGGTCCATCCAGAGCGCCTGAGCAGCCTCAAACTCAACCTCATTCATGAGTAATAACTATACCTTTTTTATATCAAATATCAAAAATCTCATTGACATCCTATTCCTTCAGAAATTGTGCGAAATTACTCTTCACCAATGAGACAACGAATAAAGCATTGCGCAGGTTGTGACACGGTCGCTGATACCTTGTACCGGTGTCGGTATAACGCCCTAGCGGACTGGGTGTTTTTGTGTGGTCAGTGCCTCAGCCGGGTTAAAGCCGATCACGCTACGTCGTATCAGTATGGCGGGACTTGGAAAAGCCGAAAGCGATAAGCGATTCTGGATGGACGGTAAACGGCTAAGCGTTTTTTATCCGTGTTGCTAAAGCTCTCTGGCCCGCCCGTGTGAATCCCGCTGCTGTGCGGTGTTTCCATAGATCGCACATTGCGCTTTGTGCTGAGGCCGCAATCACACACGGTCCTGCTGACACCTGTCAGCCACCCAAAATGGGGGCAGCAGACGTTAGGGCAAACGGCTCAATCGGCCGACGCCGCGCAAAGCTCGGATCGGGTCAGAAAACGCTTACCCTCGGGGGCTTCCAGCGAAAAGCCCGAACCCCGCCCTTCAACCACATCAATCAGTAAGTCCGTGTGCGCCCAAAGCGCATACTGATCACCCCCGATGTAGAACGGCTCGCCTGCAATATCACCCAAATGCACATCACGTGCACCAATCCGAAATTCGTCACGTGGGTAGCACATCGGCGCGCTACCATCGCAACAACCCCCGGACTGATGGAACAGTAAGGGTCCGTGCATAGCCCGCAGCTCTCTAACAAGAGCCTCGGCCGCCGGCGTGGCCGACACTTTGGTCGTTGGCTCGGTCATGGCGTTGGCCCTCTTAGAAAAAGCCCAATGGCTGCTCGCTATAGCTCACCAACAGATTTTTGGTTTGCTGATAGTGCGCCAACATCATTAGGTGATTTTCACGCCCGATACCCGAGTGCTTATAACCGCCAAAGGCAGCATGCGCAGGATACAAGTGATAACAATTGGTCCACACACGACCGGCCTCAATGCCGCGACCCATGCGGTAACTGGTATTAGCACTGCGTGACCACACACCGGCGCCCAGGCCGTAGAGTGTATCGTTAGCCAATGCCAGCGCGTCATCCATATCCGTAAAGTCCGTCACCGATACGACCGGGCCAAAAATTTCTTCTTGGAACACGCGCATGCGGTTATGGCCGGTAAATACCGTCGGCTCGACGTAATAGCCACCGGCAAGATCGCCTTCGGGATGCAGCTGATTGCCGCCGGCCGCTACTTTGGCGCCCTCTTTTTTACCGATATCCAAATAGGCCAGGATTTTTTCGAGCTGATCCTTTGAGGCTTGGGCGCCAACCATAGTGTCGGTATCCAGCGGATTGCCGGTTTTAATGCGGCCGACCCGCTCGATTGCCGCTTCCATAAACTCGTCGTAGAACGACTTTTGCACCAATGCCCGGGATGGACAGGTACACACTTCGCCTTGGTTCAGCGCAAACATGGCAAAGCCTTCAAGGCATTTGTCGCGAAATCCATCATCCGCAGCAAAACAATCCTCAAAGAACACGTTGGGCGATTTACCACCCAACTCCAACGTAACCGGAATGAGGTTTTCAGAGGCATATTGCATGATCAAACGACCGGTGGTGGTTTCACCGGTAAACGCCACCTTGGAGATGCGTGGGTTAGACGCCAATGCTTTGCCGGCCTCGGCACCAAAGCCGTTCACCACATTGACAACGCCCGGCGGCAGTAAGTCAGCGATAAGCTCCATGAGCAGCAAAATGCTGGCCGGCGTTTGCTCAGCCGGTTTGAGCACCACGCAGTTACCCGCCGCAAGTGCCGGAGCAAGCTTCCAAGTCGCCATGAGGATTGGAAAATTCCAAGGGATAATCTGTCCGACGACACCTAGCGGCTCATGAAAGTGGTAGGCAACGGTGTCATCGTCCAATTGACTGCTGGTGCCCTCTTGCGCGCGAATCGCGCCGGCAAAATACCGATAGTGATCGATGGCCAACGGAATATCGGCGACCAGCGTTTCGCGAACCGGTTTGCCGTTCTCCCATGCTTCAGCCACCGCGATCATTTCTAGGTTGGCTTCCATGCGATCGGCGATCTTGTTGAGGATCACCGCGCGCTCGGCCGGCGAGGTCTTGCCCCATGCGTCCTTCGCGGCGTGCGCGGCGTCTAACGCGAGTTCAATATCTTTGGCGTTGGAGCGCGGAATGCTGCAAAAAGTCTGTCCAGTAACCGGGGTGGGGTTTTCAAAGTATTTGCCGTCAACCGGGGCTTTCCATTCACCGCCGATAAAGTTTTCGTAACGGCTTTTGTAGCTAACGACAGCATCACTACTGCCCGGGGCTGCATAGATCATGGTGGTCTCCTCCACGTTTTATTGTTTAGCAATTACTTCTTTTTAGTTAGAGGATATTTCTTACCACGCGTTCCGCACGTTGCGCAAACACCTATATAACGCTGGTAGCAATATGCTATTCCGAAATATTCATAGTCACATAAAGTCTTTTTCGGTCTAACGGCTATTGCCTACACTCAGGGTGTATTTTTGTAGGAACGACTGGAGAAACCTATGATTTCTGTATCAACCACGGCACGCCGCTTTGGTGCTGCCTTAGCGCTCTCGCTGACCGCGGGTCTGGCGCAGGCCAACAGCGACGTGTTGGTTAGCACCGACTGGCTGGCCGGCGAACTGGACCGGGATGATCTGCGCGTCATTGAAGTCAGCGTTAACCCCGGCCAATTTGAACGCGGTCATATCCCAGGCGCGGTGAACTTGCGGTGGCACACGGATTTAGTTGACACCGTGAGTCGTGACATCGTCTCGCAAGAAAACTTCCAAGCCCTGCTGCGCGAGGCCGGTATTAACAATGACACTGACATTGTTTTGTACGGCGATACCAACAACTGGTTTGCGGCCTGGGGTGCCTGGATTTTTGAGATTTATGGTGTGGATAACGTTCGTCTGCTCGATGGCGGCCGCAACAAATGGGAAGCCGAGGGCCGGGCCCTTAGCCCACGGCAGACAAACTATGCAGCCGGTGATATCACCGTGGCGGCCGCGGATAATTCCATTCGGGCGTTTTTGCCAGATGTCGTTGACGTTGCCCGCCGTGATGACCCAAGCACGCAGTTAGTCGATATCCGTTCAGCCGCGGAATATGAAGGCCGGATTATCGCGCCCGATGGCGTGGCCGAGCTTGCCGTACGCGCCGGCCACATCCCCAGTGCGGTGAATGTCTCTTGGGGACAGGCGGTTAACGAGGATGGCACCTTTAAATCAGCCGACGAGCTACGGGCGCTCTACGCCGACGCCGGTGTCGATGGCAGTCAGCCGGTGATTACCTATTGCCGCATTGGTGAGCGCTCGAGCCATACCTGGTTTGCGCTATCCAAAATCTTGGGCTACGACGTGAAAAACTACGATGGCTCGTGGACAGAGTACGGCAACTCGGTCGGTGTACCGGTCACCAACTTGGCCGGTACGGTCTGGGGCGGGCAGTAGCCGCAACCGATGGAAGCATTAGGCCTGAGTTTATTGTTTGGCGGTGGCTTTGGCCTACTGCTCCAGCGCTCGCGATTTTGCTTTTTTTGCGTCACACGCGATTTTATCGACGCGCGTGACGCGCGCGGGCTGCTGGGTATTTTGGCCGCGCTAGCCATAGGCACCCTTGGCTACCACCTGGTTTTTGGGTTGTTTTTACCCGACCCAGGCACGGGTCGGCTTCCACCCGATGCCCACATTGGACCGGTCAGCTGGGTATTAGCGCTGGCCGCGTTTGTCTTTGGCGTGGGCATGTCGTTATCGGGCTCTTGTATTAGTGCGCATCTTTATCGTTTGGGCGAAGGCGCGTTGGCCTCGTTGATCGCTCTGGTTGGCGTGCTAATTGGTTTTGGTGTCGGCTTTGCCACATGGAATAGCCTGTATTTGGCCGGCATCGACCAAGCGCCGGTACTGTGGCTGCCTGGGCTTATTGGCTACGGCGGCTCGGCCACAGTGCAATTACTCGGTCTTGCACTCATTGCCGCTGTGCTCATGCGCTGGCATCAGCCGCGCCAAACGAGCAATCAATCAACTATGAGCTTTGCTCAGGCCTTGCTGCGGCAGCGCTGGCCAACCTATGTCGGCGGGCTTTTAATTGGTGCGCTCGCGGTGATGGCCTACTTACGCGTTGCCCCGCTGGGAGTGACGGCCGAACTGGGCAGTATCGCCCGCACCGCAGGGGATCAGTTCGGGTTACTGCCCCAACGGTTACAGGGCTTGGATAGCTTTTCGGGCTGCGCCACCGCCGTTAAAAACGCCATCCTGTCGCAAAATGGCGCGTTTATTAGCGCCCTAGTGTTGGCAGCGTTTGCCTCGGCGCTCATTGCAGGCGATTTTAGCGCCCAGCGCGTCAGCGTTGGCAAAGCGCTTGGGCAACTCAGCGGCGGTATCTTGATGGGCTGGGGGGCCATGACTGCCCTTGGTTGTACGGTCGGCACCTTGCTATCCGGCATTATGGCCGCCGCGGTATCCGGCTGGGTCTTTGCCGTTTTTTGTTTGCTGGGGCTGTGGCTATCATGGCGGATTAAGCGTCGCGTTGTACGCAGCCTTGCCTAGCGGCTGGCTATCACGTCACACTGATTATCCATATTGTGTGAGTCGAGTCATGGATCTTCAGCGATTAGTCGATACCTTTAATTTTCTTGATAACTGGGAGGACAAGTATCGCGTGCTCATTGATATGGGCCGAAAACTCCCGGAGTTGCCGGACACGTCTCGCACCGAGGCCAACCGCGTGGATGGCTGCACAAGTAATGTGTGGCTCGAGACAACCGTTAGCGACGATACCCCGCCGCGCATTTATTTTAGTGCCGACAGTGATGCATTTATCGTCAAAGGGCTTGTTGCCATTTTACTTGAGGCCTACTCAGGCAAAACCGCGCAAGAAATACTCGATACCGACATTGAGTCGTTGTTTGACGAGCTGGGCTTGGCCCAGCAACTAACGGCCAACCGCCGCGATGGCTTTGTCTCAATGGTTAAAGCCGTGCGCACCCAGGCGCTCGCGACTCAGGCCGGCGCAAGCAACTCAGCATGAGTAGGACAATCAACAGGCGTTGATTGGATTAGTAACCAAAAATGCTTGGGCCAAGCGCGATCCACAATGGAATAGACAGCAACGCAATCGGCGTTCCCAGCCCAGTTGATGTGCCAATGTAGGCAGATGGATTGGCACTCGGGATCGCTGCGCGCAGGGTTGGCGGGCCGGAGATATCCGAGCTGGATGCCGCCATCACTGCCAGCAAAATCGCCCCACCCGGTGAAAAGCCCGTTAGCACATGCGCTAGATAACCCATCGCAAAACCAGCAAGCCCATGGAGTAGCGGTGCCCCAATGGCATAAATTAAATAGATATGCGCTACCTTGCGCAGCTCAGTCAGCCGCGACCACGCCTCCATACCCATAATCAGCATAAGCACCGACAAAAGCCCGTAGAAAAGCGGTTGATAGAAGCTTTCATAAACCACCTCAGGCCGCGACAAAAACCCAATCACCAGCCCAAGCGCCAGCGCTGAGAGAGCCGCGCCTTGGAGTGATTCCACCAAGATTGTTTTAAGCTTTGGCGTTGAGCGATCTTTTGACCCACGTTTTCGGTTGAGCTGCGCAAGCACGATCGCCGTCAACAGCGCGGCCATATCCATAAATGGATAAAGCGCTGGCACCCAGCCCTCAAAAGGCACGCCTTGGTCTTCGAGCATCACCATCGCCGCCGCGAGCGTCGAGGCTGAGACCGCGCCAAATAACCCCGCCGTGGCAATGGCATCGGCTGGTTGCAGACCAGGCTTTAGCAACAATAACACCCGCCCTACTAAAACAATGCCCATCCCCAGCACCACCGCGCCAAGCGCAGGCAACGCCAGTGCCACTAAATTGGCATGCCGAATTTCAATCCCAGCGCCCATGCCAATTTTTAACAACAGCAGTGCCACGATAAAGCGGTAAATCGCATCCGGTATTTCAAATCGGCTGCCCAGCGCAGCAAGGGCCATACCGCCAAATAAAAAGGCCAACGTGGGCTTTTGCAGCTGTTGAATAAAGGTGGCCAGCCATTCAGCAAGCAAATCAAGCGTTGGCATGGTTGGTTTTTCTCCCTTGTAACAGTGACTGTCGGTGCCGGGAGAGGAGCATAGGGTGATCAGTTAATTGATAAAAACACTAATAAATTGACTTACCGTTCGTTATAATCGAACAATGTCAGCGCTCAATTATCACCACTTACGTTATTTCCACCGCGTCGCGCATGAGGGTCATCTCACCCGCGCCGCTGAACAATTGCACTTGTCGCAATCCGCGCTATCCGCGCAAATTCGGCAGCTCGAGGACCGGCTGGGGGTTGCCCTGTTCATCCGGCAAGGACGCCGGTTGGTTTTGACTGAAGCCGGAGAAATGGCGCTCACTCACGCCAACGCCATTTTTTCCGCTGGTGATGAGCTACTTGCAACACTCGAACACGGGCAGGCCGCCAGCGGCATCATTCGTATTGGGGCGGTGGCAACGCTGTCGCGCAACTTCCAAATGACTTTCCTTGAGCCATTGTTTAGCCGCACCGACACGCAAGTGGAGCTGCGCTCAGGCACCTTGGGCGCTCTAATGCGTGATTTACTGGAATTGCGCCTGGATGTCGTATTGAGCAATGAGCTGCCATTCGCTGAGCATGCCCCGGGGTTGTGTGTACACACACTCAACGAACAGCCCATCGGCCTGATTGGAACGCCAGCACTCACGCCGCCGGCAAAGGATTTAGGCCGTTTATTGGCAGAAACGCCCTTGATTCTGCCAACTGGGGACGGCGCTCTGCGCGCAGGGCTTGAGGCATTGTTTGCACGCTTAGCCATTACTCCGCGTATTGCCGCCGAGGTTGATGATATGGCCATGACGCGGCTATTAGTCAGAGCGGGCCTAGGCTTAGCACCCATCCCCCCAGTCGTTGTGCGTGATGAATTAGACACCGGTGTCTTACACGAGGCCGCGCGCTTGCCCAATCTATTTGAGCGCTTTCATGCGTTAACAGTACACCGGCAGTATCCCCATCCTCTGCTTACGCCGCTGGGGTTGCGCTAACTTAGGCTGCCAACAAAGCTGCGCGTCATCACAATAGCCACCATAGCCGCGGCAATACATACCACAACGCTCAAACCGATATACATGGCCGCACGGCCCAGTGCGCCGCTTTCGATCAAGGCAACGGTATCCAAAGAAAAGGCCGAAAATGTGGTGAACGCACCCAACAAACCCACCATCAAAAAGCTTCGCCAAGCCGGATTGAGCCCCCCACGCTCAACCAATAACACAAACGCAACGCCAATTAATGCACTGCCCAACACATTGACCAGCACGCTCCCCCAAGGCAGTCCACGCGAGAACACCCGATCGGCCCAAATAAAGGCACCAAAGCGCAGCATTGCCCCCATTGCGCCGCCACTGGCAACCGCGACCCACTCACTTAAACCCGGCATGACGTGCCCCCCCTATTAATGGTTAGTCAGGCCAATGGGCGCGAAACGTATCCAAGGGTATCTTCAGATACTGCAGGCCATTGGATTCCGCGAGTGGAAAGTGACCCGCACGAATATTCACCTGCACCGCCGGCAGAATGAGCACCGGCATAGGCAATGTCGCATCGCGCGCTTGGCGTTGTTCAACAAACGCCGCCTCGCCTATCCCCTCGGCCACATGGATATTGTCACGGCGCTGCTCACCCATCGTGGTGACATTCTCGGGAGCGCGCCCCTGCGTGCCATAGTCATGCAGCACATAGACACGCTGGTGGTCTGGCAGCGCGGCAAAAAGCCGCTGGATGGATCGATACAAATCAACCGCCGAACCGGCTGGGAAATCGCAGCGCGCCGTTCCAGCATCCGGCATGAACAGCGTATCGCCAACAAACACGGCATCACCGATGACATAGCTTATATGGTCACTGGTGTGCCCGGGTGTGTAGATAACGCGCGCTGGGATATTGCCCACGTTGAAGGTCTCACCGTCGGCGAACAGATGATCAAACTGGCGGCCATCAGTGGCAAAGTCCGCGCCTAGGTTAAACAACCGCGCAAAGCGCTGCTGCACCTCAACAATATGCTCGCCAATCGCCGTTGGCGCGGCAAAATGGCGCTTTAAAAACGCCAGAGCCGTCATATGATCGGCATGCGCATGCGTGTCCAGCAACCACTCAACGACCAGCCCCTCTTGGTGGACGATATCCACGAGGGCTTGGGCTGTGTCGGTGGCACTGCGACCCGAATGGGGATCGTAATCAAGCACCGGGTCGATAATGGCGGCTCGACGGGTTTGCGGATCCCACGCCACATACGAGTAGGTATGACTAGGCTCATGAAACACAGAACGAACTTGTAAGCGCATACCCGTAGGGTACGCATGGCGCAATCTCGCGTCATCCACGCGTTCATGCGCTCATCAATCGGCACAGACCGACACGCACACCATGAGCGACTAGCTGTGTTCTTGGGGTTTGCCTAAACTGATAGCCGGTTAAACGGTCTACTTGCTATGGAAATACCCTCATCGATAGCAATTATTCTTAAGCGCTGCTGCGTTATGGTCCTAATGGGCATGACGGTGGTGGCTTGTAGTCGTGTCGAATTGGCCTATGAGAATGCCGATTGGGTGGGTGCTTGGCGCATTGGTGACTACCTTGACCTCCACGAAGAACAAAAAGATCGACTGCGCGATGGTTTAAGCGTCTACCAGGCGTTTCATCGACAAAACCGCCTGCCAGTAATCAATCATTTTTTAGATGATGTCGACCAGTTATTGGGCAAAAGCAACCCCGATCGCGCCACGGTCAATCAGCTGTTTATCGAGGGCGAGGCGATCATCCGAAGCAATGTCAGCGATGTCACCCCGTTGGCTACCGCATTACTGCGAGAGCTTAATCACGAACAAATCGACACTTTAGCGGCGACGCTAGAGGAAGGCCGCAACACCTATGTTGAACGCCTAACACAGGGCCGCGAGCAGCGGGTTATCGATCGCAGCGAAGCATGGCTCGGCACGGTGACTAACGACCAACAAGACACACTAACGCAATGTGTTGCAGAAATGCCCGATGTAACCGAAGAATGGCAGGACTGGCGTCGCCAGACCGAGCGCACGCTCGTAGCGATGTTGCGCGACAACGCGCCGCAAGCCCAAGTAGAGGACTTTGTGCAAGGCTGGATGCTGGAGGACGCCGCACGCTCACCGGTGCTACAGGACTACCGCCAGACAAGCCGTGAACTATGGCGACGCTGCACCCATACCCTTATTTCTGGACTCAGTGCCGATCAACGCCAACACGCTCGCCAGCGACTCGCCCGCTATCGTGGAGATCTCGAGACGGTGGCCGCAAAGTAAGGTCACTGTTGGGTCGAGCGATTCAAGACAACGACAATTCAATCACCACAACAATGACCAGACCCACCGCCGCTGGCCACACACGCTGTATCAAAACGCCCAGCAAGACGAGCGGTATCAACAGCGTCAGTGCGGCCAAGATATGTGGCAGTTGCGCAATGCCGCTGATTGCCATCGTCCACAGGCGAACCCCACCGACTAGCCCCAGCAGAAGGCTTAACCACACGCTGCGATTGGGTATTAGCGACGACATAAAAATTCCTAGTAACCAATAGCACTAGCCTCGCAAAAAGCCCCTCCACCCTAACGCACGATTTCATCCGTCACCATCTGTCGCAGTCTGACTCCACCGTGGCCTTGGTTTACAAAACTGAACGCAAAAGGAGATGCAGAAATGCGCATTGCAAAAACAATCCCCCTATCCCTCGCCCTAGCTGGAATAGCCAGTCCGGCACTCGCCATGGATCAAGGTGACACTTATCTCGGCGGTGGCTTTGGCATGGTGACCTATGATGAGGACGGCATCGAAGAGGTTGAACCAACGGTCTTACTTGGCCGCTTGGGTCATTTTGTTGCCGATAACATCGCCATCGAAGGCCGCCTAGGTTTTGGCATAGGTGACGACAGCGTTAACGTGTCAGGCGTCAATGTAGACTTCGAAATAGATCAGGTAGCTGGCGTCTATGGTGTTGGTCATTTGCCACTAGCCGACGCGTTCTCAGTATATGGGCTCGCCGGTTTCACCTACGCTGAGGGATCACTATCATTTGTTGGCTTGAGCTTTGACGACGACGACACCGACTTTTCGTATGGTATCGGTGCACAGGCAGATGTAACCGATAACGTGGCCGGTTTTATTGAGTGGGTTCAATACTTGGACGAATCCACTTACGAGGTCAGTGCGATCACCATTGGGGCGAATTACACTTTCTAGTAATGGCCCAGGCTGGTGGGCCTGCCATGGACGGCGGGCTTGCTGGTATTCGCGAACCCGCCAGCACCCGGTGTAGTGTTGAGGCTATTAGATGGGTCACGGAGTCGTTAGAGTGAAAAAGTGGGTCGCCTGTATAACACTTGCGCTGATCGCGGCTAACGCCAGTGCTCAGGTTGATGTTTTTGACGCCTTGCGCGACGACGGTCATGTCTTGCTGCTGCGCCATGCTATTGCGCCAGGCTTTGGCGACCCCGATGAATTTGATATCAATGACTGCGCAACCCAACGCAATTTATCGGCTCAGGGCCGGCAGCAAGCGCGCGCCATTGGTGATCAGCTGCGCGCCGAGGGCTTAGGCGATATCGCGGTCTATACCAGTTACTGGTGTCGCGGCCGAGATACCGCCAACGCGATGAACTTAACGCAACCGCAACCACACCCAGGGCTGAATAGCTTTTTTCAAGACCGCGGACAGCGCGATGCCATTATCAACGCCCTTCGCGACCTGCTGAAAACGCTGGCCAACGAACCGCCGGCGGTATTGGTAACTCACCAAGTCAATATTCGAGCGGTGACCGGACAGGGAGTACGATCAGGTGGCGGTGTGGTGGTCAAACTCGATGCGCAAGGGGCAACGCAGGTTGTGGGCCGATTTAGCGCCCCTACCCCTGAATAAATAAGCCAAGATCACGCATAATGATGACTCTTACTGACCTGGATGGTCCGCATGCCCGCATCGCTTGATTCGCTTAATCCCGGCTTAATGATATTGCAGGGCAATCGCTTGGAGGATCTTCGCGATCTGCTCACGCAATGGATTAAAACCGAGCCCCTGGGCCCGCTAGAGGATGAGTCGATACTGGTGCAAAGCAACGGCATTGCCCAGTGGCTAAAAATGGCGCTAGCCAACGATGCCACAGGCTGTGGCATTGCCGCGGCCATGCAAGTCAATTTGCCCGGCCGATTCTTATGGCAAGCCTACCGCAGCGTCTTTAACGATTTACCCGAGATTTCGCCCTACGACAAAGCGCCGCTGACTTGGCGGCTTTATCGTTTGCTCAGTGACTGGCCCGCGCTCGAGGCGCGTTTAAATGCCAATGGCGAAGACCCCGCGCAACTCCAGCCCCTGCGCGAGTTTTTAAGCCAAGACCGTGACCCGCGGCGGCTTTATCAACTCGCCACCAACTTGGCGGATTTATACGATCAATACCAAGTCTATCGCGCCGACTGGCTGGCCCGGTGGGAGGGCAATCACAACCGCGCCCAAGCCGATGAGCTGATTCAAGCCAATGGCCGGGTCATTCGCCTAGACCCGAGCGATCGCTGGCAAGCCGTGATTTGGCGCTTGTTGGTTGCCGATATTAACCAGGGCGACGAGCCCGATTGGACGCGCGCGAGTCGAGCGGCTATCCATCAAGCCGTTATCGAGCGCTGCGCGCAGTTCTCACCTCATGACCGGCCGGATCAGTTACCCCGGCGCGTAGTGGTATTTGGGATTTCCTCGCTACCGCGGCAAACGCTTGAGCTATTTCAAGCATTATCGCCGTTTACCCAAATCATGGTGTTTGCCGGTAACCCGTGTCAGCACTACTGGGGCGATTTGGTTGAGGGTAAGCATTTGCTCGCCCATGCCTATCAGCGCATTAGCGCACGCAAGCTGCCGCAAGATTTAACGCCTGAGGATTTGCATGTCCATGGCCATCCGCTTTTGGCTTCCTGGGGTAAACAAGGCCGCGATTATTTGCATTTGCTGGATGAACAGGATGAGCCCGAGCGCTACCGCCAGCAGGTAATGCAAACCATCCAACACAACATCGACCTCTACCGCGACCCGGTTGACAGCCATGACTGCCTGCTCACCCAGCTGCAGTCAGATATCTATGACCTACGCGCGCTAGCGGATCGGCGAGCAAAAAACACCCATATCGACCCCCATCACGATGACAGCCTGGCGTTTTTAGTGGCCCACTCCCCGCAACGTGAAGTCGAGATTTTGCACGATCAATTGCTTGCCACGTTTGCTCAGGCTCAAGACAACAAGGCCGAGCTCGCTGCGCGTGACATTTTGGTCATGGTGCCCGATATCCACGTCTATGCCCCACATATTCAAGCGGTATTTGGGCGTTACGCCCCACAGGGTGATGCCACGGATGGGCGCTTTTTGCCTTTTCATATTGCCGATCAAGGCCAGCGCGGCCAGAACACCCTGCTCATCGCGCTCGAAAAACTGCTGCAGTTGCCCAGTGCTCGGTTTGCCGTGAGCGAGTTATTGGATTTGCTCGACACCCCCGCGTTGCGTGCGCGCTATCAAATCAATGAATTTGACCTACCGCGACTGCGCCAGTGGATTAACGGCGCAAATATTCGCTGGGGGCTCGATGCCCAACAGCGCGCTGACCTGGGGCTGCCGGCGGCTGAACAAAACACTTGGCTATTTGGGATGCGCCGTCTATTGCTGGGCTTTGCCAGCGGCGCCAGCCCGGCTTGGCACGACATCGAACCACACGATGAAGTCGCCGGCTTAGAGGCCGCCCTACTCGGGCCGCTAGCCCAGCTGCTTGATGATCTAAAGATCACTCGCGCCGAACTGCAACAAAACCAGACACCGCAAGCCTGGGGCGAGCAAATTAAAGCGCTGGTTAGCCGCTTTTTTGTCGATACCGGTAAAGCCGACCGATGGGCCATGACCCATATCGATATTCAGCTTGAAACCATAGAAAAGGCTTGGCGCTATGGCCATTTAACCGATCAAACCCTGCCCTTAGAGGTGGTGCGCGACGAATTGCTCAGCGCCTTGGACCAACCAACGCTGACGCAAAAATTTCTCGGTGGTTCGATTAACTTCGCCACGCTCTTACCCATGCGCGCTGTGCCGTTCGAACAAGTTTGGCTGCTGGGCATGAATGATGGCGATTATCCGCGCAACCGCCGGCCAGCTGACTTTGACTTAATGGCCAAAGACTATCGCCCAGGTGATCGGTCACGACGCGAAGATGACCGCTATTTGTTTCTTGAAGCGCTGTTATCGGCACGCAAAAAATTAGTGATTAGTTGGGTGGGTCGGGATATTCGCGACAATAGCTACCGCCCACCATCGGTTTTGGTCGGCCAGCTGCGTGATCATATCGCCGCGGGCTGGCAGTACGACGGCAAATTCGACCCGAGTCAAAAAACCTCAGGCCAAGCCCTGCTTGAGGCCCTGACTACCGAACATCCGCTGCAAGCGTTTAGCCAAGCGTATTTCGCAAGCGATCGGGATCCACGGCTATTTACCTACGCCAAGGAGTGGCGCCCGGTCCACGAGCCCATCACCGCCAACGACATCGCTTATCCGGACTGGCAGCCGGACGCCGCCATGACCGCGCAACACTTAGGCAATTTCTTGCGCCACCCAGTCAAAACCTTTTACACCCAGCGACTTGGCGTGCATTGGGCGAATCTGCAACAGGCCCTACCCGATGAGGAAAACTTCACGCTCGATGGCCTTGAGACATGGCAGATCACCGAGCGGCTTATTCAAGCAGCCACTCAACGCCTAGCCAATCAACCCAACGCCGCGATGGACAGTGTCCTTGCGCCGGTGACCGCGCGTCTTGAGCGAAGCGGTGATTTGCCGCTGCCGCCCTTTGCCACACGCCAGCGTCATGCCCTGGAACAAGCCCTAACCACGCCACTGACGACCTATGCACAATTGCTAAGCGAATTCCCTCACACCCTGGCCCCTGAGCCGGTCGAACTGAGTATCGACGAAGCGGTGGTCGAGGATGTGCTCAGCGATATTCGGGTTGACGCCACCGGCGAGCGCTTGCGCGTTGTCGTGCAAGCAAGCCGCCTTCACAAGGGCCAAGATGACTATAAGTGGCATCACCTTATTCGCCAGTGGCCCGCGCATTGCCTAGCGCAATTGCACGCTCCAACGCCCACCCGCATTCTTGGGCCAGATACCGATATCACCCTCGGGCCGCTAGGCGCCACACAGGCCAGGGCGTATCTGACCGAACAAATGCAGGCCTGGCGATTGGGTATGACTCAACTGCTGCCGCTGCCGTGTAAAACTGCGTTTGCCCGACTCCAACCCAAAGGCAACCCGCAGGCGATCTACGAAGGCGCCTATCAGCGAAGCGGCGAAATCGAAGAACACCCAGGCTTTGCGCGGTTTTGGCCCGATTACGCCAGCCTTCAGGCCGATCCACAGTATGTCGCGCTCAGTGACCAGCTCTATGCGCCGTTATACCGGCATTTAAACCAATCAGCCCAGCCGGGAGCGGGTGTATGAGCCATACCACCACCCCACTCGATGCACTGGCCTTCCCGCTATCGGGCAGTCACTTAATTGAAGCCAGCGCCGGTACCGGTAAAACCTATACGCTAGCGCTGCTCTATGTCCGGCTCATCCTTGGCCATGGGGACACGGCCTATGGTTTGGGCCGAGCGCTCAGCCCACGCGATATTTTGGTCATGACGTTTACCGAATCCGCGGCCGAAGAGCTGCGCGATCGCATTCGCTCTCGTTTAGTTGAAGCAGCGCATTACTTCTACGAGCGCACCCCTGCACGCGCGGCTGATGACCCCATTGAGCGTTTGCGATCGAGCTATGATCGAGCGGAATGGAACTTATGCGCTTGGAAGCTGCAAACCGCGGCTGAGAGCATGGACGAAGCCCAAGTCTCAACCACCCATAGCTGGTGCCACCAAGTGCTGGTTGAACAGGCCTTTGATACTCGCGGGCTATTTAATCGCCAACTGGTAAGCGAAACTCAAGACTTACTGGCCGAAGTGGTGCGCGATTATTGGCGAATTCACTTTCAATCCCTGAGCGAAGCCGAAGCGGGCCTGATCCAAGACAAGCTCAAATCGCCGGCCGACCTCCAAAACAACCTGCGCGAGCTGCTAAGCCCCACCAACGAGGCGATAACCTATCAGGGTGAACCCCTTAGCGTGCGTGATCTTCAGTCCCATCTCGACGATAACTTGCGTTATGCGCAAGACGCTGCTCAGGCTGAGCAAGATTACGACAATGCCCGCCAAGCCCAAAAAGCCCACGAGCGTGAAGTACAAGCGCATTGGCTAGCGCATTGGCCGCAGATAAAAAGCCATCTCTTAGCGCTACGCACCAGCTTAAAACCCGCCAGCCATAAAAGCGGCAGCATCGAAGAATTTCAAGCGCACTTAGCAACCCTCCATGCGTGGGCCCAAGGCAGTGCAAAAGCGCCAGCACTTCTAAAAAATTATGCACAAGGGCGCTTTAAGTTCCTAAAAAACAAACCGTTTAGCCAAGAAGATGACCTGCCCGCATTTGCCTTACTCAAACAATGGCTGGATCAAGACAAACCCAGCAAAGCACAAATCACCCCACCCACGATTGATATTAAAGCCGCGGTGCTGGCCCATGCCCAACCCTGGGTTGAGCAGACCCTCCACCAGCGCATGCGCCAACGCGCTGAAATGAGTTTTGATGATTTGCTCATCGAACTCGATCGCGCCCTTGATCCAAGCAACAAAGCCGATGCCGCCCTGCGTTTGGCCGCAAGCTTGCGCGAGCGCTTTCCGGTTGCACTCATCGATGAATTCCAAGATACCGATCCCATTCAGTACCGCATTATCGATCGAATCTACGCGCTAGCCGACAATCGCCCAGAAACAGGACTGGTAATGATTGGCGACCCCAAACAGGCGATTTATAGCTTTCGTGGCGCCGATATTTATACCTATTTGCAAGCGCGCTCAGCCATCGACGAGCGTATTTACACCCTTGAGACCAACTTTCGCTCAAGCCAAGCGCTGGTATCGGCTTGTAATGCATTGTTTACCCACGCCGAACAGCACGCGCGCGCGGCCTTTCGCTTTCAAACCGATGGGCATAACCCATTGCCCTTTGTTCAAGCCAAAGCCAACGGCCGCGACGAAACCCTCTACCTACCCAGGGCGCATCAAACCACGCAAGCCGCCCAAGCCCTGACGTTGTGGTACATCGCACCCGAAGATGACGACGAGAGCGCCTTGGCCACGGAGCGGTATCGGCAGCTGGCTGCCGAGAGCACCGCAAGTCAAATCGCTGAGTGGCTGCGCGCGGCCGAACATAACCAAGCCGGGTTTGGGCAGGATCAAACCATCAACCAAGCCTTACGTCCGGGCGATATTGCCATATTGGTGCGAACCGCCACCGAGGCCAAAGCGGTGCGTAAGGCGATGCAAAAACGCCGCATCGCCAGCGTGTATCTTTCCGATCGCGAATCGCTATTTGCCAGCCAAGAAGCCATGGATGTATTGCACTGGCTGCAGGCCTGCGCCAATCCACTCGATGAGCGCTTAGTCAAAGCCGCGCTCGGCACCAATAGCCTGGCCATCGCGCTCGAGCAGCTGGCGCAGTGGCAAGTCGACGAACTGGCTTGGGAAGCGCAAATGCTGCACTTCCAACAACTGCACACAATTTGGCAGCGCCAAGGCGTTTTGGTCATGCTCAATGCCCTGTTAGAGCGGTTTGATTTGCCCACGCGCTTAATGCAGCAAAACAATGGCGAGCGCCGGCTGACCAATTTGCTGCACGTGGCCGAATGGCTCCAGCAAGCAAGTAACGAGTTTGACGGCGAGCAGGCTTTAATTCGACACCTCATTGCCTATTTGCAAGCCGGTGATCAAGAACAAATCCTGCGTCTAGAAAGTGATGCAGAGCGTGTACAGGTCATAACGATCCACAAAGCCAAAGGCTTAGATTACCCATTGGTCATGCTGCCCTTTATCAGCAGCTGGCGAGACATTAATGGCAAACAGCACCAAGTCAGTGTGCATCAAGGCCATCACAAAACCATCGAAATCGCCGGTAAGGATCGCTTTAAATCTGCGTGGGAACAGGCCAACGACGAGCGCATCAGCGAGGATATGCGCCTTTTATATGTTGCCCTCACGCGCGCTCAGCACGCACTTTGGTTGGGTGTGGCGGCATTAAAATCGGGCAATGCCAAAACCCCGCAAGTCGAGCGATCAGCGCTGGGGTATTTGCTAAACGCCGGCGAACCCCTGGCCAATGCCTTTGAGTACGAGCAACACCTACGAGACCTTGCCAATCAACACGACGCGATTCATCTAGACAACGCCCCAACGCCCGACACAAGCCTGGCGCCGGCCCGCGCCGAGCGCAGTCTTGAGCCCGCGCGGACCGCCCCGGCGTTGCCGTCGATTCAACCCTGGTGGATTGCAAGCTACTCGGCGATTCATTTTCAAAGCGACGGGCAAAGCGATGCGGCGGTGGATAACGACACCGCCCAACAAGACCAGCTTGAAGAAGAAAGCCGACTAGCCCAGAGCGAACAATCATTGACCGACGTCAGCTCCGGGGTAGCGATGGCCCAAACAGCCCATCCGCTCAGCGCCGATAACGTCTTACACCAGTTTCCTGCGGGCGCGACCTGGGGAACGGTGCTGCACTCACTCATTGAGTGGGCAGCACAGCAAACGTATACACCGTTAGATGCCGCACCAATCAAAGGCTTTGCTGCGGTGGTTAAAGACAATGTCGATAGCTATGCGCGCTTTGTTCGCTTTTGCGAACACCGGCGCATTGAGGCGCAATTCATCGAGCCGCTATGGCAATGGCTGGTCAATTTTATTGCCACCCCATGGGCGCTCGAGGCCGTTGCGAGCGATGCCCGGTTTGCCTTGCGCGACCTACAACCCGCCCATGTGGCGGTGGAAATGGAATTTATGATCGAAAGCCACGCGGTGGCAACCACCAAGCTTGATGCGCTGGTTTGCGACCAATTGCCCCTGTTTGAGTCAGTGCGCCGGCCAGCTGCCAAACCCAATTGGCTCAACGGCATGCTCAAAGGCTTTATTGATTTAGTTGCCGAGCATCAGGGCCGTTACTACGTCATTGACTGGAAGTCGAACCGCTTAGGCCTGCATGACGCTGACTATTCGCACGCGGCGATGCGCCAACACATGGGGTCGCATCGTTATGATTTGCAATACGTTTTGTACCTACTGGCCTTGCACCGTCAACTCAAAGCGCGCCTACCCGGCTATGACTACGACACCCATGTGGGCGGTGCGATTTATGTGTTTTTACGCGGTACGCATAACGCACAAACCGGCGGGCTTTTCTACGACAAGCCCCCCAAAGCCCTCATTGAGGCACTGGATGCCTTGTTCGCCCACGCCCCCCAAGGCCAACCGGCATGAGCGCACTACTGAGCACCCTGAACGACTGGGTCGAAAAAGGCGCCATACGGCCTCTGGACTATGCCTTAACCCGGTTTATTGACGAGCAGCTCGATCACGCCAGCGATCCGGTGTTACTGGCCACCGCGCTGCTTAGTGAAGCCAATGGCCACGGACATGTCTGTCTTGATTTACAGCCAGTACTCAAGCACCCGGCCAGCTACCTCAAAGCGCATTATCACCCGCAACCAACGAGCGATGAGCAAAGCATTGGCGAGCAATTGGCTGCGTTGGTGCAAGACTGGTCGCTTGAGCACTGGGTGGAGGCGTTGCGCGCCAGTGAGGCGGTGAGCACACAAACCGACGACCGAGCTAACCGTCAAACCGACCCCAACGCGGCAAGCCCCCTGGTACTGGCTGGCACCGCTGAGCGGCCGTTATTGTATTTACGTCGCTATTGGCAATATGAGTGCGCTATTCATCAGGGCATTGAACAGCGGCTAAGAACGCCGAGTGCGTGGGATGCACCAGCCATTCGCCCCCTGCTAGATCAACTCTTTCCCAGCGCGCCCGCAACAACCGAGGCCGCAACCAACTGGCAAAAAATTGCCTGTGCGCTGGCCGTACGCGCGGGTTTTGCCATTATTACCGGTGGCCCGGGTACCGGCAAAACAACCACTGTCATGGCTTTACTCGCCCTACTCCAAGGCCTCCAGCAGCAAGCCGCGCAAGCGCCATTGACGATGCACCTGACCGCGCCGACGGGTAAGGCGGCCGCGCGTTTAAGTGACTCGCTGGCCAATAGCCTGCAACGCCTTGCGCTCGATGGGCCGCTAGCCGACATTCAAAACGCGATACCCACGCAAGCGACCACCTTGCACCGGCTGCTTGGCAGTCAACCGGGCACGCGGCATTTTCGTCATCACGCCGGCAACCCACTCAGCGCCGATGTGGTGGTGGTTGATGAGGCCTCCATGGTGGATGTGGAAATGCTGGCCAAACTCCTTGATGCCCTGCCCGCCACCAGCCGGCTGGTGTTAATCGGTGACAAGGACCAACTCGCCTCAGTTGAGGCGGGGTCCGTCTTAGGCGATTTAAGCCTGCAAGCCCATGGTGGCCATTACACGCGCGCCACTGCGGCATGGCTACAAACTGCCACTGGCGAGTCACTGCCGCCGGCGCTCATCAATGATCAAGGCCGTGATCTTGCCCAAGCCACGACCCTACTGCGGCATAGCTACCGGTTTGCTCAGTATCCCGGTATTGGTGAGCTCGCGGGGCTAGTCAATGCAGGCAACACAAGCATTGATACGCTCAAAGCGACTTTTAAGCGCTATGCCCGGCAAAGCAATGCCGCCATTACGCCGACGCAAAACTTACAACTCATCCAATTACCCCGTTCTGCGCAATCATCGGCCGATCATTCGGCCGCCACTCCACAGGCACCGCTTAAGGCATTGCTGCGCAACGGCTATCGCGGCTTTCTTGAGGTAGTGCTCAACGACAACCCCGCCCGAGCCGGCACACCAACGCGTGAGGCTTTGGATGCCTGGGCGTTAGCGGTATTTGCGTGTCATCGGCAGTTTCAATTGCTCACTGCCACTCGGCAGGGGCCCTGGGGGGTCGAGGCACTCAACGCGCTGACAGTGGGTGCGCTAGCCGATATTGACTCCATCCAACCCATGCTGCCGAGTGATCAGGCGCAATGGTATTCGGGCCGGCCCGTGCTCATCACGCGCAATGACTACAACCTACAACTAATGAACGGCGATATGGGCATTTGCCTAGCGTGGCCAGCGCTGGATGCGCGCGATCACAAACGACTCCGCGTGGCCTTCCCTGATGGTAACGGCGGGGTTCGGTGGATACTGCCCAGTCGCTTGCAAGACGTCGAAACCGTGTTTGCTATGACGGTGCATAAATCGCAGGGCTCAGAATTTGCGCATACCGCCTTGGTCTTGCCCGAGCATCACAACCCGGTGCTCACTAAAGAGCTGCTCTACACCGGCATCACTCGATCAAGCCAGGCGTTTACGCTGGTCTATAGCGGCGATGAGGCCCTACGCAAAACCCTAAGCCAACAAGTCGAGCGCGCCAGTGGCCTACGTTACGCCCCAGCCGCGGATTGATAGGCATAAACATCGCCCGAGCCGGCGGCTTGGGCATTGTCTTTGAGCCAAGCCCGCACCCAGCTGACTGACTGCGCTTGCGCCGCCACAAACGCTCGGCGCTCACCAATGGTGACGTTAAACCGATAGCTGCCCAGGGCCATGAGCTGATCAATGCAATCCAGCGCGCGCGCTTGGCTGCCGCTGACATACTCGAAAGACAGCGCTGGCAAAGGCTGGTGCAACCCCGCTAAAACCGCCCCTTCGGCTCCCTCGACATCAATTTTGCAAAACACCGGCCGGCCGTAGCGCTCAATTAATGCCTCTAAAGTCACCACATTGACCGGGATTTCACGCTCCCAGTGCACATCGGCAAAAGCGGCATTGGCTTGGCCAATGTGTTCGCGCCAATGCTTATCCAGGGTTGCCAGTGTGGGGTTTCGGTCGCTCAGCGCAAGCTTGGCGCTGCCGGGTGCCGCACCAATTGCATCGGTAATCACCTTGGCATCGGGGTAGCGCCGCAGGCGCCAGCGCAACATTGTCTGCAGGTCGGGCTGCGGCTCAACCGCAACCACCCGCGCGCCCAGGGCGGCGAACGCAAGGCTTCGATCGCCCAAATGCGCACCAATATCAAACACAACATCGCCCGGCGTCACGAATGGTCGATAAAAACGCCGTAAGCGTGGCTGTCGCCACGGCGCGCCGTAGATTATTAAAGAGCGAGCGAGCCCCAGACATTGCTGCACGTTCAAAAATCGCTCCTTATCGTTTGATGTTGCCCAGCAGATGACCATAGCAACCTTAGCGCTGATTTCACTACCAAAGTGCCTACGCGGCCATTGGCTTTTCGCGTATGATGCCGCGCAATCTTGGCGGTGAATGGACATCGATTATCAATCACTCACTTATTGCGCGCTGGCGCAGCGACTGGTTATCCAATATTCGCGGTGACCTGCTCGCCGGCATTGTCGTCGCCCTCGCCCTCATTCCCGAAGCCATTGCCTTTTCAATTATCGCCGGCGTTGACCCCAAAGTCGGCTTATACGCCTCGTTTTGCATCGCCGTCGTGATCGCATTCACCGGCGGGCGGCCTGGCATGATTTCAGCGGCCACCGCGGCCATGGCGCTATTAATGATTACGCTGGTGAAAGAGCACGGGCTGGAGTATTTGCTCGCGGCAACGTTGCTCACCGGATTGCTACAAATCGTGGCGGGTTTTTTGCGCATTGGACAAATCATGCGCTTTATCTCTAACTCGGTGATGACTGGGTTTGTGAATGCCTTGGCCATATTGATTTTTTTAGCCCAAATCCCTGAACTCACCGGGGTGGCGTGGCCCGTTTATGCCATGACGCTTGCGGGGCTGGGCATTATTTATGGCTTTCCCTACCTAACTCGCTCAATCCCCTCGCCGTTGGTGGCGATTGTCTTGCTGACACTGGTGGCTTGGACACTGGGCCTTGATATTCGCACGGTTGGTGATATGGGTGCGCTGCCCGATACCCTACCGGTATTTTTATGGCCCGATGTACCCATCGCGCTGGAGACATTGTTAATTGTTTTGCCCTACGCGCTGGCAATGACCGTGGTGGGATTACTGGAGTCGATGCTCACCCAATCCATTGTCGATGACTTGACCGACACCGCCAGCGATCGCAACCGCGAGTGCAAGGGCCAAGGCATTGCAAACATAGTGGCCGGGAGTTTTGGCGGCATGGCCGGTTGCGCCATGATTGGCCAGTCAGTGATCAATATTCAATCCGGGGGTCGCGGCCGGCTATCCACCCTGACGGCGGGGTTGGTGTTGCTACTTATGGTGGTTTTTCTTAACCCCATACTCACCATTATCCCCATGGCGGCGCTGGTCGCGGTGATGATCATGGTGTCGATTGGGACCTTTAACTGGCAGTCCATTCGAGATATCCGCGCCCATCCGCCCAGCACCACGATTGTGATGATCAGCACGGTCGCTGTAACAGTCATCACCCATAACCTCGCTATCGGCGTGCTCACCGGCGTTTTGCTGGCCTCGCTATTTTTTGCCAACAAGGTCAGTCGCTACTTGGTGATTCGCAGTGACGCCGATGAACACCCCGATGAGCAAACCCTGCACCGTCGCTATACCGTCCATGGTCAGGTGTTTTTTGCCTCGGTCGAGAAATTCTCCGCGGCGTTTAACCCGCGTGAAGACCTAGACCGTGTCACCATTGACTTATCTCGCGCACACCTTTGGGATATTAGCTCGATACGCGCGCTTGATCGGGTGGTCATTGCATTTCGACGCGAGGGCATTGAAGTGGAAGTGGTGGGCATGAATGAGGCCACCACAACGCTAGTCGACCGCCATGCACTGCATGATAAACCCGAGGCCGCCGATCAGCTGATTGGCCACTAACCGGAGCACCCAATGGATAAAATCCTTGCCTGTATTGATGGCTCTCGCTCAACCGCTTCGGTTTGTGACCATGCCGCCTGGGTTAGTCGCCAAACCCACGCACCGCTGGTGTTTTTGCACGCCATTCGTCACCCCCAAGGTGAGACGCCGGCGGATTACAGCGGCAACATCGGTTTAGGCGGTCGCGAAGCACTGCTCGAGCGCATTGTTGAGGATGAGGAAAAGCGCGCCAAGCTCTTGCGCGAACAAGGCCGTGCCCTACTCGACGACGCCATCGAACGTGCGGCCAATCAAGGGGTTGATCAAGCCGGAAGCCTATTGCGCAATGATCGGGTGGTAACCGCGATCACCGAACAGCAAGCCGACACTGGGCTGATTGTTGTTGGCAAACAAGGCCATGACGGCGATATGGTTGAGCGTCACGTGGGCAGCCACCTGGAAAGCCTCATTCGCACAATTGCCCGCCCCGTCTTGGTGGCCCCGCCTGGCTTTACCCAGCCCGAGCGCTTTTTAATCGCTTATGACGGCAGCGACGCGGCGGAACAAACCCTTGCCTTGGTCGCCGAGCATCCACTGCTCGCTGGACTAGAAGCCCATGTCCTGTTGGTGGGTAGCGATGATCAGGCAAACCGCGACAAATTAGCCGCCGCAGCCGACCGCCTAAACCAAAATGGCCGATCGGTGGTCACCGCGCTGCAGTCAGGCAACGTCAGCGATGCGGTCTGCGACTATCGCGAGGCAAACGGCATTGGGCTACTGGCCATGGGGGCTTATGGCCACTCACGCCTACGCAGTTGGTTTATTGGCAGCACAACCACCGACATGATTATGCGCTCGCCCATTCCGCTGCTCATTATGCGCTAGGCAGGCATTGGCCCAAGCACATTGAGCCCAGATCTAGGTATCGTCCACCATAATATTGGGAAACCGGCTAGCGCCCGCTGCATCTTTTTGCGAGAGCATGGCCGCGGTGCGCCGGGCGACCTCACGGTATAGCTCAGCCACCCGTGAATCGGGGCTCGCGGCCACGGTCGGCCGACCGGCATCGGCTTGTTCACGAATCGCAAGATCCAATGG
>CAJXMZ010000017.1 GCA_913056315.1 uncultured Ectothiorhodospiraceae bacterium
CGCTAAGCCTATTGGCCAAATCGGCCAGCCAGCTAACTCGTGGCGATAGAGCAGCAGCACAATGGCGATCATTTGCGCGGTGGTTTTGACTTTACCCAGCATTCCCACGGCCACGCTCGCGCGCTGGCCTAGCTCGGCCATCCACTCCCGCAGTGCAGATACCGCAATTTCGCGGCCAATAATGACCGCTGCGGGCACCGCAATCCAAGCACTGGGGGTTTCGACCACCACAATAATGAGCGCGATGGCAACGATGAGCTTATCGGCCACCGGATCTAAGAATGCCCCAAATGGCGAGACTTGATTCCAGCGCCGGGCCAAATAGCCATCTAACCAGTCGGTAATACTGGCCAGCGCAAAAACAATGGCCGCAGCACTGTTAGCCCATGGCGCGGGCAGCAAAAACAGCAACCCAAGCACCGGGATCATCACAATCCGCGCCCAGGTCAGCATATTGGGCAGTGTCATTTCCATAGTCGGCAGCCTATCACGGCCGGATGCAACGAATTAGCTATTAAGCTGATCATGAATTCGACTTGCTAACGCAGCGCTAATGCCCTCGACCTGGGCTAAGTCTTCGGCCCCGGCGCGCTGAATGCCCTTCAGCCCGCCAAACTGTTTCATAAGCGCTTGCCGACGTTTAGGCCCAAGGCCGGCAATATCCTCTAGGCTGGAGCGCTGCCGCGGCTTACTGCGCCGGCTGCGATGACCGGTAATGGCAAAGCGATGCGCCTCGTCACGGGCTTGCTGGAGTAAGTGCAGCCCGGGGGATTCGGGCGGCAAGCGCGTCGAACCGGGGCGGCCACTAATCACTAGCACCTCTTCGCCCGGTCGCCGGCGCGGGCCTTTGGAAATCCCCACTAAGGTAACAGCGGTGATTTGCAGGTCCTCGAGCACCGCTTCAGCCTGCTTAAGCTGTCCTGCACCGCCATCAATTAACAACAGATCCGGCGTCATACCCTCGCCTTCTTTTAAGCGCTTAAAGCGCCGTTCTAGGGCTTGGCGCATGGCGGCATAGTCATCGCCGCCGGTGACGCCGTTGATATTAAAGCGCCGGTAGTCATCTTTAATCGCTCCTTCGCGCCCAAACACCACGCAGGAGGCCACGGTGGCCTCGCCTTGAGTGTGGCTAATATCAAAGCACTCAATGCGCTCAGGCATTTGATCCAGGGCCAAGGCGGTTTGCAGGTCTTCAAACCGCGCCTCCATAGACGCCTCGCTTTCTAGCCGTGCGCGAATCGCGTGTTCGGCGTTGCGCTTGGCCATGGCCATCCAGCGCCGACGCTCACCACGCAAACTCGCCGCCACGCGCACCCGGTGGCCGGCGTCATGGCTGAGTGCTTCTTCAAGCAGTTCACTTTCAGCCATGTCATGGCTGACTAACAGCTCCGCGGGGGTATCACGGCCTAAATAATGCCGGGCAATAAAGGCGTACAAAATTTCTTCGGTGTCGGTGCCTGGCGGGGCTTTGGGAAAGTAGGTCTGATTGCCTAAGTTGCGACCATCACGAATCACAAATACCTGCACACAGGCAAGGTTTTCGTCGCGCTCAAGCGCAATCACATCAACATCGCCCTTGGCCCCGGCGACGTATTGGCGCGCTTGAATGCGCCGCAAGCTCTCAATGCGATCACGCAAGCGTGCGGCGTTTTCAAAATCCAGCGCGCTTGAGGCTGCTTCCATGCGATCGACGAGCTCGTCAATCACCTCACTGCTCTGCCCCGATAGAAACATCTGCACATGACGGACATCTTTGCCGTAGTCCGCCTGACTAATGAGCCCGACACACGGGGCAGTACACCGACCAATTTGGTGTTGCAAACACGGCCTGGAGCGATGCCGATAAAAACTATCCCGGCATTGCCGCACCGGAAAGACTTTTTGCAGATGATTGAGCGTCTCGCGCACTGCCCCCGACGAGGGAAAGGGGCCAAACGACTGGCCTTCCTCGCGGCGTTTACCCCGATAGAAGGCAAGCCGCGGAAAGTCTTGTTGCGTAGTCAGCTGAATATACGGATAGGTCTTATCATCGCGCAGCAACACGTTATAGCGCGGGCGGTGGGTTTTAATGAGCGTATTTTCTAGGATCAGCGCTTCGGCTTCGGTGTGCGTCACCGTGACCTGCAAATCCGCAACCTGGCTAACCAACGCTTGGGTGCGTGTGTTATGCGCAGATTTTTGAAAATAGCTACTAACCCGGCGTTTAAGTTGCCGGGCCTTACCCACATAAATAACATGGCCGGCCGCATCCAACATGCGATACACCCCGGGCGCCGTCGGCAGAGACTTAAGCACCGGGGTGGGGTTAAAGGCAGCGCGATCACTCATGCGCTTATTCTAGCGCGGCTAGCGGTTATTCCACACCGGGAATGCCGCCTGCGGTAAGCGCTTTGGGATCAAGCAAGCGCTCCAAATCGGCATCGGATAAATCCGTCATTTCTCGGGCAAGCTCCATAAGCGGACGGCCTTCGGCATAAGCGCGTTTGGCGATCTTGGCACCCAACTCATAACCAATCACCGTATTTAAGGCGGTGACCAAAATGGGATTACGCCCCAGCGCCTCTTCTAATCGGGCTTGATTCACGCTAAATCCGGCAATGGCCTGATCAGCTAGGGCATTCGCACCGTTGGCGATTAACCCAATGCTTTGCAGCAAGTTGTGCGCAATCACAGGCAGCATGACGTTGAGCTGAAAGTTACCCGACTGCCCGGCCACAGTGATGGTGGTGTCATTACCAATGACTTGGGCGCCGACTTGGGCAACCGCCTCGGGGATCACTGGATTGACCTTACCGGGCATGATGCTGCTGCCAGGCTGCAGCGCGGGCAGCGCAATTTCGCCCAACCCCGCCAGCGGGCCGGAGTTCATCCAACGCAGGTCATTGCTCATCTTCATTAAGCTCACAGCCACAACGCGCAATTGACCGGATAGCTCCACCGCGGCGTCTTGGGTGCTCAGGCTTTCAAACCGATTAGGGCTTTCGACAAAATCAATGCCGGTGCGCCGCGCCAATACCTTGGCCACACTCGCGCCGAACGCGGGCCGGGCGTTAATGCCGGTGCCCACGGCCGTGCCGCCTTGTGCCAGGGCTTTAACGCGCTCGAGCGCATCGTGAACGCGCGCCTGACCCATGCGAATTTGATGCGCCCAGCCACCAACTTCTTGGCCCAGCGTAATGGGCATGGCATCCATTAAATGCGTGCGCCCAGTTGTGGTCACCTCGGCTAGTTCAGCGGCTCGGGCCTCGAGTGTTTGGGCTAAATGATCCAGCGCCGGCAGCAATGCCTCGGCGCAACCCACGCCCGCGGCAACATGAATGGCCGTTGGAATCACATCATTGCTGCTTTGCGACATATTGACGTGATCATTGGGGTGGACCGGGCGGCCAAGCGATTCAGTGGCCAAGTTGGCGATCACCTCGTTGGCATTCATATTGCTGGAGGTTCCCGAACCGGTTTGAAAGACATCAACCGGGAAGTGCGCGTCATGATCGCCGGCGGCAACGGATTCGGCGGCTTGAATAATGGCGTTGGCAATAGCCGCATCCAAATCACCCAAATCGCGATTGGCTTCGGCACAAGCTGCTTTGATCAGCCCGAGTGCTTGAATAAACCGCCGCGGCATGGGCGTATCGCTAATGGCAAAGTTATCCACCGCGCGTTGCGTTTGGGCGCCGTAGCGGGCGGACTCGGGCACCTGAAGTTCGCCCATGCTGTCTTTTTCGGTTCGAAATCCCTGCTGGTTCATCATCGTCTCCCCGGTTCTAGTAAACTGTCATTTTACCGCGCAAAAGGTCTTAGGCTATGGAGCTTAGTCAACTCACCGCCATCTCCCCAATCGATGGCCGCTATGCGAGCAAAACCGCCGCCCTTCGCCCGCTTGTTAGCGAATACGGGCTAATCCGTCATCGTGTCATCGTCGAGGTCGAATGGCTGCAAGCACTGGCCGCTGAGCCCGCCATAACCGAAGTCCCCGCCCTATCCGATGCGGCTGCGCGTGCGCTTAGCCATATCGCGCTGCAATTTAACGAAGCCGCCGCTGAGCGCATTAAAGCCATTGAGTCGGTCACCAACCACGACGTGAAGGCGGTTGAATACTACATCAAGGAGCAGCTGGCTGATCAGCCCGAGCTCGCGGGCATTAGCGAATTTGTCCATTTTGCCTGCACATCCGAAGATATTAA
Organism: uncultured Ectothiorhodospiraceae bacterium; assembly: GCA_913056315.1. GTDB lineage: Bacteria > Pseudomonadota > Gammaproteobacteria > Nitrococcales > Nitrococcaceae > Spiribacter. Next base: position 4,185 of record CAJXMZ010000017.1, read on the forward strand.
CAACCTGGCCTACGCGCTCATGCTGCGCAGTGCGCGCGATGAGGTGATATTGCCAGCGGTTGACCGACTCATCGAGCAACTGCGCCAGCAGGCCCAAGCCCATGCGGATGTCGCCATGCTCGCACGCACCCACGGCCAGCCCGCCTCGCCAACCACCTTGGGCAAAGAATTCGCCAATATGACCGCACGCTTGCAGCGCCAACGCGCGCAAATCGCTGCCGTGCCGGTGCTGGGTAAAATCAACGGCGCCGTGGGTAATTTCAACGCCCACCTAAGTGCCTACCCCGAGGTGGACTGGCCTGCCTTTGCCAAGCGCTACATCGATAATTTGGGCCTTGAGTACAACCCCTACACCACACAGATTGAACCGCATGACGGCATTGCTGAGCTATTTGACGCGATTGCCCGACTCAACACCGTTGGCATCGACGTGGTGCGTGATTTGTGGGGTTATATTGCGTTTGGCTATTTTCGCCAGCACCTGGTCGAGGGTGAAGTTGGCTCGTCGACTATGCCGCATAAGGTCAATCCCATTGATTTTGAAAATGCCGAAGGCAATTTCGGTATAGCCAATGCGATTTTCGATCATCTCGCCCGCAAACTGCCCGTGTCGCGCTGGCAGCGTGATCTCACCGACTCCACGGTGTTGCGCAATATTGGGGTGGGCTTTGCCCATAGTCTGATTAGCTATGAAGCCGCGCTGCGCGGATTAGGCAAGCTCGCGGTGAACCGGCCGCGCATTGATGAGGACTTAAACGCCAACTGGGAAGTGCTGGCCGAGGCCATTCAAACGGTGATGCGCCGCTATGGTATTGCCGAGCCGTATGAAAAACTCAAAGCGCTAACGCGCGGTAAACGCGTGGATCAGGCCGGCCTGCAGGCGTTTGTCGATAGCCTTGAGCTACCCGAGGCCGCCAAAGCTGAACTCAGGGCGCTGACCCCGGCCCGTTATACGGGGCTCGCGGCGCATCTTGCCAACGCGCTCGCAGATCCGCGCGATTAAGCGCTAACCACTGCAACGCAATAATCGGCATGGCGGCCACAATACCGCCATTGTCGAGCAGGCTCAGTGCCGCATCGGTTGGGAGAATTTGCAGGCGAATATCCTCGCCCTCGTCGACTTGACCATGACCCTCAATACGCAAGTCGCGGCTATCGATCATCGCGCAGTACAAATCCACGGTTTGCGAGGTACCGCCAGGGCTAACTAAATAGCGGGTAATCGGAATCAGCGCACCCAAATGACAGTCAGCCTCTTCTTTGCTCTCGCGCCGAGCGACCGCTTCGGGCTGTTCGCCGGGCTCGATAATGCCGGCTACGGTCTCGAGCAACCACGGGTCAAAGCCTGAGTCGAGCGCACCGATGCGAAATTGCTCGACGAGCACGACTTGATCCTCCCACGGATCAAACAACAACACCCCCACGGCATGACCGCGCTCAAAGCGCTCGCGCACTAAGGTTTCGCTTTGCCCGCCGGCAAACAGCGCATGGCGCAAGGTCAATTGGCTGACCTGAAAAAACCCGTCGTAAACGCGCTTACGCTCGATAATTTCAATGTCTTTATTCATCAAGCGCTACCTCCGTGTGCGGGTAAAAACCGCCATGGCTTCGGCATGCGCGGTATGCGCAAACATATCCATAATCCCTGCCGCCGCCAGCGTATAGCCATGCTGATGGACAAGCTCGCCCGCATCACGCGCCAAGGTTGCCGGCCCACACGAGACATAAACAATCCGCTCAGGCCCAAGCTTTGCAATGGCGGGCAATACCTCTAGCGCGCCTGAGCGCGGGGGATCAAGTAACACCCGATCAATTTGCCCGCCCAACCAACTCGCCCCGGGGTGGGTCTGCGTTAAATCAGCGGCGACGAACTGCACATTATCGATTTGGTTGTACTGCGCGTTTTCGCGCCCGCGCTCAACCAACGACTCCGCACCCTCAACGCCAATCACCTGCGCGGCACGGCGGGCCAAGGGCAACGTGAAATTACCCAGCCCGCAAAACAAATCCAACACCCGATGGTCTGGCCCAACTTCAAGCAAATCCAGCGCTTGTGGCAGCATTTTGCGGTTAATCGCCGCGTTCACTTGGGTGAAATCAGTGGGGGCAAAACGAAAGCGCAGCCCTTCGTCATCAAGCGCATATTCAAGGTAGGTTTGGCTGTGCCCAAGCGGCGCGACGGTGGATTCATTACCCGGCTGCTCAAACATCAATAAGTCATGGGTTTGGCCAAACGCCATCAGCGTCTCGCGATCGCTTTGGGTAAGCGGGTCGAGGTTGCGAAAGACTAACCCCACCTGTGTATCACCCGCGGCCACTTCAATTTGCGCAATGCGATGCGGAATACTCAAGCGACGAATCAGCGCAGCAAGCTCGCCCAGCAACACCGACACGCGATCATCGAGGACATGGCAGCTATTAATATCGGCAACAAACGGGCTAAAGCGCTCACGAAAGCCGACTAACACCCGGTCGTCTTTGCGCGGCACATACTTCACCCCCAGCCGGGCGCGGCGCCGATACCCGGCGGTGGGCCCGGTTAACGCGGGCAACCAAGTCTGTGGGCTGACATCGCCAATATGCGCAAACTGCTCGGCAAGTGTTTGTTGTTTGTGCCGCACCTGCGCGCCAGGATCCATGTGCTGCAGGCTGCAACCACCGCAAACGCCGACATGGGGGCAAGGCGGTGTGACCCGATCGGCGGCGGGCCGGGCAATGCTTAGGGCATCCCCTTCGTCTTGCCGCCGGCGTCGACGACGCACCTGCACATGCGCTTGTTCACCCGGCAGCGCGCCCTGCACAAAGGCTGTGCGGTTATCGTGATGGGCAATGCCGCGACCCTCATGACTGAGGCGCTCGATGTCCATCACAATGGGCTCTGCCGGTAAGCGCCGGCCGCGTCTGCCACCCATCGGCTCTACTGCCGCCAGGCGTTGAGAAACTGCTCAAGATGCGGTCGATCCGCCTCTTTGAGCGCGGCGCGAACTCGCTCGCAGGCGGCTTCATAGCCCGGCGTATCCAGCGCGCCACGCATGCGTTCGTAGCGCAACCACAGCAAATAGGTATTGAGCACATCATGCTCACAGTAATTGCGAACACCCGCAAAATCGCCTTGTTCGATATGCTCACGCACCGCCGCGCCGCTCATGCCGAGTTTGCCGGGAAAGCCACACAACGTGGCAACTTGATCAAGCGGGGCGACCGCGCGGCCGGAAAAGCCCGCCAGCACATCCATGAGGTCGGTATGCCGATCGTGAAAGCGGTTGTGATAGTTATTAAAGCGAAAATCGCGATCCTGATCGCCGGTTTCCCAATACCGCGGCGCGCTAAGCCCGTGCATTAGGGCGCGGTAGTGCAATACCGGCAAATCAAAGCCGCTGCCATTCCAACTCACCAGTTTGGGCACATAGCGCTCAATGCCTTCGTAGAAACGCTCGATGAGCGCGCGCTCGTCATCGCCACCGTCACCCAGTGAAAACACGGTAAATTTATCGCCAATTTGTGCTGCCACAGAAATAACCACCACGCGGTGCAGCGGTAGGCGCAAGAAATCGCTGCCGTTTTCTTCGCGGCGCATCGCCAGCATGGCCTCGGCGGCAGCGTGATCATCGAGGCCTTCTAAGCCATGCAAACGCCGCCCGCCCTCGACATCAGGGATGGTTTCAATATCAAAGGCGAAGATATTCATTTTTCGGGGAAGACTCCGCTTGATAAGTAACGATCGCCACGATCACACACAATGCTCACAATCGTCGCGTTTTCAACTTCTTGGGCAATTTGCAATGCCGCCCAGAGGGTGCCGCCGCTGGAAATACCCGCGAAAATGCCCTCTTCAGCGGCTAATCGCCGCGTCATATCTTCGGCTTCGTCTTGGCTGACTTCGACAATGCGATCAACGCGCTGCGATTGATAAATGCTGGGCAAATAGGCCTCGGGCCATTTGCGAATACCCGGGATGCTGGCGCCCTCGCGCGGTTGCGCGCCGATTAACTGAATGTCGCTACGCTGAGATTTAAGATACCGCGACACCCCCATAATGGTGCCCGTGGTGCCCATGGAAGCAACAAAATGGGTGACCTCGCCGTTGGTGTCACGCCAAACCTCCGGGCCGGTGCCGTTGTAGTGCGCGCCCCAATTATCGGGGTTAGCAAACTGATCAAGCACACGCCCACGGCCTTCGGCCTGCATACGCTCGGCTAAATCGCGCGCCCCCTCCATGCCCTGCTCTTGGCTCACCAACACCAGTTCTGCGCCGTAAGCGCGCATCGACGCCCGGCGCTCGGTGGTCATATTGGCCGGCATAATTAACACCATGCGATAGCCCTTAACCGCCGCTGCCATCGCCAGCGCAATCCCGGTGTTGCCGCTGGTTGCCTCGATCAGCGTATCGCCGGGCGTAATTTCGCCCCGGGCTTCGGCTTGGGCAATCATATTCATGGCCGGGCGATCTTTAACCGAACCGGCGGGGTTATTGCCTTCGAGCTTGAGCAACACGGTGTTTGAGCCGGTATCGGCAAGCCGCTGCAAGCGAACCAAAGGGGTGTTGCCAACACATTGATCGATCGTTAAATACGCCATAACTCAAGTGTAAATCATAATCGCGTTATTCGTAGAGCGAACCGGGCAGTTCATTAATCGGTAAATGACAATGAATTTGTTGCCCCGGCGCGGGCTCGCGCACCGGTGGTGGCTCATTAGCGCACTGCGGCATGACATAGGCACAGCGCGACGCGTAGGGACACCCCGTTGGCCGATCCCTGGCCCCCGTCATGACGGGGGCGGCCTGGGTGCTGGGGTGATCTTGCGCCCAATCGGGAATGGCAGCGAGTAACTCAGCGGTATACGGGTGGCGAACACCACTAAAAATGCGCTCGACTGGGCCAACTTCCATAATGCGGCCTAAAAACAAGACTGCGACCCGATCGGCGATATAACGCACAACGGCCAAGTCATGCGAAATAAACAAATACGCCGTGCCCCGGCGTTGCTGTAAGTCGATTAACAAATCCAATACCGCGGCCTGCACTGATACATCAAGCGCGGAGGTGGGCTCATCTAAAATGACGGCCTTGGGGTCACCGGCAAACGCCCGGGCAATGGCAACGCGCTGACGCTGTCCACCCGATAGCTGGGCGGGCCGGCGGTTGGCGGTATCGGCTTCTAGCGCGACTTGCGCCAAGCGCTCGGGCACTAAGGCGCGCGCGGCGCGGTAGCCCAACCCCCCCAGCTCGCGAATGGCCCGCCCTAAGGCCGGGCCAATGCGATGGCTGGCGTTGAGGGTGTTTTCAGGGGACTGAAACACCATTTGTAACGCGCGTCGTGTCGACTGCACGCGCTTACGCTGCGCACCCGGCAACGCAGTGCCATCAAGCCGAACCGACCCCGCATCGGGCACAGTTAGCCCGGTTAGCGCCCGCGCCAGCGTACTTTTACCGCTGCCCGATTCTCCTACAAGGGCAAGCGTCTCGCCCGCGCGCACGTCAAGCGTGACGCCGTCTAACACGCGCACGCCTTTGTAACCCACGACTAAGTCATCACTTTCCAGCACACGCTCGCCTGCAGGTCGGCCAGGGGTGGCCGGCGGTCGGTTACCGCCGGGTGCAGCCGTATCCTCGGGAAACAAACACCGACTGGCATGGCTGTTGTTAAGCCATGCCAACGCAACCGGCTGTTGTTGACACGCCGCGCGCGCCACCGGGCAGCGCGGGGCAAAGGCACACCCTGCCCCCCGCTCGCCCAAAGCGGGCGGATAACCCGGAATTGAGGCAAGCCGCTCATGCGACCAATGCGTATGCCCAGTCGGAATACAGTCAATCAATGAGGCGGTATAGGGGTGCTTAGGCTGTGCAAACAGCTCACTCACCGGCGCCGTTTCCACAATTTCGCCGGCATACATCACCGCGGCGCGATCACAAACCGCACGCACCACCCCCAAATCATGGCTAATCAACAGCATCGCCACACCCAGGTCACGGCGCAGGTCGTCGAACAGCGCTAACACATCGGCCTGAATGCTGGCATCTAGGGCGGTGGTGGGCTCATCCAACACCAACAAATCCGGTTCGCCCGCTAGCGCCATCGCAATGACCACTCGCTGCTGCATGCCACCAGAAATTTGATAAGGATAAGCTCGTAGTAGCTGCTCGGGATTGGCAATACGTACTTGCTCGAGCATGGCCTTGGCCGCGGTCATCGCCGCGCGCGCTGTTAAGCCTTTTTGGTATTCAAAGATTTCGCTAATTTGCCGGCCAATCGTGAGCGCCGGATTCAGCGCAGTCGCCGGATTTTGATAGACCGCAGCAATGGTATCGCCCCGGCGTTGCTGCAATCGGGCGGGCGACATCGTCGCCAGTGATTCGCCAGTCAGACTGATCTCGCCGGCAAGAATTCGAGCGTTATCGGGCAAGTACCCCAACCCGGCCATGGCAAGCGTTGACTTACCACAGCCCGATTCACCCACCAGCCCGACCGTCTCACCGGGCTGTACACTTAAGCTGACATCGCGCACCGCGGTACGCCATTCACCACGACGACGAAAAGCAATACTCAGCGCATTAAAGGTTAGTAGCGGCGTTGTCATTGTTGCTCGCGATCACGCAGTCCATCGGCAATTAGCGAAAAGCCAATCACCACCGCGGCAATGGCCAGCGCGGGCGCCAGCACCGCCCAAGGAGCGGTGGTGAGCAACGAGCGGCTCGATGACACCATGACACCCCAATCCGGCGCGGGTGGCTGAACACCTAATCCCAAAAAGCCTAGCGTGGCTGAGGTGAATACCGCATAGCCAAGTCGAATGGTGGCCTCCACCATTAATGGGCCCCGAATATTTGGGGCCACTTCCATCACCATGACATACCAATGCCCCTCGCCGCGCAGCCTTGCGGCTTCCACATATTCTTTGCGCACTTCTGTTAGCGCTGCCGAGCGCGCAGTCCGGGCAATGAGCGGAGCAAAGACCAAACCAATCACTAAAATGACGTTCAGGGTAGAACTGCCCAAAACAGTGAGCGCCAACAGCGCCAGTACCACGATGGGAAAAGCCATAATGGCGTCGAGCAAACGCATAATCACTTCATCAAGCCAACCGCGGCCATAAGCGGCCAATAGCCCGATCAGCGTGCCGAGTATGAGCCCCAGCAGCGTTGAAGCCGGCGCGATCGCCAAGACATAGCGCCCGCCATAAATGACACGACTTAAAATATCCCGGCCATATTGATCGGTACCAAACCAATACCCCCACGAGGGCGCGGCGGTTTGCGGGCCCACCCCCATGGCGGTTGGCTCGTGCGGAGCAACCCAGGGGGCGAATGCCGCGGTCACCACCCATACCATCACCATCAACAGCCCAATCGTTAGCCCCGGGCTTACGGTTAGCGACCTAGTCAGCGAGCGCATCACGAACTCGCGGATTAAGCAGCGCATAGACTAAATCGGCGGCTAAATTGGCCAATGAAAACACCGCCGTGACTAACAGCGTGCACCCGGCAAGCAAGGGGATATCTTTATTGGTGGCGGCGTTATGCAACAAGCTACCAATGCCGGGATAGCGAAACAGGCTCTCCACCACCACCAGCCCACCCACTAACCAGCCCAACTGCGCCCCCATGACCGTCACCGTGGGGAGCAGCGCGTTGCGCAGCACGTGACGACGCAACACCAAACGCTCTGGCAGACCCTTTAATCGCGCCGTGCGCGTGTAATCAGCCTCAAGCGCGCTGAGCATGCCGGATCGGGTCATTCGAAACAAATAGGCAAACAGCAGTAACACCAAACACAGCGCAGGCAACATCAACCCATGGATCACCGCCCAAACGCTGCCATCAGCCGGTGTGGTGGCTTGGACGGGAAACCAATCCAAGCCCAAACCCAACACCACAATAAGCAATACGCCGGTCACAAACTCAGGCATTGCACCCAAACCAAGCCCCACCACGGACAACACCCGATCCAGCGGCCCGCCCGGCCGGCGCCCGGCCGCCACGCCCGCACCAATGGCCAGCGGTAACAACATCGCCACGGCAAGCGCGGCAAGCGCTAACGAGCGGCTAAAGCGCTCTAGCGCCAGCGGCAACACCGGGGTGTTGAGCGACATGGACTGCCCCCAATCGCCCTGGAGCACGCCAGCAATCCAGTCAAAATAACGCCAAACCAGCGGATCATTCAGGCCGAGTGATTCGTTGAGCGCGCGCACCGCCGATTCTTCAGCGAAGGGCCCCAAAATAATCCGGCCAATGTCGCCGGGCAGCACGGCGGTGATCAAAAAGATCAACACCGAGGCGACCAACAGCGTCACGCCGAGCATCCCCAGCCGACGAAGGGTATAACGCAGCATTTATTGAGTTAGGTAACCCAGGTACGCGTTAAATCAAGGAAGTTCGACATATTACCGGGCAAGTCGCGTACGCGGGTGTTGACCGGGCGGAAGGCATCTTTAAAGTAGCCAATCACCGCCGGCACCTCGTCTTGCAAGATGGCCGCAAGCGCTTCGGCAAGGCGCTTACGCTCAGCGAGATCGGCTTCGCTTTCAAACGCATCAAGCAGCTGATCAAAGCGGTCATTCGTCCATTTCGGCGCATTCCAATCAACGCCACCACGGAAGGCGGCATTAAGGAACTGCCCCGGCGTTGCGCGGCTAGCCCAGTCTGTGACCCCAAACTTCACATCCGTCCAGTGGCCGTAGTACACGTTGAGCGGCTCGACTTTCAGACTCACACGAATGCCGATTTGACTGAGCATTTGCTGGAGCATTTCGGCGTATTGCGGTAGCTCGGCAAGCCGGCCGACGTGCAGGTCAATCGGAAAGCCGTCATCATAGCCAGCCTCAGCCAACAACCCACGCGCTTGCTCAAGATCTTGTTCACGCTGGGTTAGCGACACATCTACCGGGTAAATTGGCGCGATGGGGTGATCATTGCCAATCGTGGCATTGCCGCCCAACAGCGTGTCCATGGCATTGACCCGGTCCACTGCTAGCGCGACGGCTTGGCGCACGCGCACGTCGTTAAATGGCGGCTGATCGGTGCGCATTGTTACCTGTGCATGGGTTGAGGTGGGCTGATTGACCATGCGCACGTTGTCTTGTTCAAACAGCGGGCGAATATCGATATACCCCGCTGAGAGCATGGCATCGGCCTCGCCCCCCTGCATGGCAATAACCTGTGGCTGTGAGCCGTCGTAGAAGTCCAACTCAAGGGCATCGAGGTAGGGCAGCGGATCATTCCAGTAGTCGTTGTTGCGCGATAAGCGCGCACCCTCTTGCGGGCGGAATTCATCGAGCTTAAACGGCCCTGTGCCCACCGGGTTATTGGCAAAATCACCGGCATAGTCGGCTGGCAAAATCACGGCGTTATAAATGTGGGTGTAATACGGAAACGCGCCGACTGGGCGATCCAGCTCAAAGCGCACCCCATACGGGCCATCGGCGGTGACATTTTGCGGCTGCAAAAAATCAAGCTGGGCTGCACCGGCTGAACCACTATCCGGTTGCACCATGCGCTGGAAGCTCGCGACCACATCGGCGCTGGTCATCTCACGACCGTCGTGAAAGCGCACGCCTTGGCGCAGTGTGAAATTCCACACCCGGGCACCCTGTTCAGATGACCACTCAGTGGCCAGCACTGGCCGCAGGCTTAAGTCATCTTCAGCCCAAACCAAGTACTCGGCGACTTGCTGGACAATCGCAATGGTGCCGCCCCCACTCATGGTGACCGGCTCGAGGTTATCGGCAAGCGGCAAAGCCACGCGCAATAGCCCCCCATGACTTGGGTTTTGTGCGCGCCCCATCATCGGCCACGTGCCCGTTGCGGTGGCCGCACCGGCAATCCCTAACGACTGCATAATGCGCCGACGGCGACGATCAATAGTTTCCATGCGAAGGTACTCCAAAGGTTATTTGAATTCAGTATAACCGCGGCCTGCTGGCAACACCATGAAGGCGGGCCGCGCTTGGTGCGCTAGACGTAGCGACGCGCGATACGCTCGTGCCAATTACGCGAGAAAACGCGTTGACCATTCTCCCAAGCATCCAGCTCGGCGTAGACATAAAACGCGTGGGCATCTGCTTGCAACACCGTGCGTGTTCGCGTGGCGATATCCCAACCCTCGCGCCTAAGTCGGCGATCGGCAACCACTTCGCCTTCAATACTGGCAAAGTCATCACCAATCGAGCGGTAATACTCGCGCGTATCATCCGCCACTTCTAAATCGATATCGCTCAACTGGTAGCGGCCATCGTTTTTGATGACCTCAAGCGTTGAGGCGCTGGTTTCGAGATCGCGTAGCACTCGCCAGCGTTGCTCGCCGGGCTCAATATCCCGAACAATCAACGGCTTTTCATACGCGGGTGGGTCAAACGCCACCGCTGCGCTGTGATCTTCGGCTTGGCGCACGGGGAGTCCCAGTGCGGTGTCAGCGGTGATCACTGATAGCGCCACCGGCTGAGGTGCCGGCCACGCCAGCGGCCAATACGAAGTCGATAACGACAAGCGCAGGCGATGGCCTGGCGTTAAGCGATGCCCGAGGTGGTTTAGACCAAAGCGCAGCGAATAATCTTGCCCTGGCTCCAAGGCCTCGGGCTGATTATGGCCGCGGTAATGATTGAGGTTATAGACCCCATAGGTAATGCGCGTGGCCTTACCATCTGGTGCGACGTCGGATAGGCGGGCGGCCACTTGAGCAACCGGCTGATCGACTCGAAAGCGCAGAGCGAATTCGGGCTCGCCTAATAATTCCATCGGCTGTTCAAACGGATTACTTTCAAAAAACAACGCGCCACCGTCTTCTTCGCGCTGATCGTAGGGTAGATCGGGACCGGCCGAATAGCTGCACCACTTGCCTGCAAACAAGCCCAAGCTCAACGGTGACTGAATGTGCAAGATCGGCTCTGAGGCGCTGGCTGGGGTGGCGTGCAGGTGCCCGCCGCGGTGCGGATAAAGCCACTTGTGGTGGATATTTCCTGAGGGCCATTGCGCCTCACCCACCCAGTAACCCGGGCGCTGGTGATAGCGCGTTGCCGGTTCAGCGGCTTCTTGCATCCAGGCCGACAGCTTGGGGCTGGGCTGACTTGGCGCGGGCTTGCCTTTTAACCAGGTATCCCACCACTGCTGCATTTCGTGATGAAAATCGATTGCCGGACCAGGCACCCCCTGGTGCGGATACTTATGCGACCACGGCCCAACCAAGCCTTTGGTGGGTACATCGAGATTTTCTAACAACCGAAATACCGCATCGGTATAGCCATCCGCCCAGCCACTAATAGCCATCACCGGGCAGCGAATGGCCTGATAGTTCTCGCACACCGAGGCGTGTTGCCAGTAGGCATCGCGCTGCTGATGCGCCAGCCAGCGAATCAGCCAAGGCTCGTTGGCTTCAAGACGTTGATGCCACAACGCGCGCCAGTCGTTTGGACGCAATGCCGGATCAGGCGGCAGGCTGTTATAGGCAAACATCACCGAGGCCCAAGATAGGTTATCCCCGAGCAAACACCCGCCCATGTAGTGCACATCATCGGCGTAGCGATCATCGCTCGAGCAAACGCTAATTACGGCCTTAAGCGCGGGGGGTTGCATGGCCGCGATTTGCAGCCCATTAAACCCACCCCAAGAAATCCCCAGCATGCCAACCGCGCCGTTACACCAGGGTTGCCGAGCAAGCCACTCAATCACCGCGTAGCCATCATCGAGTTCGCGCTGGCAGTACTCATCATCGAGCACGCCGGTCGACTCGCCACTACCGCGCAAATCCACTCGCACACCGGCGTAACCACGCCGCGCCATTTCGCCGTGCAGCGTTTCATCCCGGGCGCGCGTGTGATCGCGTTTGCGGTAAGGGATGTATTCCAGCACCGCCGGGACGGGATGGTGTTCAGCTTGGGTGGGTCGCCAAATGCGCGCCGATAGCGTGACGCCATCGGCCATCGGGATGCGCACATCTTCCTCAACCGCAATATCCATTCGCCCTCCTAGTCTGTCTCCTTTCCTAGGGCAATATGGGCCGGCGGTGCGTTCCCAAGCTTATCCTCGCCGAAATATAAGGTCATGTGCGGGAAAGGAATTTCAATGCCCGCCTCGTCAAAGACCTCTTTGACCACTTGGTTATAGGCACGCCCCACCGCCCACTGCATACCGGCAGTGGTGCGAATGCGCACCCGAACATTCACCGCGCTATCGGCTAAGGCGCTGACCCCGTCCACTTCGAGCGGCCCGGTGACACTGGCATTAATCGGTGCGGTCTCACATAACCGCGTGTACGCCACCTGCAGGTGCTCAACCACATCGCCAATATTCTCGCGATAGGCCACGCCGTACTCACCGAGGTGATAACCAAAGTCGCGGGTGTAGTTGGAGACGGTATCCACCGAGGAAAACGGCACCACATGCAGCGTGCCGGTGAGGTCGCGCAAACCCAATGAGCGAATGCTCAGGCGCTCCACCGTGCCGCTAATGCCCCCAGCGGTGATGTAGTCATCTTGATGGATGGCATCTTCGAGCTGAATAAACACCCCGGTAATAATGTCTTGGACGAGCTTTTGCGCGCCAAAGCCAATAGCCAAACCAATCACACCAGCGCCGGCAATCAGCGGCCCGATATCAATACCCAATTCAGACAGCGCGACCATGCCAGCGATGGTGACAATCGCAATTGCAATGGCATTGCGAAACAGCGCTAATAGCGTTTTTTCACGCGCACCCGGCTCGCCGTGCCCGGTGTCGGGATTGAGCTGATCTTCGATCCAGCTGGCGGCAAACAACCAAGCGCCTAGCGCTAACAGCCCCACGCTTAGCACACCAATGACCGCACTGAGCATCGTCTGCCCGGCGGTACTGCCAAGCCATGCGCGAACATCGGCGATTTGCCACACATCAATCAACACCGCAATCACTACAACACCCAGCACTGTATGGCTGAGTTTGAGCAGCCGTGGCATCCAACGCCGCAGCTGGTTTTGCAAAATCGGTAAGCGCTGTTGCATTGGAACCGGCAAGACAACCCCAGCATGCATTGCCCGGGCTAACCATTGGGCAACAAAGCCACCAAGCAAGAACACCCCCACACTGGCAGCGCTGGCACTCAACACAAATGTCAGTGTGGTGCCGGGGGCGAGTATCGCGACCATCGCCACCATCACGACATACACGGCGACTAACCAGTAGCCAATTATCGCGAGCAGCTTTAATGCACTGCGCAGTAGACCACTGTGAACGCGTTCAGCTACCGCGCGTAACCACGCGCTAACGGGGGTTCGCACCGCGCGCATGACCGCAAATACCCCCACGGTGGTAACCAGCACAACCAGCAGCTCAATGAGTGTTGCTAAGGCCGGGCCTACCGTGGCCACCACGGGCACCACAAACGCCAACCCATAACCGGCAAACGTGGCCAGGCGCATGAGTTTGCGGTCCCAGTTCAGTGCTGCGGCCTCATCAAGCGGCAATAACCGGATGGAATCGGTGGCTGGCTCTAAAAACGCTTCAATGATCAGTCGTGCCACTCCGACCCAAATGAACGCGCTTAGCAACTCGCCGGCCAGTTGCTGAGCTTGCTCATAGCCAACAAAGCCCACCAACATCAGCGCATAACCCACAGCCACTGCGCCCAGTAGGGTGAGCGCATGCACCCCAATGACGGCTAGCCACGCCAGCGCTTGGCCAACACTGCCAAAGCGCGCCTGGCTCGCCGCAACCGATTGATCAATGCGCTCAACGCCGCGACGGGCGGGACGCCACAGCTGCCGTCGAACCAACTCTAAGACCGCGAATAAAACAACCAGCCGGACAACGCCCAACCAATCATTCATCTGGGTCATCTGCCCCAGCGCGTTCAATAACGCTTGGCCATCCCCCCCCAATCGATTCGACCAATCAGCCAATGCGCTTTGCCAGTGGGTGAGTGTTTGCGCGATTCCTGTGGTTGATACGGGGTCCATACTGTCTATGCCTTGTGCGTAAATTGTGACCAGCATAACAAAGGCTTGGCGGTGGTTTTACAGGAATTTAAATTTTCTGTTGCATCGCACCATTTAGGTTGATATATTGCACTGCAACAAGATCAGAAACGGTCTTGTCCACCGTCACTGACATGAGGATTAAATGATGACAAACGATAACTTTAGTAAGTATTCCGAGCAGGCCGAGAAAATGTTCATGGCCCCAACCCGTGATTACGCCAAGCTGGCTATGGACTATGCAGAAAAAATGATTGACGCGCAGATGACTGCTGCCCGCACCTACAGCGAGATTGGTTTGAGCCAGGCCCGCGCCGCGCTCGAAGTCAAAGACACCAACGCGCTGCAGGCCTATGCCGAAGAGCAGCAGAAGATCGCGCAGGATCTGACCGAGCGCGTCAAGGGCGATGCCGAGAAAGTCGTCGCAATGAACCAGGACTTCGTTAACGAAGCCCGCAAGATTGTTGAAGACAACGTAAAGACTGCTTCTGAGACAGCCACGGCTGCCCAAAGCAAGTAATTACCTCGGCTTCGACCTAAAGGCTGTCGATCGATGATCGGCAGCCTTTTTTTATGCGTTATGCTAACGCCATGCAGCGATCTACCCCGTTTTGGTTAACCCCCTTTCGCCACATGCTGGTTTTCACCAGCTTGCTCCTGGTGCTGTGGGCGCCAACACCCAAGGCGCAAGACAACGCAATTGATGTGATTGCCGAACCCGTCACTCTGGCGCGCGAGAATCTGCGGGTGATTGCCGTTGGGCGCGCCAGCGCACTGCGCTCGGCCACCTTACGCACGGATGCCAGCGGGTTTATCGATCGCGTGAATATCCAGCCTAATCAATTAGTCGAGCGCGGCGATGTATTGCTCACGCTCGATTCGCGGGAACAACGGCTCGCCCTCGCACTGGCTGAAGTCCGCCGCACTGAGGCTGAGCGCCTGCTCGATCGCTATGAGCGCACCATCGGCAGTGGCTCGGTGGCGCCAACAACCATCGATGCCGCCCGGCGCGACGCCGAACTCGCCGCCCTTGAAGTGCAAAACGCCCAAGTTGCGCTCGATAAACGCACCCTAACCGCGCCCTTTAACGGCCACACGGGCCTGAGCGAAGTCGAGCCCGGTGAGCGCGTGGCTGAGGACACGGTGGTTACTACCCTAGATGCGCGCGAGCGCCTGCGAATCCGTTTTCAGGTCTCAGAGCGTTTCCATGACGGCATTGAGGTGGGCGATCGCGTGCAATTATCGCCGTGGTCGCGCCCACAAACGCAGCTAACCGCCACGATTGAGCGCCGAGCCAGTCGGATCGACATTGACACCGGCACCATTGCCTTTGATGCGCGGCTTGACAACCAAGCCGATCACTTTCGCCCAGGCATGAGCTTTCGGGTGAGCTTATCGTTGCCCGGTGAGCGCCTGCCGCGTGTGCCGGAAACCGCGGTGCAATGGGGCGATGATGGCGCCTATGTCTGGGTGATTGAAAATGAGCGCGCACAACGGGTAGGGATTGATCTAAGCGCTCGGCAAGACAATGCCGTACTGGTGCGCGGCGACATCCAGCCCGGTGCGCTGGTGGTTCGCGAAGGGGTGCAGCAGTTGCGAAACGATGCCCGCGTTCGCGTGATCAGCCAGTGAGCGAGGCACCACGAGGCCTTCCGGCATTAGGGATTCGTCGACCTATTTTGGTTGGCGTAATCAACCTACTCATTGCCGTGGCCGGTATTGCCGCCCTGCTCGGCGTTGAGGTTCGCGAGCTGCCCGATGTTGACCGACCGCGCGTGACCGTCACGGCCCAATACCCAGGCGCCTCACCACAGACCATGGACGCTGAAGTCACCCGCGAACTCGAGGGCGCGGTGGCGCGGGTCTCAGGTGTGCGCTCAATTAGCGCGTCGAGCGAGGAGAGTAGCACCCGCATTGTGGCGACCTTTGAACCCAATGTCTTGTTGGACGAGGCCGCAGCGGACGTGCGTGAAGCCGTGAGTCGGGTTGAGCGCCAGCTGCCGGCCAGTGTCGAGCAGGTCAATGTGATTAAAGCCGACCAAGACGCCAGCCCCATCGTTCGCATTGCCGCGCGCGCACCAACGCTCGACCTAGAAACCCTCACCCGCCGGGTGACCAACGATATCGTTCCTGAACTGGTGTCGCTGCAAGGTGTTGCCGATGTCAGCGTTTATGGTGATCGTGAACGGCAGTTACGGGTATCGGTCGATCCGATGCGGCTGGCCGCTCATAATCTCGATATCAGTGATCTGATTACCCAGCTTGAAAGCGCAGATTTGGACATTCCTGCCGGTAGCTTTCGACAAACCGAACTAGAATTGCGGGTTCGGGCCGACGCGGCGGTGGCAACCACTCAGGCAATAGAGGCCATTGCCCTTAAACCTGGGCTGCGTATCGGCGATGTGGCCGATGCCAACCTTGCACCGGCTGACGCGCGCAGCGAAGTCCAACTCAACGCTCAGCGCATTCTGGGGCTTGGCATTATTCGGCAAGCGCAGTCAAACACCTTGGAGATTAGCCGTGCGGTTGATGAGGCGCTCGTCCTACTCAACCAACGCTTTGACGATGTCACGTTAGTCAAAACCTCGGATGATGCCATTTTCATTCGCGGGGCAATCGAACAGGTGCTATTCACGCTGGTGGCCGCAACCTTCATCGTAATTGGCGCGATTTGGCTTTTTATTGGCGCACCGCGTGCCACCTTGATCCCCGCGGTGACGATTCCACTGGCATTAATCGGAACCCTAGCGGCAATTTGGTTACTGGGTTTTTCGATCAATTTGCTCACCCTGCTTGCGCTCGTTCTGGCCACCGGTTTGGTGGTTGATGATGCCATTGTGGTGCTGGAGAACATTCAACGCCGTCGTCGCGAGGGGCTGAGCGCCAATGCGGCCGCCCTGCTTGGCACCCACCAGGTGTTTTTTGCGGTTATCGCAACCACGTTGGTTTTAATATCGGTGTTTATTCCCATTTCGTTACTCCCGAGTACCGCGGGCAAATTGTTTCGCGAATTTGGCGTGGTACTGGCCGTCGCGGTGAGTATTTCATCGTTTGTTGCGCTGTCACTCGTACCCGCGCTGGCCGCTCGGGTACTCAGCGAAGAAAAGCCGCCTGGCCGGCTACAAACCCGCCTTCGCCATTGGGGTGGTATCATCGCCACGGCCTATCAGCGCAGCCTCAAACTAACCATCGATCACCCGTGGCGCAGCGCATTGGTAGCCGTCACGGTTTTGGCACTCGCGGGCTATCAGTACACCCAAATTGATCAAGAGCTTCTGCCCGCCGAAGACCGCAGCCTGATCTATGTGGTTGCAAACGGCCCCGATGGTGCGGGGCTGCAATACAGTCAGCGCCAAGCGGCCATGATGCAAACCCGTCTGACACCCCTTGTTGAGCAAGGCGAAATCGCGCGGTTATTTACCATTGCCGGACGCTGGGATCCCAACCGGGTGTTAATCGTCGCACCCCTAGTGCCTTGGGATGAGCGCAGCCGTGGCCAAGCGGCCATCATTACCGATGTGCGCGCGGCGTTAGATGATTTACCGGGCGTTAATATCCGTGTGGGCAGCCCGAATAGTTTGGGTCTACGCGGGGTCGGCAGTGGCCTAGAAATTGCCCTGCTTGGCAATAACTACCAAACCCTCTACGAAAGC
This sequence comes from uncultured Ectothiorhodospiraceae bacterium, assembly GCA_913056315.1. GTDB lineage: Bacteria > Pseudomonadota > Gammaproteobacteria > Nitrococcales > Nitrococcaceae > Spiribacter. The sequence goes on from CAJXMZ010000017.1 coordinate 21,780, forward strand.
GCGCTGAATTTAACCCAAGCAATCGATGCGCAATTACCCCAGTTTGGCTCGGCGCGTATTTCTTATGCCCCAACCCAGCCGCAATTGCGCGTTGATATTGACCGCCAACGCGCACGCGACTTAAGCGTTGATCTCAATGGGCTGGGAGACAGCATTCAGGCGATGATAGAAGGCATTGAAGTCGTCGATTTAAACATCGACGACCAAGCCATTGCGTTGCGCGTTGAGGCACGGCGCGGCGTTATTCAAACCCCTAACGATATTGGCCAAATCCAAATACGCTCAGACACTGGCGCCATGGTGCCGCTGGATGCGCTGATCACCTTGCGCGAAGAAGGGGTAGCCGCCGAGCTCGATCGCGAAGCGCAACGCCGGGCGATCAACATTGATTTAGCCATCGATGACGACTACCCGCTCGATCTAGCAATCAGCGATTTACGCGCCCTAGCCGATGGCATGTTGCCTGAGAGCGTGGGCCTGCTCACGCTTGGCGAGGCTGAAACCCTCGAGCAAACCCAACGCGAGGTGTTTTTAACCTATGCGCTCGCCTTGATTGTGGTGTTGCTTGTGCTCACCGCCCAGTTTGAAAGCTTGATGAGTGCGGTTGTGGTGATGCTCACCGTCCCCTTTGGCCTTGCCGCTGCGGTTTTTGCGCTCACGCTCACCGGAACCACCATCAATGTCTACTCACAGATCGGCTTAATCTTATTAATTGGGCTCATGGCCAAAAACGGCATTTTATTTGTGGAATTTGCCGATCAATTGCGCGATCGCGGAGCAAGCCCCCGTGAAGCGGCGATGGGCAGTGCGCATATCCGCTTTCGCCCCATTGCGATGACCATTTTGGCCACGGTGCTCGGCGGCTTACCGTTGATTATCAGCGCCGGCGCGGGTGCCGAATCGCGTGCGGCGATTGGCTGGGTGGTATTCGGGGGGCTTGGCATTGCTGCGTTATTCACGCTGTACTTTGCGCCGTGGTTCTACACCCTACTCGCGGGCTTCGCCACGCCGCGTGCTGCCGCCGCGCAAGCTCTCGAAGCCGAGCTCGATCAGGCCGTTAACGCTAAGACCAGTAGCATCGCCGGTAAAGCCAATAGGTGACTGAGCATAATGGTGCTGGCAATGAGCGCTGAGTCGCCATCCATTTGTTGAACCAGCACAAACGACGCGGCGGCGGTAGGACAAGCCAAAAAAATGAGCGCAAGCCGCATCTCCTCGGCATTTAACCCCACCCAAATCCCCAACAATGCGCCAACCACCGGCCCCACACTGGTTTTAAGCACCGCGGCGGTGACCGCCCAATGCTGGCGGCCGCGCAATCGGGTGGTGTACAACCCGCCACCAATACCCAACAACGCCAATGGCAAGGCCATTTGCCCAAGCGCTGAGAGCGTGCGATCAGCCAGCAAGGGCAATTCCCAGTTCAGCAGTGCCAATGCCATCCCCGCCAGTGTGGCCAGTAGAATGGGGTTGGTTAACAGGCCCTGGCCCACCCGCTTGAGTGTAGCCACTGGCTGCCAGCCCCCGGGCAGCTGCATGAGCACCACCGCCGTGACGTTATAGAGAATAACCAATGGCACAAAAGCGACCAGCGCCGCTGATTCGACCGCAGCAGCGTCTGGGCTGCCGGCAAAGGCATAAATAACCACTGGTAACCCAACAAAGGTGAGATTGCCGCGAAATGCGCCATGCACAAACGTCACGCTAGAGCGCGCGGGCATGCCCCAAAGCCACGCAATAACCGCAGCAGCGCCGATGCAGGCAACGCCCCCACCGACTAAAACCACCAACATGCTCCCGACACTACCCAGCGCTGGCGTTGCCCCGCTAATGCGCTCAATCAGTAGGGCCGGCAGCCCAACCCAGTAGGTCAAACGATTAATATCGCCCAACGCGAGGCTGGATAAAAAGCCAACGCGCAACAACCCCCAGCCGATCGCGATAATCAATACGACCGGGGCAAGGATTTGAATAATGCTAATCAGAACGCCGCACCCCAACTACTCCCGCGGATGATCGCGCCGCTCATACTCACCCTCGATGGTATAGCCATCGCCCTCACGACCAGCGCCTGGCCCAGACCCTGAGCTCGGACCGGATGGCCCCACACGAACGGCAAGACGCGCCAAAACCAAGCGGACCAAAAAATGCCGAGTCATGGGGATCAAACAAGCAAACCCCACAACATCCGTCACTAACCCCGGGGTCAGCAGCAACACACCGCCAATCAATAAAGCGACTGCCTCGAGCAGCTCCATGGCGGGCAAGGCGCCGCGATCAAGGTTATGCCGCGCCCGAGCCAGTGTTTGCAGGCCCTGTTGTCGCAGCAGGCCGGTACCCAACATCGCGGTGAGCAAGCACAGCGCAATGGTGGGTAGCGCACCCATGCGCTGCCCCACCTCGATTAATAAAAACAGCTCCCCAAGCGGAACCGTGACAAACAAAATGAGTAGCGTCGGCACAAATCTCTCCGAGTTGGGTTTTAAACCGCATTTAAGGGTACCATCGAGACTAGTCCGGCGGGGGCTTGGAGGGTATACATCATGGCGGTTGCATTACGCTTGATAGTCGTCTGGCTGTTGATCTCAATGACCAGTAGCGCAATGGCGCAGGTCAAATCGTTTGATCAGTGTTTGCGCGATATTCGCACAACCGCCGGTGAGCGCGGTGTCAGCGACCAGATGGCCGCCAGTTTGCCCGTCACCGCATCACCGAAATCATCGTAGTCTTCCCAAAGAAGCGCGGCACTGGCATACAGTGTATCGGTAAGCTGA
>CAJXMZ010000018.1 GCA_913056315.1 uncultured Ectothiorhodospiraceae bacterium
GGTGGTGAGGGGTTCGAACCCCCGACATTCGCCTTGTAAGGGCGACGCTCTCCCAACTGAGCTAACCACCCCGGAAAACGTCTTTAGTTTACGGCATCCTTGAGCGCCTTACCAGCTTTGAAGCCAGGCACTTTCGACGCAGGAATGTTGATGGAAGCGCCGGTGCGCGGATTACGCCCTGTGCGTGCAGCACGGTCGCGCACGGTAAACGTGCCGAATCCAACCAAGGTGACCTGATCGCCTTTTTTCAATGCGCTCGAGACGGTACCCGCAAAAGCGTCGACAGCCTTAGTCGCGTCGGCTTTGGAAAGGCCAGCGGACTGAGCGACGGCATCAATTAATTCTGACTTGTTCATGGAATATCCCCTTAAGAGTTTTTCTACGGTCATCGTCCTATTCGACGAAACGAAACGTATGCTATCGATGGTTTGGATCGCCGACAATGACCCTTTTCTAGTACCCGGCCAATCCGTTGACTACGCGACAACAGCATACGGCGAGCAGATATAACAACGGCTGGTTGTGCCTGTCAAATGCTTTAGTCATGCGTTTTTCAGGCTTTACCACCGCTACCGGCATTAACCTGCTTGCGTTAACACTACCCTTTAATGGGGTCGGGCCGTCTCGCTGGGTGAATTATTGGCACCCACAGCCTCATCGGTTTGTTCGCTTTGATTAGGCAAAGCCACCGGTTGACTGCTGAGCGCAACCTCTAAAACTTCGTCAATCCAGCGCACCGGGCGAATATCGAGTTTACCCTTAATATCGCGGGAGATGTCGGCAAGATCCTTGCGGTTTTCCTCTGGAATAAGCACCGTGTGGATACCGCCACGGTGAGCTGCCAAGAGCTTTTCTTTTAATCCGCCGATGGGTAAAACCTCACCGCGCAGGGTAATTTCACCGGTCATGGCCACGCCTGCACGCACGGGAATGTCAGTTAAAGCCGAGACCAAAGCGGTGCACATTCCAATACCCGCACTGGGCCCATCTTTGGGAATAGCGCCCTCCGGCACATGAATATGAATGTCATGACCTTGATGGAAATCGGCGGCAATACCCAGCGCCTGCGCACGGCTTCGCACCACAGTGAGCGCGGCATGAATGGATTCTTTCATGACATCGCCGAGCTGACCGGTGTTTTGCAAACGCCCCTTACCGGGCATGACCGCGCCTTCGATGGTCAACAATTCGCCGCCCACCTCGGTCCAGGCCAAGCCAACAACACGGCCCACCTGATCTTCAGATTCGGCAATGCCATAGCGAAACCGCCGCACGCCAAGGTATTTGTCCAAGTTTTGCGTACTCACCTGGACACCACGATCGCGCGGCTTGAGCAGTACCTCTTTCACCACCCGGCGCGCGATTTTGGCAACCTCACGCTCGAGATTACGCACACCGGCCTCACGCGTGTAATAACGCACCACATCGCGTAGCGCGTTATCACTCATTTCAAGCTCACCTGGCTTCAGGCCGTTGGCTTTTATTTGTTTAGGAACGAGGTAATTACGCGCAATTTGCGTTTTTTCTTCCTCGGTATAACCCGATAGCCGAATGACTTCCATGCGATCAAGCAATGGCCCGGGAATATTCATTGTGTTAGCTGTGCAAACGAACATGACATCGGAGAGATCAAAATCGACCTCTAAATAATGATCATTAAACGTTGTGTTTTGTTCTGGATCGAGCACCTCAAGTAATGCCGAAGCCGGATCACCGCGAAAATCCATCGCCATTTTGTCGATTTCATCGAGCAAAAATAGCGGGTTTCGGGTACCCACTTTGCTAAGCTTTTGCACGATTTTGCCCGGTAGCGAGCCAATATAAGTGCGCCGATGACCGCGAATTTCAGCCTCGTCACGCACACCACCCAGCGACATTCGCACAAAGCGCCGATTAATCGATCGGGCGATGGACTCGCCCAGCGATGTCTTACCCACACCGGGTGGGCCAACCAAGCAAAGGATTGGGCCTTTGAGCTTGCGCACCCGCTGCTGGACTGCCAAGTATTCAAGAATGCGCTCTTTGACCTTTTCTAGGCCGTAATGGTCGGCATCTAGAATCGATTCGGCGTGGCTTAGATCATGGCGCACCCGAGTGCGTTTTTTCCACGGCAGGCCAACCATCCATTCGAGATAGCTGCGCACCACCGTTGCTTCGGCCGACATCGGCGACATTTGACGCAACTTACCCAGCTCTTGGTCGGCTTTTTCCCGCGCTTCTTTGGACAGTCCGGCCGAAGCAATTTTTTGCTCAAGGTCTTCAATTTCGTTCGGCACATCATCGAGCTCGCCAAGCTCTTTTTGAATGGCCTTCATTTGCTCGTTGAGGTAATACTCGCGCTGGGATTTTTCCATTTGCTGTTTAACGCGGCCACGAATGCGCTTTTCGACCTGCAAAATATCGAGCTCACCCTCGATGAGCGCCATCAGATACTCCAACCGGGCAGCCGGCTGCGTCATCTCCAGTATCTTTTGCTTATCGTCGATCTTCAGGCTCATGTGCGCTGCGGCGGTGTCGGCCAAGCGTCCCGGCTCTTCAATGGCTTGCAGCGATGAGAGGATCTCCGGTGGGACTTTTTTATTGAGTTTGACGTATTGCTCGAACAGCGAGAGCAACGAACGTGACATCACCTCGACTTCTTGCTCATCCGCCGCTTCAGCTTGAGCTAAAGCAACGCCGTGGGCGGTAAAAAACTCACCCTCAACGTTTAAGCCCTCAACGCTTGCACGCTCGGCGCCCTCGACGAGCACTTTGACAGTGCCATCGGGCAGTTTGAGCATCTGCAAAATATTGGCCAACGTACCCACCGAGTACAGATTATCGGCCGATGGCTCATCCACCTCAGCGCTATGCTGAGCAACGAGCAAAATGCGCTTGTCTTCAGCCATGGCCGCTTCAAGCGCTTGAATGGACTTATCCCGGCCAACAAATAGCGGAATGACCATGTGGGGATAGACAACCACATCGCGCAGCGGCAATACCGGCGTGGCTGAGACGCCTGCCGGGCTCAGTTCATTGCTCATAGATTTCCTCGCAGGGCCCAAGCGGCCCTGCTGCGCGCTTTAATCAGAGGCGGCAGCAGGTTGCTCCGAGCCATCATAGATCAGATAGGGAGAGGCTTCGCCGCGAATAACGGTGTCATCCACCACCACTTTGCTTACATTATCGAGCGATGGCAGGTCGTACATAGTCTCGAGTAACACGTGCTCAACCAATGTGCGCAGCCCCCGGGCGCCGGTATTGCGTGCAATCGCCTTACGCGCGACCTCATGCAGGGCCTCAGGCCGAAACTCCAGGTCGACGCCTTCCATTTCAAATAGACGCTGGAACTGTTTGACCAACGCGTTTTTGGGCTCACGTAAGATTTGCACCAAAGCAAGCTCATCGAGCTCATTTAGCGTTGCAACCACGGGCAAGCGGCCAACGAATTCGGGAATCAGCCCGTAGCGAACCAAGTCTTCAGGTTCAACATCGCGCAGCGACTCACCCACGGACTTGCGCTGCGCTTCGCCTTTGATTTCGGCGTTAAAGCCAATGCCACCGGTCTCGGAGCGTTGCTGAATGACTTTTTCCAGTCCGGCAAAGGCACCGCCACAAATAAACAAAATATTGCCTGTGTCGACTTGCAAGAATTCCTGCTGCGGGTGCTTGCGTCCACCCTGGGGCGGCACTGAGGCCGTTGTGCCTTCAATGAGTTTTAGCAAAGCCTGCTGAACGCCCTCGCCAGAGACATCGCGGGTAATCGACGGGTTTTCGGCTTTGCGCGAGACTTTGTCGATTTCATCAATATAAACAATGCCCTGCTGTGCTTTTTCGACATCGTAGTCGCACTTTTGCAGCAGCTTTTGAATGATGTTTTCAACATCTTCACCCACATAACCGGCTTCGGTCAGCGTGGTCGCATCGGCAATCGTAAACGGCACATCGAGTAGCCGCGCCAGCGTCTCAGCTAGCAGCGTTTTACCCGAGCCAGTTGGCCCAATGAGCAAGATATTGCTTTTTGTGAGCTCGACATCGTCCTTGCCCTGCGAGGCTTGCATACGCTTGTAGTGGTTATACACCGCCACAGCCAGCACTTTTTTGGCGTGCACTTGGCCGATCACATGCTCATCGAGCGCTGCGTTAATTTCGTGCGGACGAGGCAATTGACCATTGCCTTCAGCGCTTTTTTCTTCCATCTCCTCGCGGATGATGTCGTTACATAGCTCCACGCACTCGTCGCAGACGAACACCGATGGCCCGGCAATGAGCTTTCTGACCTCATGCTGGCTTTTGCCACAAAAGGAGCAGTACAGCAGCTTGCCGTTGTCGTCGCCGCGTCCGCCGTTGTCTTTTTCAGTCATTGGCTACCCTTGCGCATGCGAGAATTTGACTCTTCGACCATGCCCGCTTTTAACGGACCACGCAAGCACGTTTACACCACCGGCAAGCTGCTACGATCGGCTAACACCTCATCGATGATGCCGTAATCGCGGGCCGCTTCTGGCGCCATAAAATTATCGCGCTCGGTATCGCGCTCGATGGTCTCAATCGACTGCCCGGTGTGATGGGCAAGAATTTGGTTAAGCCGCTCACGCATGCTCAAAATTTCGCGCGCGTGAATGTCGATATCGGTGGCTTGGCCTTGGAATCCACCCAAGGGCTGATGGATCATAACGCGCGAGTTTGGCAGCGCAAAACGCTTACCCGGCGCACCGCCGGCCAATAAAAACGATCCCATGCTGGCGGCTTGGCCTAAACACACCGTACTGATGTCAGGCTTAATAAACTGCATGGTGTCGTAAATCGCCAATCCGGCGGTCACAACGCCACCAGGGCTATTAATGTAGAAGTGGATGTCCTTGTCCGGATTTTCCGACTCCAAAAACAACAGCTGGGCGATGAGCAGGTTGGCTTGATGGTCTTCGACCGGGCCAACCATAAAAATCACGCGCTCTTTGAGCAAACGTGAGTAAATATCGAAAGCGCGCTCTCCACGGGCAGTCTGCTCCACAACCATCGGCACAAGGCCGGTCGCCATCGGGGTGTTGTCGCGGTAATCATCGCTCATGGGTTATTCGACTCCTGGCCGCTTTAGGCCTCGGCGTTGGCTTCATCCTCGACGCCACTGGTCAGCGCATCGAGACTCATTGGCTTGTCAGTGACCTGTGCTCGCTCCATGACCCAGTCAACAACCTGATCTTCCATGACTTGAAGCTGCAGGCTTTGCATCATTTCTTGGTTTTGCAGGTAATACTGCATGACCTGCTCAGGCTGTTCGTAACCCGACGCCACCCGCTGCAAGGCTTGTTGCATGCGCTCAGGCTCGAGTTCGATGTTATTCGAGCGAACAATCTCATTCACCAGCAACCCCAGCGCGACGCGCCGGCTTGCCTCTTGTTCAAACTGATCTGCCGGTAAATCTGGCTCATCATCGCCAGCGCCTGCTTGGCGCATGCGCTCTTTAGTTTGTTGCCGCAGCTGGTCGATTTCGCCATCAAGCAGCGCCTGCGGCAACTCGATATTATTTTTGCTAATGAGCGCATCCATTACTTGATTTTTGACCCGCGTGCGCACCGCCTGTTCCCGCTCGCGCTCAAGGCTATCGTTAATACGCTCACGTAAAGCGGCAATCCCGCCTTCAATGCCCAGCTTTTCGGCAAAGGCATCATCCGCCTTAGGCAGCTTGGGGGATTCGACCTTTTTCATGGTCACGGCAAATTCCGCCACCTTGCCGGCAATGGAGGCATCGGGAAAGCCTTCGGGAAAGGTGTACTCGAGCGTTTTTTCATCGCCCGCTTTCATGCCGACCAACTGCTCCTCAAAAGGCTCGGGCATTTGCCCCTCACCCAATGGCACGGGCACGTCTTCGCCCTCGTTACCCTCAAAGTCTTTGCCATCGACTTGGCCTTTGAAGTCGATCGTGACCTGATCGCCTTTTTTTGCTGCGCGCTTAACGCTGCTGTACTCAGCGTGTTGCTTGCGCAAGCGCTCAAGGATGCGGTCAACATCAGCGGTTTCGATATCGACGGCCGGTCGCGTGAGCTCAATGGAGTCAATGCCCTGGACTTCAATATCCGGGATTACCTCAAAACTGGCTTCGTACTCAAGGTCTTTACCCTCTTCCACCGCAAGCGGCTGGATATCGGGTGTTCCGGCGGGGCGCAAGGCCTCTTGCTCTAAGGCTTCGGCGTAGGTGCTGCGCACTACTTCGTCAAGCACTTCGCCGCGGACTTGGGGCCCGTAGCGTTTGGCCACGACTTTCATCGGCACTTTGCCCGGGCGAAACCCTTGCAGCCGAACCTGGCCACGCATTTCACGCAGCTTTTTTTCGACCTGCTCATCCACCCGTTCAGACGGGACTTGGACCGTTAACTTGCGCTTCAGACCCTCGCCCGACTCCACCGATACTTGCATTACCCACCTCTGAATGACTGGTGCGAAAGGCGAGACTCGAACTCGCACGGGGGATTAACCCCACTGGGACCTAAACCCAGCGCGTCTACCAGTTCCGCCACTTTCGCTCTACGTAACCGAACCGATGAGTATACCGCCATGCGAGCGCGGGCAAAAGCGACACGATGGATTCTTCAATGCGGCATGCAATGTCACCGCAGCGACGTTCCTGCCCTAAGCGCATTGACGCCAGCATTCAGACGACTATATCTGCTTGTTAAGTCAGTCATTTGGTCAATAGGAGTGGAGCTAATGGCAACCATGCTTGAGCCAACGTCCAGCCTGAGTTCGGCAAATCAAACGCCGGCGATCACTCATAGTATTCTTGATGCCATTGGTAATACCCCGCTGATTGAAGTCGACGGCATTTACTGCAAGCTCGAATTTTTAAATCCATCCGGCTCGATTAAAGCGCGCATCGCTCACTACATTATTTCTCGGGCCGAGCGCGAGGGACTGCTCCAGCCCGGTGATACGATTGTTGAGGCTTCAAGCGGCAATACCGGCAATGCCATGGCCATGGTGGCCGCTGTTAAGGGCTATCGCATGCAAGTGGTTATGCCCAACGGCATGAGCTCGGCGCGCGTTGCCATTTCGCAAGCCCATGGCGCGGAAGTGGTGCTCACCGGGGATTTTCACGTGAATGAGGCACTCGCCAAAGCCGAGGCGCTCGGCGAGCAACCGGGTTACTTTTGCCCCCGGCAGTTTGCCAACGAGTGGAATGTTGAAGAAAACCGCCGCTGGCTAGGCGCCGAAGTCTTACGCCAACTGCCCGAGGAGGCTCTGCCTGATGCACTCATTAGCGGCGTCGGCACCGGCGGTACGCTTATTGGCTTAGGCCAAGCGCTAAAAGCGCGCAACCCCGCTTGCCAAATCATCGGCTTAGAACCGGGCGAATCCTGCACGATCGCCTGCGATGAAATCGGTCGCCATCAAATCGAAGGGATTGCCGATGGCTTTGTGCCCGACATTATCACCAACCACCGCAATGAGGTTGATCAGTTCATTAGTATTAGTAGTGAGGAGGCGCTCACCGAAATGTACCGCCTTGCTCGTGAGCACGGACTGTTAGTGGGACCAAGCTCAGGCGCGCATTTGCTGGCGGCACGACGCTTACGCGCAGACCACCCCGAGATGAGGACCGTGGTGACGCTGCTGTGCGATGAGGGTGAAAAATACCTCAGCGAGTACTTCAGCGCTTAGTCAAATGGTGGGCCGTGAAGGACTCGAACCTTCAACCAACTGATTAAGAGTCAGCTGCTCTACCAATTGAGCTAACGGCCCGAGGGAAGGATGGGGTGAGCGATGGGACTTGAACCCACGACCACCGGAGCCACAATCCGGAGCTCTACCAGCTGAGCTACGCCCACCATCGATCTAGACCAACCCGCAGACAATGGTCGGGGTGGAGGGATTCGAACCCCCGACATCCTGCTCCCAAAGCAGGCGCGCTACCAGACTGCGCTACACCCCGCTTTTACCGCAGGTGTCCTAACGAAAACCTCGCTAAGAGTTCGGGAATAATACTCAGCCACCCAAGAGCGGTCAATGCGGGTATACTCCGCGCAGATTTAGGAGTATTGATTACATGACATTTGATGATTTCGGCCTTCGCGCCGAGCTGCTCGACGCGATTAGCGCCTCGGGCTACACCACCCCGACGTCCATTCAGCAGCGCGCGATCCCGGCCATTTTAGACGGTGGCGATTTGTTAGCCGCCGCACAAACCGGCACCGGCAAAACCGCCGCCTTTACCCTGCCGCTGCTCGAGCGGCTATCCGCCCACGACGCAAGCGGCACCAAACGCCGAGCGGTACGCCTGGTGGTTATTGCGCCAACCCGTGAACTGGCCGCGCAAATTCACGAAAGCGTTAAAACCTACGGTCGTAACCTGCCGTTGCGCTCTGCCGTTGTGTTTGGCGGTGTGGGCATGCAACCGCAAATTGATCGACTGCGCAAAGGCGTCGACATTCTCATTGCAACGCCTGGCCGCCTACTCGATCACCTCAAGCGCGGAAACGCTCGGTTGGACGGGGTTGAGACGGTGATTCTTGATGAAGCCGACCGCATGCTCGACATGGGCTTTATCCATGACATTCGCAAAATCCTCAAATACGCGCCCAGCCAGCGGCAGACGTTGATGTTTTCGGCGACCTTTTCAAAAGAAATTCGCGGCCTTGCCGCCGGCATGCTGAAAAATCCGGTCGAAATTGACGTTGCACCTCGCAATAGCGCCGCTGAGACCGTGGCCCAGCGAGTGTATCGCCTCGCCAAAGCAGAAAAGCGCGGGCTATTGAGCCGTCTGATTAAAGAAGGCGATTGGCAGCAGGTATTGGTTTTTACCCGCACCAAACATGGCGCCAACAATCTGAGCCGGCAGCTAGGTCAAGACGGCTTGAGCTCCGCGGCAATCCACGGCAACAAAAGCCAGACCGCCCGGACACAAGCACTAGCCGGATTTAAACGCGGCGATGTGCGCGTACTGGTGGCTACCGATATAGCCGCTCGTGGCCTGGATATTGATCACCTACCGCATGTGGTGAACTACGATTTACCGCAAGTCGCCGAAGACTATGTCCACCGCATTGGACGCACGGGTCGCGCGGGGAATGCAGGCGAAGCGATTTCGCTGGTGGCACCGGACGAGGCCAAGTTGCTCAAAGGTATTGAACGGCTTCTCAAACGCCAGCTCGAGCGCGGTGACGCGGCTGCCTAGCAGCCCACCGCGAGAATGGCGCGCCCGGCAGGACTTGAACCTGCAACCCTCGGCTTAGAAGGCCGATGCTCTATCCGGTTGAGCTACGGGCACGTTGCGGGCATTGTAGCGCATTGATCGATTGAGTCATTGGCCAACTTTGTCTATGGAAGGGGGGAGCGGCATGAGCGCGGGGATTATCGATGGGAATGCGATTGCAGCCAGTATTCGCGAGCGAATTCGTGAAGAAGTAAAAACACGCACAGCCACCGGGGCTAAAGCGCCGGGCTTGGCAGTGGTGTTGGTTGGCGATGGGGCGGCCTCATCGGTGTATGTGCGCATGAAGCGTCGCGACTGTGCCGAAGTGGGATTTGTCTCGCAAGACTATGATCTGCCCGCGCAAACCACCCAGGCTGAGCTCATTGCGCTGATCGATAAGCTCAACGCCAGCGATGACACCCATGGCATTTTAGTCCAGCTCCCGCTACCCGCGCATATTGATGAGCATGCCGTTATTGAGCGTATTGACCCCGGCAAGGATGTTGATGGTTTCCATCCACAAAATGTCGGCCGGTTAGTTTTGCGCCTGCCGGGTTTGCGCTCATGCACCCCGCACGGGGTGATGACCCTACTGGCGTCCACCGGCGAATCACTCGAGGGCGCAAACGCCGTTGTTTTAGGTCAATCCAACATTGTCGGCCGGCCCATGGCGCTTGAGCTCCTTAACGCGCGTTGCACGGTAACGATTTGCCATAGCCGCACCCAAGACTTACGCGCTGAAATTGAGCGCGCCGACATTGTGGTGGCTGCGGTGGGCAAACCTGAATTCATTCCCGGTGAGTGGATTAAACCCGGGGCAATTGTCATTGATGTTGGCATTAACCGCCTAGATGACGGTCGCTTAGTCGGTGACGTCGACTATGAATCAGCGGCCGAGCGGGCCAGTTGGATTACCCCGGTACCCGGTGGCGTGGGCCCGCTAACACGCGCGACTTTGCTAGAGAATACGCTAGAGGCCGCGCAAGCTCTCGATCACTAGGTCGATCACTAGGCCAGCGATGCGCTGGCCTATGCTTATGCGTCGCGAATAATCTCCAACGCCGCATCCAGCCGATCAACACCAGTGACTTGCATACCTTTGGGCGTCTCGCTGGCGGCGGGACGATTTTTGCTGGGCACTAAGGCGCGTTTAAACCCATGGCGCGCGGCTTCAGTAAGCCGATCGGCTCCATTGGGTATCGGCCGAATCTCTCCGGCAAGCCCAACCTCACCAAAAATAACCCAGTCTTGTGGAATCGGCTGATCACGCAAGCTAGATACCACCGCCAGCAAGGCCGGTAGGTCACTGGCCGTCTCAGCGACGCGCACCCCGCCCACCACATTTAAAAAGACATCTTCACCGTAGGTGCTCACGCCGGCATGCCGCTGCAGAACCGCCAACAACATTCCCAAACGATTGCCATCAAGCCCGACGGCTAAACGGCGTGGATTCGATAACGGGCTTTCAGCAACCAAGGCCTGCAACTCGAGCAACAACGGCCGAGTGCCCTCGCGCGTCACCAAGATGGCGCTGCCAGAGACCGGTTTTTCATGCCGCGAAAGAAAGATCGCTGAGGGGTTTTTGACCTCTTTTAAGCCGCTATCAACCATGGCGAATACGCCCAACTCATTGGCCGCGCCAAAGCGGTTTTTAACCGCGCGCAGCAGGCGATAGCGGCTACCTGAGTCGCTTTCAAAATACAAAACCGTATCCACCATATGCTCAAGCACGCGCGGGCCTGCGAGCTGGCCCTCTTTGGTCACGTGGCCGACCAAAAACAACACCGTGCCGGTACGCTTAGCAAATTGCACCAGCTGCGCGGCCGATTCACGCACTTGCGCCACCCCGCCGGGGGCCGACCCCAAGGCATCGCTATGAATGGTTTGAATCGAGTCGACCACCAGCACGTCGGGCTTTTCGCGACGCGCCAGCTCAATAATGGTCTCAACGCGGGTTTCGGCCAGCAGTTTAAGGCCATCACCGCTGACCCCCAAACGCTCAGCACGCATACCCACCTGACGCAGCGACTCCTCGCCGGTGACATAAAGTGCCCCGCGTTGATTGGCAACGCGCGCCACGGCCTCGAGCAAAAGGGTTGATTTGCCAATGCCCGGCTCGCCACCGAGCAACACCACGCCGGCGGCGACTAACCCCCCGCCAAGCACCCGATCAAATTCACCAATGCCTGTAGAAAAACGCAGCTCCGCATCGCGCGGCACTTCATCGAGCCGCTTTACCCCACTATCTCCAGCGTACTGGGCATCGCCGCGAACAACCCCACGGGCATTGGCAGGGGCGGCTGACTGAATTTGCTCTTCAAGCGTATTCCACTCACCACAATCGGCACACTGCCCTGCCCATTGCGCGGCTGTGGCGCCACAACCACTGCACACAAACAACGTTTTAACGCTAGATTTCGCCATTCACAGGCCCTCGACGGTAAATTCGTTGCACCCGTGGGGTGAGCTGACAGAACAACTCATAACTGATGGTGCCGCAACGCTCAGCAATCGCACCGGCTTTGGGGTGATCGCCCCACAAAATAACGCGATCGCCCACGCGCGGTTGTGTCACAGCGCGCAAATCAACGCACAGCATATCCATTGAAACCTTGCCAATGAGCGCCGCGGTCGAGCCGTTAATACGAACGGGCGTGCCGTTCGGTGCATGACGCGGATAGCCGTCTCCATAGCCAATCGCCACCACCCCAACAGGCATTGCTTCAGGACAAACAAAGCGCCCGCCATAGCCAACCCCATGGCCGGCCGGCAGCCATTTAACTGAAATTAACGGTGCCTCTAGCTGCATGACCGGCGCGAGGGCAGCATGCCCAGCCGGCTCAGCAAACGGTGAGCTGCCATACAACATAATCCCCGGGCGCACCCAGTCCTGATGCGTTGATGGCCAGCGCAGCGTCGCCGCCGAGTTCGCGGCACTCGCTCTATCGCCGGTATCGATAACCGCGCCAAAACGGGCCAGCTGATCTTCCGTTTGCGAGCTGTTCACTTGATCGGCATCGCTAAAATGCGTCATCCAGCGCAAAACCCCCACTTGCGAACAACGCCGCAACCGCTGCGCAGCGGCCGGGGCATCCTCGGGTGTAAACCCCAACCGCCCCATGCCGGTATCGACCTTTAACCAGCAATCAATCGGCCCGGGTAGCTCTGCTTGCTCGAGCGCTTCAATCTGCCAAGGTTGATGAATCACAGCATCGAATCGATGGGCGGCGAATACCGGAATTTCATTTGCCTGAAAAAAGCCTTCAAGCAACACGATGCGATGATCTAAACCCGCTTGACGCAGCGGCAGAGCCTCTTCAACACAACTTACCGCATAGGCATCAACACGCCCAGCAAGCTCGTGGGCAACGGGTAACAAACCATGGCCGTAGGCATTGGCTTTGAGCACCGCCATGAGCGCTGATGCCGGTGCCATCGAGCGAGCCAGATCGACATTGTGGCCGAGGGCGTCGAGGTTGATGCGCGCTCGGGTTAATCGGCTCACTGCCAGCCGCCGCCCCCGTAGCCGGCGTCCTCGATGAAGTTCTCAAAGCGCGTGTATTGCCCCAAAAAGGTCAGCCGCATGGTGCCCACAGGCCCATTTCGTTGCTTACCAATAATAATCTCAGCCGTACCGGCATCAGGGCTGTCTTCGTTGTAAACCTCATCGCGATAAATGAACACAATCACATCTGCATCCTGTTCTATCGCGCCCGAGTTGTGGCTAACGATTCCGTTTGCCAGCCAGCATGCCGTGTCCGGGACTGTTAGGTCGTAAACCGTTTCCTCACCGGCTTCTTGAATGGATACGACTCGGTCCCAAAAAAGCTCGTCCGAGGCAATACCCTGCAAAGTTTCATCGTTGAGCAGCTCTGCATACTGCTTCACCGTCTCTCTGGATGGCGAGAATGAGAAATGGGCACTTCCGCCATAGGCCGTACCCCGCATGGCAGCCATACGACGATGACTAATGCCCTGCAGGCTCATTTGATCGCGAATATAGTCAAAGACCTCAGTAGGCAGCGTGTCAACGTTGGTATTTGTCTTAATTTGCTGGAGTTTTGGCCGAATCTCCTCCATGACCGCCTCATCGCTCCAGCGCGCGGGTTTAGGCGGCTCGGCGAGCTTTCGGGCCACGCCTAGCCGGTCCCCAAACCGAATGTCCTCGACGCGCTTCCAACCCCAGAGAGTTCGCAATCGATGATCTGGCGTACAGCGAATTGAACGACCACTGGCTAAGTTGATGCGACGCACCGAGCGCTGACCCACCGCCCAGACCAAATCCGATTTAGCGGTTACAACTTGACCGGCGTCGTTAACGGTTAAAACATCAGGTTGCTGGCCAACCAGCGATTCAATCGGCCGGCGAGATCCATCAGCAAGCTGGACTTGCGTGTCGCCTGTCACGCATTCGCGTAAATCCGACATGATCGGGCGTTTGTTGGGGCGCTGCTCAAGGCTACGGTTGAGCTGCGAGAGCACCATCACCGGCACGCCGAGTTCTTTGGCCATGCCCTTGAGCGCGCGTGAAATCTCAGAGATTTCAGCGGCGCGGTTTTCTTTAAACCCTGGCAATTGCATGAGTTGCAGATAATCGACCAACACCAGGCCAAGCCCGTGCTCGCGCTTTAGGCGCCGGCAGCGCGCGCGCATCTCAGTGGGAGTGAGCCCTGGGGTATCGTCGATAAATAATTTCGCTTGGGAGAGCAAATTCATCGTACTGGTCAGACGCGGCCAGTCTTCATCGGTCAGTCGGCCTGAGCGAATTTTTTGTAGCTCGACTCGGCCCAGCGAGGCCAGCATACGCATCGCTAGCGCATCGGCTGGCATTTCCATGCTAAACACGGCTGTAGGCGGGCCTTGCTGCAGCGCGGCTGATTCGGCGATGTTCATCGCCAGCGTGGTTTTACCCATTGACGGGCGGCCGGCCACAATGACCAGGTCGCCGTTTTGCAGCCCTGAGGTCATGCGATCGAGGTCGTTAAAGCCGGTGGCTAACCCCGTAATATCGCTATCTTGGTGAAACAGCGTATCAATGCGATCGACCACGCCAGGCAGAATATCGCGCACACCAATAAAGCCGCGGCGGTTACGGCCGGATTGCTCAGCAATCTCAAAAATGCGGCGCTCGGCATGATCCAGCAGGTCGGCCGAATTCTGGCCTTCGGGATTAAAGCCCGTATTGGCGACTTCGGTGCCCGCCTCGATGAGCTGGCGCAGTACCGATTGCTCACGAACGATATCGGCATAAGCACGGATATTCGCCGCACTGGGCGTATCGCGGGCGAGCAGGCCCAAATAGGCCAAGCCGCCAGCATTCTCTAATTCATCGTTGGATTTAAGCCATTCCGATAGCGTGACCGCATCCATCGGTTGGCCAGACTCAGCCAGCGATTCAATCGCGCTAAAGATTAGCCGATGGTCGCGGCGATAAAAATCTTGCTGACTGACCCGATCAGCGACTTGTTCCCAAGCCGTGTTTTCAAGCATGAGGCCGCCCAGCACGGCTTGTTCGGCCTCAAGTGAGTGCGGCGGCACTTTAAGCGCCGCCGTTTTGGCACTGGCGTTGGAGCTCTCAGCCATACTAGGACGCGCCGACGGGCTGCGGCCCGTCGACTTAGGCCTCGCCGGTAACGGTAATGTTCGCCGTGGCGTTTACATCAGCGTGCAAGTGCAGCTCAACGGCAAATTCACCGGTCGCACGAATCGGCCCATCGGGCATGCGCACTTCGTGGCGCTCAGCCGCAACCCCTGCCGCCGTCAGCGCATCAGCAATGTCTTGCGGACCGACCGAGCCAAACAATTTACCTTCCTCACCGGCGTTGGCCGTAATGGTGAGCGCAAACTCATTGAGCTTGTCAGCGCGCGATTGAGCAGCGGCCAGCTCCTCAGCGGCCTTTTTCTCCAGCGCTGCACGCTCAGCCTCAAAATACGCAATGTTCTCAGCCGTTGCCGGCTTGGCCTTGCCTTGCGGAATAAGGTAATTGCGGCCGTAACCTGCGCGCACTTTTACCGTATCGCCAAGGCCACCTAAATTGGCTACTTTTTCGAGCAAAATGACGTCCATCGTTTAATCCCCGACTATTTTTGTCTATGTAAACACTACGCTGCCGGCGCCAAGCGCGCCCGCAAGTCAATAAATGGGTCGGCCATACCAACCACTGCCAGCGGCCGCATTAACAGCGGCACCAGTAAATAAAATCCAATAAGCCAACCCACATGCCAGCCGCGCAGCGCCACTAACGCATGGGCAACCGCCAGTGCTTGTAATAGGAACACCGCGCCAAGCACAACACCTATATCACTTAACAACCCCGGTGGACTAAGCACCGAAAGGGCCACTGCGGCCACACCTAATCCGGCAAACCAACGATCAAACCGCAGGGCGTGAAATTCGCTTTGAAACCCACCGGGATTGTACAACACCGCTTGCCACCAGCGCCCGAGCAACACACAAAGCACCACCAGGCCAAGCATGTTGGCCACCCACAAACCGGTGAGACGCGGGGCAAGCTCAGCCGCCGCACGCTGCCATTCTGGACCGGGTTGACCGCCGCTTAACGCCTGCGCCAACGCCTGCAAGGTTCCCTGCCAAAAGGCCGCCGGATCGCCATGCAGAACATAAAATCCAACGATTGCCAGGGTTGCGATCACCGCCCCAATTTGCAGCGTCATCGCAAGCGATACGCTTTGCCGTAGAATTTGCGCAAGCGCAATCACCGGTAACCAAATGAGTGCCAGCGGCTGGAGCACCGCCATGGGTGTGCCCAGCGCCATATGAATGGGTAACAACACCGCAGTTGCCGCCCCCAGCACGATTAGCACCTCGGTAAGCCCCCGCCGCAGCGTAATCAGTGCGAGCAACCCGCCACTGACCCAAAACAACAAAGGCAATAACGCACCCAACGCGACTGCACCAATGGCGCCAAGTCGCGTGCGCATGACAAAGCCCAGTAGTCCACTCACAGCGTTATCTCAAGGTGCCCTAACCGGTGTGCCCGGTTAGTGACTATCCGTATACGGCAGCAACGCTAAATAACGCGCACGCTTAATCGCGGTGGATAGCTGACGCTGATACTTCGCACGCGTACCGGTAATCCGACTCGGCACAATTTTGCCGGTCTCGGTGATGTACTGACGAAGGGTGTTGAGATCTTTGTGATCAATCTCTTTAACGCCTTCAGCGGTGAAGCGGCAATATTTACGCCGACGAAAAAAACGGGCCATAACTTAGTCCTCTAACTTGGGTTCTACCAGCCGCTCAATATGGCTGACACTAACAATAATGGGATCAGTCTCGGCGTTACGCTGACGCGCTCGAAGCAAACACCCGGTCACATTGAGGCTTGCGCCTGCGGCCACACTCTCCAGCGACTCGGCAAGCGGCGATCCCGCTGCTCTTAGCCCCACCCGAAAACGAATATAACGATCGCTCCCGGCCTCGGTTTGGCGTGACTCATGTTCGAGTAATGCTCGAGTGATGGGGATACCAGCCGGTGAGCGGCGCATTTGCGGCGCATCGACTAGGGTTCCCGTCAGCTCAACGCGATTGCTCACTGATTGGGTTCGCCGCTGGCCTCCTCGGCCGGCTCATCCGCATCGACATCATCCACAACATCGTCGCTGTCATCGTCGTCGACGTTGTCGTCATAACGCGACTCATTGTCGTCGTCATACCGGCGGGGACGCTCGCGCTCTTCTTCTTGGCTCTTGACCAAAGGCGACGGATCAGTGACCGCCTCTTTGCGCGCTAGCACCATATTGCGAATCACCGCATCGTTAAAACGGAACATCGACTCCAGCTCTTCAATATCGCTGGGCTCACACTCGACGTTCATTAAAACGTAGTGGGCTTTAATGAGCTTATTGATTGGGTAGGCAAGCTGACGACGGCCCCAGTCTTCTAGGCGATGGATTTGCCCACTGTTGCCCTCGATGAGACCGCGATAGCGCTCAATCATGGCGGGGACTTGGTCGCTTTGGTCCGGGTGGACCATAAATACAATTTCGTAATGCCGCATTGTGGCTCCTTACGGGTTATCCGGTTTGAACCGGGTTAGCCGCCCGCGCTATCGCGAACAGCAAGGAGTAGTCAGATTGTTCTGGCTAGCCAATCAGTATAGTCAACCCGCGCTAGGGTTTAAAGCGCTGTGCTGACGGCGCGCTTCAAATAACAAGACGCCGGTCGCCACTGAGACATTGAGGCTTTCAACGTGACCGGCCATGGGGATCGCGATCAGTTGATCGCAGTGCTCACGCGTCAAACGTCGCAGCCCCTTGCCCTCAGCACCCACCACCAACCCCATCGGCCCGGTCATATCAACGCTATATACCGGCACGGCCGCCTCATCGGCCGCACCCAATAGCCAAATACCTCGATCGCGCAATCCACGTAGGCAACGCGCTAAATTAGTCACCTGAAAAAACGGCACAGACTCAGCCGCACCGGCCGATACCCGATGCACCACCGCAGTGAGACCCGCCGAGCGATCACGCGGCACAATCACCGCATCCACGCCAGCGGCATCGGCACTGCGCAGGCATGCCCCCAGGTTATGCGGGTCTTGGACTTGATCTAAGACCAGTACAAACGGCTCACCACTGAGCCCATCCAAATGCCGCTCAAGATCGTTATCCCCACGCGGCGACACGCCTTTATAGGCCATCACCACGCCCTGGTGCGGAAAGTCAGGAAGCATGCGATCGAGCGCGCGGGCCTCGCTTTCGTTCACTGGTGCATCGGCATTGGCCAGCAACTCGCGCAAGCGCTGCATACGCCCATCGCGCCGGCGCCGATCCAACCAAACCTCGATCACCCGGGTGGGGTCATAGCGCAGCGCTGATTGCACTGATTGCAGCCCACCCAGCAGCGTGCGATCACTCATCGACGGCGGCGACGACTTTTGGGTGGGCCTTTGCGCGCATTACCGCCGCGCTTTTGCCGCGCTGGCGGCGGGGTTTGCGACTGCGGTAGTGGCTCGCCATCAGGCCCGAGTGGATGCGCGACTAGGCTAAAGTCAAGCTTGCCGTCATCAATGTTTACCTGCGCGAGCTGAATGCGAATTCGATCGGTGAGCTTGTACTCTTTGCCGGTTCGCTCACCAACCAAGCGATGCCCAATGGGATCAAAATGAAAGAAATCTTGCTCGAGATTGGTGATGTGAATTAAGCCATCGACAAACACCTCATCAAGCTCGACAAACAACCCAAACGACGTCACACCACTAATGACGCCATTAAATTCTGCCCCGACCCGATTGGCCATAAACCGGCATTTGAGGGTCATGATGGCATCACGCGCGGCCTCTTCGGCGCGACGATCCGTCATCGAGCAATGCTCGCCAACCGTCACCAATTGATCGTTGGTATAGGTGAACGACTCAGTGGGCTGACCTGAAATCACATGTTTAATGGCCCGATGCACGATCAGATCAGGATAGCGCCGAATCGGCGAAGTAAAATGCGCGTAAGCATCGAGCGACAGACCAAAATGCCCGGCATTGTCGGGCCGATATTCGGCCGCCATCATCGAGCGCAACATAATGGTTTCGATCAAGTGCCGATCACTGCGCGATTGTATTTGCGCCATGAGCGCCGAGTAGTCGTTGGGCGACGGCTCATCGCCCCCATCAAGCTTTAACCCGGTCTGCGCCAGGAACTTGCGTAGGTTCTCTAAACGCTCGACAGCCGGCTGCTCGTGCACCCGATACAGCGCGGGGATATGGTGGTTTTGTAAAAAACGCGCGGTCGCCACATTAGCTTTAACCATGCACTCTTCGATCAGCCGATGCGCATCATTGCGCTCAGCAGGATGAATATCCGCAACCTGGCCTTCGCTATCAAACTCCAGCACCGACTCACTGGTATTAAAGTCTATGGCGCCGCGTTTTTCGCGATCGCGCCGCAACGCGCCAAAGACCTCGTAGAGATGGTCTAGGTGCTTGAGAATGCCCTCGTGCTCGCGCCGCAGCGATGGGTCGCGGTGGTTTTGAATGGCATCGACCTCTTCATAAGTCAGTCTTGCCGAGGAGTTCATAATGCCGTTAAAAAACGCTGACTCGGTAAGCTGGCCCTCATGGTCAATTTGCATCTCACACACCATGCACAAACGATCGACTTTGGGGTTGAGTGAGCACAACCCATTCGATAGCACCTCGGGCAGCATGGGCACGACCGCACGCGGAAAGTAAACCGAGTTACCACGCTCAGCTGCCTCAGTATCGAGCGCTGAACCGGGTTTAACGTAGGCCGCCACATCGGCAATGGCGACAATTAACTTCCAGCCTTTCGCGGTGGGTTCGCAGTAGACTGCATCATCGAAATCCCGGGCATCAGCGCCATCAATGGTCACTAGCGGTAGTTCACGCAAGTCACGCCGGTTGGCTTTTGCCGCTTCGGGAACCGACTCACCAAAGGGCGCACTTTCTTGGATGACTTCCTCGGGAAATTCCACCGGAATGCCATGCGTTCGTGCGGCAACGGCCACTTCATCACCGCGCGCAATTTCAGTACCAAACACCTCAACAATCTTGCCAATGGGCTGGCGGCGCTGTGAGGGTTGGTTAACGATTTCTGCGCTCACCAACTCACCGTGCTTGGCGCCATTGCGATCGGCCGATGGAATAATTAAGTCTTGATGCAAGCGCTTGTTATTGGGCACAACAAAGCCAATGCCGCTTTCTTCGTAATAGCGTCCTGCGATTTCTTGATTGGCGTGCTGAATAATTTCCAGCAGCTCGCCACTAGGCCGGCCTGCCTCATCATCACCGGTTAGGCGCACCACCACCCGGTCGCCATTGAGCAGCCGACGCATTTCTTTAGGCTCGAGATACACATCGGGGCCCGGGCGATCGGGGTGAACTACCCCGGAGCCATCAGCCGATGAACGAATGCGCCCACGCACCAGCGTTTCATTGTCGACCACTACGTAGCCATTACGGCGGTTGCGAACGACTTGCCCATCGCGCTCCATGGCCTTAAGCCGGCGCCGAAGGCCCTCAAGCGCATCTTCGTCGGTGAGGCCAAACAGCTCGGCTAAGTCTTTGCGTGACAGCGGTCGTGCTTGGGTTTCGAGTTGTTCGGTAATGTATTCGCGACTGGGGACGGGCGCCCCGTATTTTTCGCGCTCACGGGCAAGGTAGGGATCCTGACCGGGATCAGCGGTTTCATCGGTATTTTTAGACATACTGCGCAGGATACGGCATGCGCAAAGCGGTGCCTAGAAAAGCGCTGCCAAGGGGCTGAATTAATTGACACTCCCCAGGCCTCACAGTACTCTCAGCAGCGCTGTGGACGAACGCTCGATCCACGCACAGCAAAGCCCAGGTGGCGGAATTGGTAGACGCGCTAGCTTCAGGTGCTAGTAGGGGAAACCCTGTGGAGGTTCAAGTCCTCTCCTGGGCACCAGTATCTTTGCTTATCAATGACTTAACGCAGCGACTATTGCGAGGTTGGCCGCTCGCACAATGGGTCGTCGGGGTCATCATCACAGCTTACCGGTTGCTGATCACCCGCTCGACGAATGTCCCCAACCTCAACATCAGCCAGCAAAATACCCGTACCTTGCATTGCAGACCCCAGTGAGGTCGTGCTGTCTCCATTGAGCTGGGCGTCAAGCAGCCCTTTGAGTGAACCAAAATTTAACACCGCGCTTGCTGGATCAGGCGCACCGGGTAGCCGCTGAGCAATCCGAAATACCGGTGGCGACGGATCCCCCCCTAATCCAGGAATACCGATAAATGCCCGATTGGTGCTAGTCACCGGATCAATGCCCATCACAAACTCAGGCTGCCACCCGCTCACACGCGCCGCCGTTTGAAATTCGACTGAACCCCCTAGACCAATGCTGCCACCGGCGTAGCGTTGGGTTGTTGAGCTTGTCCACACATTCTCAGCAATGAGCACTTCACCAAAGAACAAATTTGTATCCGCACGATCATTCAAAAAGATATCAGCAACCAACGCACCCGGGGCTGGGTCCTGCATACCCACTTCAGCAACCAGACTCTCCAGTGGACGGGTTGCACCCACTGCACCGGCAAAATCGATAACGGGCATAGCGAAGCCGTCATCATCAAGCGCTAGTGAAGAGACCGCGTAAACCTCAAGGCCATGGACCCCTCCATTAGCAGCGCTATCATCAACCGTGTTACCAAAACGCACTGCTGGGTCCAACGAGACCAGTCGTCTCACTGCTCCTGTCTCTGCGGTGCTGCCGATGCGCACCGCCCCTTCGTAAGTTTGTTCTTCAAAGGTGGTGACATCGGCATTGATATTGATCAGGCCACCGGTGAGGGTCAACCGATACGGGTTCCCATCGGCGGTATTATAGTTAGCCAAGAGAATCCGGCTATCACCGTCACTGATCGACTGGCCCACCTGATCATTGATGGTGATAGCCCCACTGCCCGCGTCCACACTCAATGAGCGCTTAGCGCCCTTTGACCCGATGCCGGCACCGAGTGCGCCATTGAATGTAATGTCGGCATTCGTCGCCGAAATCGTCATTGGCGTTATCGTCTCAACAACCTTATTACCCGCGGCCAGTACTAGATCGGCATTATGGACTTGCGCACCGATGGTTCTAATATCACTTCCCAAGCTAAGCTCGCCACGGGTTGTCAGGCTGGGCAAGGTAATGCCATCTGCCAGACCAAGGGTGCCGCCGCTGCCCGTAACGATCGGTGTAGCACCGATCGCGCTCGTATGATCAAGCAGCACCGTACCGGCGGTGATATCAAGCGTGCCAGCAAACGCAGCACTGTTACCCGAGACGCTTAAGGTGCTGGCGCCGGCCTGCTCAACACTGCCTGCGCCGGTGAGCACATTGGAAAAGGTAAAGTCATTGGCGGAGTCAAAGCGAATAACACCATTATTGGTAATCAGCGACTGTGTAGTGCCGAACTGATCAGTGTCATACACCGATGTGGAGGCCAGCGGAATCACAATGGTGCCGACATTCGCGCCATCCGGAATCGCGCCATCCGTCCAGTTGCCGGCATCGGACCAGAGCGCGCCGTCATCGCCGACCCACTCGACGGATTCGAGTTGTGTAATCGTGCCCACGGGTGCATCGAAATCAGGATCTGCTAGTGCATAGTTCTGCGCGTCATCACCGCTAAGCGCCAAATCGACGTTGACCACTTTATCAACGCCAACATTGCGGTCGTCGAAAGTACCCCTACCAACAACTGTGACCCGATCATTCACCAGCCCTCCCGCCATTGCCCGATCAATATCCAGATCAAGCCCGGTAATGCCGCGGTTACCGTCATAGGTCTTTTCAATATCGGTGATACCCAAATCACTGGCGAGCGTTTTGGGCGTAACGGTTAAGCTGCCCACCATGACCAGATCATCAAAGTTGCTACTGACCACGCTGGTCTGATCATTCGGCGAGACATTGTACCCACCCGCCTGCGCACGCCCGGCGGAGCTTAATGGTGCATCGACAATGGCAAAACCGAATTCAACCGTCGTACCAGCACTGTCATCGACCTGATACAGCGCGCAGGAAGCGTCGTAGACCGGAGCCAGCGAGCTAATTGTATTGTCAGCACTATCCAGATACTTCGCCGTGATTCCACTGAATTCAGGCAAATCATCGCCGTAGCTCACCTCTAGCGAAGGTGCTTTGATCAGCAGCACATCGGCTGGAATGATCGTGAAATCTCCAGGCTGATGAGAGATATCGTAGTTATTGGCCGTCCAGTCCTCGGCAATGAGCAC